>JAUNBK010000119.1 GCA_030527105.1 Planctomycetia bacterium
GAGCTTCCTGCCGAAGCGCCAGCCGTCGAAACTCCTGCCGAGACGCCCGATGTTGCGGCTCCTGAGGCAGCCGCTGCGGTAGCCAAATTCGCACACCTTGGCAAAGGGGTTGCAAAAGATGGGAAAATCACGATGAAAGACATTGACGCGCTTCCCGAGAAGGTGACGATCGGCGGGGCGGAATACACCAAGGAAGAATTGAAGAAGGTCTTCCGCGTTGCGTATGCGACGATCAAAGGCGTGAAGGTTGAAGAAGTTCAGGACGACGCGGTTGAAGTGTCGCTCAAAGATTATCAACGCATTCAGACGAACGACTGGGGGAAGATTTATCGGCTTCCGCTCGTGATGCTGGCGATTGGTTTCGTTATCTTCTTGCTCTTTGGGAAGAACCCCACAGCATACGAAGACGAGGCGAAAGCGTAAAATTCGCGTTTGAGTCACTTTTTTCTTGGAAAACGGCATGTTCGGTAGAAATATTGGCTATGCCGTTTTTTGTTTTTATGCCTGTCGTGCTCTAAAATCTGGCTTTTTCCTCGAAAAAATTTTCGATAAGTCGAGAATCCCCCCCTTTAAAAAAGGGAGAAATGGAGTTATATTTAAGCGTGGGGAAACTTTAGCCGAAAATAGTTATGGAGGAGAGGGCGCTATTTCGACTGACTCCGTAGCAATTTTGCAATACATCGTGTTGAAATTTCCGGTTTTGCCACCGTTGGAGTACGTACCACGGCTCCAGAAACTTCGTGAAAACCGAAATTTTAAAGTACGACAAGTATAATTTGGAATTTGAACGTATGGGACAATGGTGGACATTATGACGGCAGAAGAAAACCTTTTTTGGAAGAAGGATTATTGCATTCCAAGCAAAACGGAAGCAGGTCACGCAATTATGGACAGCGTTTTGTCGCAGTTGGAAGAATTCGCGTGGACGCAGAAAGATGTTTTCGCCATTCACCTTGCGTTGGAGGAGGCGTTGGTGAACGCTATTCGGCATGGGAACCAATCGAACAATCGACTTGCCGTGACGGTTCATTTGGAGGTTTCTCCCGAACGCTTTTTGGCGAGTATTCATGATGAGGGACCCGGGTTTGACCCGAACAATCTGCCTGACCCGACGTTGGAGGATTTTCTCGAGCGTCCGTGTGGTCGTGGCGTGAAGCTGATGCGCTCGTTTATGACGAACGTGTCTTTCAACGAGGCGGGGAATCAGGTCACGCTTGAGAAGTATCGATCGACGCCGCCACCGGAGAATTTGACGAACGTTTCGTCGGAATCCGCTACGGTGGTTTGCGACGTGAGAGTCAGCCTCGAGGATCCCATCCAAAATGCGCCGGAGAGAGACCCCTATCCGCAGACGACGGAAGTGATCGTTGAAGCCGAGGCGGAAGCTGAACAAGACGTGGGAGAGGATGCAGACGCGGAGACGTCCTTTTTGTAGAAATTTCCGCACTTTCGCGACTTTTCGAGAAGCGCGGGAGTTTTATAATACTTCTCGTTGAAATTTCCGGTGCCGTCCGCCGTTGGAGCTACGCACCACGGCTCGCAAAGCGTCGCGTAAAACGGGATTTTTGTAGGAGAACGAGTATATATGATACTTCGCGTTAGAATTTTCGGTTTTGTCCGCCGTTGGCGCTACGCACCATGGCTCCCGAAACTTCGTGAATGCTCAAATCCATTTGAGCGCCAGTGTAAATTACGATGAGCACGTAACAAATTTATTTCCAAGGAGTAATTTCTATGTCGGATTATCGACACATTGCATTGAATCTCATTGACGATATTTGCGTTGTCCATTTGCTCGACAATCGCATTGTTGACGATATTAATATTTTCGAATTGGGGAACGAGCTGTTTTCTCTCGTGGAGCAGGGGCAGCACCATAAGATCGTTCTCAATTTTTCGGAGGTGGGTTTTCTCTCGAGCGCCGCGCTTGGGAAGTTGATCATGCTCTACAAAAAAGTGGTCGTGCGAAACGGCTCGCTCAAGTTGTGCAATATCGCGCCCGACATTAGAGAATTGTTCACGATCATGAATCTTGATCGAATTTTCGATATCCGCAAAGAAGAGGCGGACGCTTTGGCGGCGTTCTAATATGATTTACGCTGTCGACACTTGTTTTATGAGAATTGTCTCCTTTGGCAATTCTCATCTTCTTTTTTTGAGGGATCCAGGAGTTCTCGATTCATGAGGGATTGGCACGATTTATACCCTTATTCGTTCAAAGAAATATTCATTCAGAACCTTCGGTACCACTATGTTGACGAAGGAATCGGCGCGCCGCTTCTCATGGTACATGGGAATCCAACTTGGTCGTTTTATTGGAGGAATCTCATCGACGCGTTCAAGGGGAATTATCGCGTCGTCGCGCCCGACCACATCGGCTGCGGACTCTCTGCCATGCCGTCCAAAAAAGAGTACCCTTTCACGCTCCAGAGACGAATCGATGATTTGGTGGAGTTGATTCTCAAGTTGGATTTGAAAGATATCACGCTCATCGCTCACGATTGGGGCGGCGCAATTGGACTCGGCGCGGCTCAGCGCGTGCCAGAGCGCTTTGCGCGGTTCGTTTTGTGCAACACGGGCGCGTTCCGCTTCAATCGTTGCCCATGGAGGATTCGCGTGTGCCGAGTTCCGATTTTTGGGGACATTGCGATAAAAGGATTCAACGCTTTTGCTCGAGGTGCCGTGCGAATGGCGACGTGTCGGCGTGAGCGCATGACTCGAGAAGTGCGTGGTGGCTTGCTCGCGCCGTACAATTCATGGAGGAATCGGACGGCTACGCACGAATTTGTGCGAGATATTCCCCTCTCCAAGAAGGATCGGAGTTACGAAACGCTCGTGAGGATTGAGAACGACCTTGCGAAATTTCGAAACCACCCCGTTTGTCTCATTTGGGGCATGAAAGATTGGTGTTTTACTCCTGAATTTATGGAGCGATTCCAATATTTTTTCCCGCAGGCGGAGATTTATCCCTTTAACGACGCGGGACATTATGTCGTTGAGGATGCGTTCGAAAGGATGATTCCAATTATTGACGATTTTATCAAAAAAGGGTAAAATGCTGCGTTATTGGGTGCATATACGACTAAAAAAGGACGGCAATTCAACCTGCCGTCCTCAATTTTATGCTCATCAGCTGAGTGCGAAACGATCTAGAACTCGAAGTCTTCGTCTTCCTCGAACATGTCCATCCCTTCGGCTCCACCTGCTCCCATCATGCCGCTCATCATTTTGCCGATTTTCACCAATGACGCGACCGCAGCGTTGCTAAAGACGACACGATTGTTGACGACAGTTCCTTTGACGACTTGGGCACCTTGGATTTTTCCCGAAAGACCAAGGTCGGGGAACATTGGGTTGAATTTTTCCATATCGCACACGAATCTCGAAGGATTCTTGGGCATTTTCGCTTTCTGGGTGTCGATAATGGCGGCTTTGAGCGTAGCAACCGGGTCTTCTTGCCCCAGGGCAATGAAAACGAACTTGGAGTGCGTGGCAATCGCCATTGTTGTTCCGTCGGGCGAAGTGACTTCGTGGATGGAGATGGATTTTCCAACTTTGTCGACATTCAACTCGCCTTCAATCTCCCCGTCTTCAATCGCTTGAGCGATCACGTCGACAATATCTTTTCCATTAGCGACTTGCCCCCCCGCGATGAAAGAAAGACTTCCGTTTCCATCGACGAAAACAGATCCCGCCATGTCCACATAGGGAGCGTTCAGGAATGCTTCTACGATTGCGCTTGCTGTGGCTCCCATTTCAACGCCTGCCGCGCCTTTTTGATTCGCGAACTGTTCCGCAACGGCAGGATCCATCGCACCAACATATTGGAAAGCGACAGCAGCGTCCGGATTATAGAACCCACTGAGCAAAGACTTCGATTTCGCGGCTTTTTCAAGCAGCCCGGCGGACTTCGTGCCCGGTTTGGCAGAGAAGAAACCACTCAGGGTAAAATCTCCCTTTTCATCGATATTCAAACCGAATTGAATTCGATCAATGTCCTCAAGTCCCTCCTTCAATTTCGCGAGGTCTTCCGCAGATGCCGTCCCTTGCGAGGCGACCAAACCCGTGACAAAATCCGCCCAAGCATCGACTTTGACATCGACACCGAGAAGGTATTTCGACGCAAGACCGTCTAAAACGGCGGGGTCCGGGTCGCCCTCAAAGTTGGGATCGGCGATGATGCCATACTTGCCCGACTGGGTAATTTCCGCTTGAGGGAAGGCACCGTCGCTTTGCGTTTTGTCGAACCAACTGGCGAGAATGGCATAATTTGACGCAGGAATAAAGACGCACGTCCCCGGCATCGGCGTACCACTTTGCACGACGTATCCAACTGGTAGTGTGGAATCCATTCCCATTGGGACGAATTTTCCTGGTGCCATGAAGATTTGAACCAGCGTAGCGCTTTGGGGATCAATCTTCTGAAGCGCAGGGAAGAACTTCTGGTTGACGTCGCTCATGCTCGACAAAGAGACAACAAGATCCGCCTCTTGCGCCACAGCAGGCTTCGACGCGAACAGCGTCAGACAGACCCCCAAGATGATTAAAAATTGGATTATTCGGATTTTCATCAAAAAACTCCTCAAACTGGATGAAAAAAACTAACCATGTTTTGTACCCCTCCAACGGCGCACATTTCGGCGAATCACACACAAAACCTCGCGGTATTATACCATGTGGGACGAGAAAAAACAACCCCAAAAAGTCCAAGAAACGACAAATTCGACAAATTTTCCCTTTTTTGGGGAGAAAAGAGGCTTTCAGGATTGTATTTTCTCGCAAAAAGTGTATAATACGCACGAGCCTGTTGGAGCAGGCAGGTGGTTTTTCTTGTCTTTTTAGTTTTATCAGGAGGAAACATGACGAACGCAGATAATTTTGTGGATAGTACCGAAATACGTCCCGTGTCGAGCAAGTCGCTCTACGATAAGTGTTGGGAACTTGCACACAACCTTTGGTGGAGTTGGCATCCCGACGTAATCGCGATGTTCCGCGACCTCGCTCCAGAACGTTGGAGAAAGCTCGACCACAACCCCATTGCTCTCTTGAGAGAATTTACTCCCGAGGCTCTCGAAACGCGCGCAAGCGAAATGGTTCTGGAGAGCCGAATCAATTATGCGTATCGTCGCATGAATCAATACATGGACTCTCGTCCCGAATGGGCGGCCCAAAACGTCGGAGTGCTCGGATCCAAGCCCGTCGCGTATTTTTCACTTGAATTCGGCATTCACGAATCTGTCCCCATTTATTCCGGTGGTCTCGGAATCCTCGCGGGAGACCACGTCAAAAGCGCAAGCGGACTCGGCGTCCCGCTCGTTGCCGTCGGTTTGTTTTATGATCAGGGATATTTCAAACAATTCCTCGACCACGAGGGCTGGCAGCAGGAAGAATACTTGCGCACGAATATCGACAATCTCCCGATGCAGCCCGTCTTCGACAAGGAGGGGCAGAGGCTTATCGTCAAAATCGAAACCGACTCGGGCGCGATTCATGCTCGAGTGTGGAAAATGCAGGTCGGGCGCGTCGATTTGTATTTGTTGGATTGCGATTTGCCCGAAAATGGCGAGAGCGACAGAGGTTTGACCTCCCGTCTCTATGGTGGCGACAGCAGAATGCGTATCCGCCAAGAAATGGTTGTTGGCATCGGTGGCGTGCGTGCGCTCCATGCGCTCGGAATTCACCCCGGTGTCTTTCATCTTAACGAGGGACACTGCGCGTTCGCGACGCTTGAAGCCGTCCGCTGCGCAATGGAAGACGACGGAATCTCCTTCGACGAAGCTGTCCGACGGATCGCTCAAGCAACGTGTTTCACCACGCACACTCCCGTCCCGGCAGGGCACGATCGATTCGCGCCAGATCTCGTCCAGGAACACCTCGGTCCCTTGCAAAGACAGTTGGGAATCGACTTTCACCAACTCATGTCCATGGGGCGTGTCGACGTGAACGATCATGGCGAATATTTTTGTATGACCGTTTTAGGACTCAAACTTTCGCGTCGTGCCAATGCCGTGAGTTGCCTCCACGGAATCGTTTCAAGGAAAATGTGGGCGCCTCTCTGGCCAAAACGCAGCGAAAATGAGGTGCCGATCGGGCACATCACCAACGGCGTCCATCTCGCAAGCTGGCTCGCTTGGCAGATGCAGACCTTGTTCGACCGCTATTTTAAGCCTGACTGGATCGATAGACACTGGCTCCCCGAGACGTGGAACGAGGTGGAGAAAATCGACCCGGGCGAGTTGTGGGAGACCCACCTCACGCTCAAGTCGCTCATGCTTGAGTTTGTCGAACGTCGCGTGAAGCGCCAATCTGCGCGTCGCGGCGAGAATCGTGAAATCAGCATGGATCCGAACGTTCTCACGATCGGTTTCGCGCGGCGTTTCGCCACATACAAGCGTGCCACGCTCATGATGCAGGATTTCGATCGACTTCTACGGATGATGGACGACGCGAAGCGCCCGATTCAGTTCGTTTTCGCGGGCAAAGCGCATCCGCAAGACAAGCCGGGGAAGGAGTTTATCCAGAGAATCACCCAGTTGGCGAAGGACGAGAGATTCCACAATCGTTTCGTGTTCGTGGAGGATTACGACATCAACGTTGCACGCCATTTGGTACAGGGCGTCGATGTGTGGCTCAATAACCCACGACGACCGCTCGAAGCCTCTGGAACGAGTGGACAAAAAGCGCTTCTCAACGGCGTCTTGAATTGCTCCATCCTCGACGGCTGGTGGGCGGAAGCCTTCGACGGCAGCAATGGTTTTGCCATCGGTTCCGGCTCCTCTCACGCAGACGACGCAAAGACCGACGCGCGCGACGCTGCTTCCCTCATGGACGTTTTGGAGAACCAAGTTATTCCGATGTATTATCATCGCGATTCCGACGGGCTGCCGCATTTTTGGATTCGGCGCATGATGAACTCACTCCGAACCATGGCGTGGCGCTTCAGCGCGCAGAGAATGGTGGCGGACTATGTTCTCGAGGCGTATCTCCCCGCAGCGGGCGGCGTCACGTGCGACATGAATTTCAGACAATGATTTTTGTCCTGATGTAGTTTCCTCCAGCGCTTGTTTTGCCACCTTCTCGCCGCAGAAGGTGGCTCTTTTTTAACGCTTCACGCAAGATTTCACTCTCTTGGTATGGGCTGGATCATCGGCGCGTCTATTTTGTGCGCTACTCCATCACGTAGGGTATTTCGCAGCCTTCAGCAGATTTCCAGCCGATTTTCACTCGCGAGAGGAACCATGTTTTCCCATGCGTGTCGTTCCCTTGGAAGAAAAGATAATCCTGCCCGTCGCGGTCTTCAAAGATGCCGGGGTGTCCCGACTCGGAGTGGTTCCACTGTCCATTTGGTCCGTTTGTGACGAAAGGAACATCCCAAAGTCGCGTGAAATGAATCCCATCGTCGCTCACGGCAACCCCAATGTGCTGGGGGTCGTTATTGTATCCTCCTGCGTAAAACATGTACGCACGCCCGTTTCTCTCAATGAGCGTCGGAGCCTCGATGCAGAGCGTTTCCCAAGGCAAAATCGGCTCCAGAATCGCGTCGTCTGCCGCCTGATTCCAATGCGCTCTTCCGAGTTCGTCTCGACTTTCTGCGGTGGCGACGGCAATCTTTTGGATATTCCCGCTCGGGTCGCGCGTCGCAACGTACAAAAAGCATTTTCCCTTAAATTCGAAGAAGTCCGCATCGATCGCGCGCCCGTTCGTCCACTCGCCGGACGGGGAGAATATTGCCCCATCGGGGTGCGGCGCGAAGTGGAGTCCATCGTCCGACGTGGCGTAAAGAATCGTGTCTTTCGCGCCGTTCCCGTAGGATTGATAAAAGAGGTGAACTTTGTCGTCCCAAACCTTGGCGCACGGGGCACCACAGCCCTTTTGATCCACATCGCACAGAGGCGTGACGACGCCCACGAGATGCCACTGCGTGAGGTCCTTGCTCTCCGCAATTCCGATTCCTAAGCAACATTGGGCGGGCGTGTCACGTGTCGGAAAAATAGAGAAGTACATGAGATATCGATCCCGAAACCACACGACGGAGGGATCTTTTGCCTTGTTTTGAGTCCAAAGCTCCAACCCCTTCGTTTGGAGGTTGGGGAACATCATTTCTGGCATCGCGAGGGGAGCAAAATCTGCTGGCGTAATGGAGCGAGCCCCTTCCGGCGCAGCAAACAAAGCGCCGCCCTTTTGCGCCACGAGCGGAATTTGCACAAAGAACAACGCCAGCGCGAAACCAAGCGCAACGCGGGAGGCGAGATATACAGGTTTCATAATATTCTTCCCTTCCAAATATACATGGACATTCGTTAGCGCTGCGCCTTGGTGCGGAAGTTGACGTGGCGAACTCCCAAAATCCCTGCCGAGAGAGCAAGGAGAAGTACCCATGCGCTTGGCTCTGGAACCCCAACCTCCGAGGCATGAGCATACGCCCCTGCCAGCAAGACATTGGTGTCGAACTCGGCGTTGTAGTCCGAAAAATCCCACAGCAGGAAGCCATCGTTCCAACCCGCTTCGCCCAGAGACGTGATCAACACGCTGTCGTCGTCCAATGCGCTCACATTGACCCAATTATTCTCGTTCATCCACGATATGAATTGCGACAAGTCTCCGGCATCTCCAACATTCTCAAGGTCGAAAGCGATGGAAGTCCCTCCAAGATCGTCAATTTGGAGGACGCCCACCTCTCGAGCGGTTGCGAACGTGATATCCGCAAACGTCACAACTCCATCGACAACATTGGGAACCAAGCTGAGCGACAGCTTGTTGCCCTCCCACGACGTCGAAAGCAGAACGGTATTGTTTGTGACGTTCGGTGTCGATCCGGCATTAATCGAGAGCACATCAACCGTGCCATCCAAGGGAGCCGTCCAACAGCCAAGACCATGGTCCAAATTCAGGGTAATGGTCCCATTCTGCGTGAAAGTTCCACCAACGTCGATCGTTCCAGGACCGTCCAAGCCCGGAATGATATTGAGCGACGATCTTGCATTGATGCTCAGATTCGCGTCCGCACCAATGCTACCACCGAGAAAGTTAAACGTCGCGGTTCCGTTATTCCCAATATAAACATTCCCTGCGGCGTTGATAGTCCCACCGTACATGTTGAACTCACAAACACCACTGGTATTGTCGCCGATGGTCAAACCATTTCCTCCGGTGCTGAGATTCATCGTGGCACCTTCGTACATGTTGTACTGGGCTTTGCGTTGATGCCCGAGTGTGATCCATGGACTTTCGACCGTGCCGCCATATTGATGATAGACGCCATAGTTATCATTCGCCCCTTTGTTTCCCACGCAGAAGTAGCGGGTTCCTGAGACAGAACCTCCGTACTGATAAAAAGTGCCAGAACTGCCGAAGCCGATATTCACGGAGGTTGCGTTGATGGTTCCGTTCGTGAAAACTACGAGTCCCTCGCTGTCCATTCCTTTTGCCACGGCGAATGAAGCACCGGAGTAATTAAAAGTTCCGCCCGTTTGGACGAAGACGCCGCTTCCACCGCCAGAGGCAGATTCACTCGAGCCGCTGCCGACGGCAAAATCGCCCGTGCTCGCAAAAGTACCCCCCGTCATATAGACAGCACCTTGCGAGCCAATGTCGTTGGACGAAATATTTGCCCCGTTTGTCGTGATAGCTCCGCCCGAAAGATACACAACGCCGTTGCCGCTTGCGCCGGTTCCTACGTTGAGTTGATTTGCAATCGTCGCAGTGCCGCTATCGACGCTGAACGTCCCGACGCTATTGGCTCCCACAGAGAGCGAACCCTGCCTTAGGTCAAAGGTCGCATCATTCGAGATATAAAGCGCAGCGTCGTTCCCAATTGTTGAGTCGGTGTTGTGTTTCTCGAGAGGTGTGAGCGTCAACGATTTCGTGACGTAGATTGAATTTCCGCCATTGATCACGAGACCCGTGTAGCTCCAACAATCCCCATCTCCGATGAGATAGGATTTTTCCGTCTGATTCGTGGCGTACTTGCTCGAAGTGTAGTTCCACGGAACGATGTTGCCCCAGCCGAGGACACTGTTGAAAACGGGGTCGTTATCATCATTCTTCTCACCGCCCCACGAGAAATCTGGCGTGTCCGGTACGACGATCTCTGGGATGACGACCTGCGGCAACACGACAGACGCCGGGTCGAATTGCCATTTCTCAGCCGAGGCGCGCGACGCCCCCGCCGCTGCGAAAATGAACACAGCAAAACCACCAAGGGTCGATAAATTCAGGAAGTTTTTCAACATACGAGTCTCCTCACGATATTTTACAGGCATGTACTTCAAAATTGCGTTTTGCACGACGCTTCGCGAACCGTGACGCATAACTCCAACAGCGGACGGAACCAAAATTTCAAACAGGAAGCGCCACACGATCCATTTTACATGGAAATCGCTTCAAGTCAAGTGAAAAAACGAGAATAAACCCAAAAAAGTGGAAAATTTATTTCTCCATTCCTCCAACCTGCTATAGTCGATTGGTTGAGGTTGCCCTGCTGCACCGCACGGATATCGGCGCCGTTTTTTCCATTTACAAAAAAAATGGGAAAAAAAGAGCCATCCCCCCCTTGAGTT
>JAUNBK010000120.1 GCA_030527105.1 Planctomycetia bacterium
ACCACGGCTCGCAAAGCGTCGCGCAAAACGGGAATTTTATAGGAGAACGAGTATACCACGGCGAAAAAAAATGTGGGTTGAAAAAATTCCCCCCAAAGTCGGAGGAGGGGGGGATTGACAAAAAAGTCTGCTCGTGATATCTTGTAGGTGTCTCTTGTAGCTCACCCTTAAAGAAAGGATTTCAAAATGGTAAGCAATCGCTCAAATGAAGAAGATCAAAACCCCTCCTTTGACACGCCGCAGGGAAATTTGGATTCAACACGACGTTGTCCTTCGCCCAGATTCTCGGAAGAAACGGAGTCTCGCGACCAGCAATTCAACACCCATTTTGCGCAGCCGACGGTCTCTGCCCGCCATGCGTCTGGAGGTCTTCCTCCGAACGAATTGGTGAAAACGTATGCCAAACTCACGAGCATGGAGCAGCTTTCTCTTCGTGGAAACATGGTGATAAAAGCGAAATTGGGCACGGGAGGGCAAGGGGATGTCTATTTTGCAGAGAGTACCGGGGCGGATGGTTTCGTGCAGCCCGTTGCGCTCAAGTTCTTCTCGCCGGAGCCGTTTCGATCGGAGGAGGACTATTGTCAAGCGATGAGTTATAATGCCGCCGTCGCGTCGCGTATCGCAAGTATTCAACACGACAATATCGCATACGTGCGAAGTTGGGTGTCGCGCGACAGTATCCGCATCATGGAGATGGAGTGGGTCGATGGATACGATCTTCAGCGCCTACAAAGCGAGAGTACTCTTCGTTGGATGAGGAAACATCTT
Source organism: Planctomycetia bacterium (assembly GCA_030527105.1). GTDB lineage: Bacteria > Planctomycetota > Planctomycetia > Pirellulales > Thermoguttaceae > RGIG3701. The sequence goes on from JAUNBK010000120.1 coordinate 769, forward strand.
TCTCCTAATGAACTGAAGTTTCGATTAGAGGTCGTGATTGCGCCGGGGAAAGAGCGTCCGCGTTTGAAGCCGGGGATTTCTCTCACGGCTATGCGCAATTGTTTGAGCGCCCTCAAATCACTCCATGAGAACGGAATTGTCCATTGCGACTTGAAGCCCGCAAATATCATGCTCAAACGAACGGGCTGCTCGAAAATTATCGACTACGGGGCGGCTTGCTTCTATACGGAGGATGCGCAGCCGTCGAAACTCTGCACGCCTCGATACGCTGCGCCGGAGATTTTGTCGGGTGCCCGACCCACGCCCCAATCCGACATTTGTAGCTTGGGGTACGTCCTTATCGAACTCCTTGGCGGGCTGAATCTCTTCGTGAATCCGCTTAATCCTCAAAAAGGTTTGCCGCTTGAGAGTATGATTCGTCAAAAGAAGGATCTGCCCGAGATGCTTACGAGAGTCCTTCCTGGCGACGTCTCGGCCAACGCCGATTTGGTCGAGTTTTGTCGAAAAATGATCCATCCCGATCTGGATCAAAGGTTTGCGACCGCAGATGATGCCATTGTTTTGTCGGATGGGCTTTCGAACATCATGCGCGGGCTTATCACGGCGAAACTCGCGAGCGAATTCGACTTCGACATTCGTGCGTGGCTTTCGAATCTCGATCTCGACAGGAGAACTCCCTCTTCGTGATAAATTGTACCAAGCGCCATATTTGTACGCAAGACCTCAGTCCCCTTTTTTCCCAAAGGAGGAATTATGTCCGATTTTTTTAAGCCTGCCGTTGGAATGACGCTTGTCGTCCTTTCGCTCGTGGCGCTCTTTTTTTCGTTTTTAGTTTCGGAGTTTGCGATTCTTTTATTCCTGCTCGGCGACGGCAGCGGAAGAGGGGTGGGGTGGTGCGCTATTGGCGCGGGGTTTTTCTTCTTCGCCTCCTTCGCGTCGCTCATTTATTGGTGCGTCGCTCGGCAATTGATCGCCAACCGAGACGACAATCTCACCCGATTGGATGAGGAAGTTCGCGACGAGGCATAAAGTCGACCACGCCACCATTCTCAAAAGTGGGACGCAGCACAGCCAGAAGATCGCGCGGGGGTGTGTCCCGCTGCGTTCGTTCTTGCGTTCATTCTTGCGCTTATTCTTGCGCGACTCCTTGCGTTTGGGGCTTTGTGTCGACTTGGCAGAGGGAGCGTGGCGCGACGGAAGGAGTATCCACATCGGCACCGCAACGAGCGTGATTGCGTACAAAACGAGGACGCCGACCCAAGACGAGAGCGCGAAAAGCGTGCAAATCGCAAGCGCGAGTCCGTTTTGAGGGTCGTTTCGTCTTGCGATAAGGAAAAAAATCGTTCCACAAGGGAGACCGAGAAGCGCGTAAACCACACCTTCTGGAAGACCATAAAACGAATTCACTCCCGTGAAAAAGAGCGTGTAGGGCGTGAATAAAAGCGCAAGATAAAGCACCGTATAAGGGAGAAAGAGGCGCAGAGGGATTTTGAATCCGTCCATCTCGATGAGCGCGGCAGAAAGGAACGTCCAAAACATGAATGCGTCGAGCAGCGTGATCGCGCCGAGGTTGTACGTCGTCTCGGGCGGCGCGTTCGTCACGATGGCGACGAGCGTTGCCCAAGAGAGAATAAGCGTCCCGAGACCCGAGACAAATTCGACAATCGGGTAGCGCCTCGAAATCCTCTCCCCGCAGTCGAAACAGCGTCCCCGCAGGAGGAGCCAACCCAAAACGGGCAGATTGTGTCTCTTTCGAATCGGCTTCCCACACTTTGGGCAATGCGACGCGGGGAAAAAGAGGCTTTCTTTCTGTGGGAGTCGCCACGCAACGACGTTGAGAAAGCTGCCGACTGCCGACCCGAAGAAAAAGACCCAAAACACTAAAAATAGGATGAACAAAAGCATGAAAAAAACCGAATTCTCTCTATAAACGATGGCATGAAGCGCCGGGTTCCACGGGCGGACAAATATTTTCGCGCACATCCTTATTATGTCGAGAAATTGAGTTTTGTCAAGGAGTAAAGATGCTAAAAAACGCGTTGCGGCTACATTTTTTGCGAATTGATTCTACCAACACCGTGGCGCGGCGTCTTGCGGACGAGGGGCGTCTCCCAGCGCTCGTCACGGCGGAACGCCAAACTGCTGGCAGGGGAAAAGGCGCGCGCGTGTGGCATAGTCCGAAGGGCTGCCTCATGTTCTCTTTCGTGTTCGATCGCACGAAATACGGTATCTCCTTGGAGCGCTCGCCCCTCCTCTCGAGTGTTGCGGCTCTTGCCATCGTCGACGCCCTCGGCACGATCCTCTCTCCAACCAACGCAAAGCGGAGCTGGATCCATTGGCCCAACGATATTTATGTCTCTGCCGAGAGCGGGGGTGAGGGAGAATCAAAATTTCGAAAACTCTGCGGCATTCTCACGGAAGGACTTCCCAACGGCGTGGTTCTTCATGGCATCGGGCTGAATTTTTGGAACCGAACCTCGGACGCCCCACCGGATTTGGTCGAGAAAATCGTCTCATTGTGCGAGGTGGAGCCGAATCTGCCGTCCGATAGCGTGGAGGAATTCTTGACGCGTTTTTTGACTTTTTACGAGGAGTATCTCGCACTTCTTGCAAGCGCCCCCGAGCAAATCTCGGCGAAAATGAACGCTCTTTGCGTCCAAAAAGGGCGACAAATTGCGCTCGAAACGCCTCAAGGGCGCGTCGTCGGCATGTGTCGAGGAATCGCGCTCGACGGCGGGATTATTATCGACGACAAAATTTACTATTGCGGCGAAGATTTTTATAATACTTCGCGTTGAAATTTCCGGCTCCGTCCGCCGTCGGAGCTTGCGCACCACGGCTCGCAAAACGTTGCGCAAAACGGAATTTTAAAGGAGAACGAGTATAATACTCCGCGTTGAAACTTCCGATTCCAACCTTTTCGCTCAAAGTGGAAATATTTCCCTATTTTTTTGCAAAATCTCAAAATTTCTTTAGACAAAACGCATTTTATGGTGTAAACTAGCTATATAAAGAGAACCAAATAAATAATTTGTAGCGCTTGGGGTATTTATGAGTATCGAAAACGTCAGTCCAATCATGGAAATTGAGTCGCTCTCGCGAGCCTCGGGGGGAAGTTTTCATCATCTTTCTGCCGAGGAAATTGAAGTCCATCTCCGGATCCGGTCGTATGGCGGGTTCCAACTCCCGGACGCGATCCGCCCGTCGTACGATTTACAAGTGATTCCGTCGGAGGGATTTCGATATGAGTATTTTATCGAATCAGCCAGCGACCGAATGGCACCCGTTTTGATTTCTTCCGTGTCGAAAGAACGTCTCGTCGACCTCTTCCTCGACCTGATTTCGACGCTTAAAGAGAGCGTGGATGTGGTTTTGGAGACGACGCACTCGCACTCGGAACGGCTGCGCGTCCCGAAAGAATATCGTCGGTGCGAAATAGACACGCCCGTCCTTCAAAGCTACCTCATCGCGCAGGAGGAGTTGCTTTTGGCGGACGGATTCACGTCGATTTCCGTGCTCGACACCGCGTCTCATTTGGAGGTGCGCCTCGACGAGCACAAACTCCTCTATATGTATGGGGGAAAGTGGTCGCGATTCACGAAAGTCCTCAACGACCATGGTGTTTTTTACGCGCCCGACATCACGTTTATCACGGATGCCGAGCACGTGCATATTTCGAATCGACACTTTCGTGAGCAATTCGAGCGATTCCGAATTTGCCTCGGAATCGAAAACGATTATCATTCTGCGTGAGGTATCTCCACGGAAGACGAGAAATTCGTGTCGATCAGAACGACGCGATCCACAAAAATAGCCTCCAACGCTGGGTCGTGCCCATGAGCGAACCAGAAGTACGACCCGGGCGTAAAATCGACAACTCCCATATCGATCCACCGGAACTCAGGGTCGAATTCTCCGCTTTGGGTGAGAAATTGCGCGCTTTTTAGGGTTTGCGAGGCGCACCCTTTTTTCTGAATGGGGTCATAAACTCCCCAACTTCCGAGCTTCCCGGTCGGGATTGCTCCCTCGCAGCGCAAAGACGCAAGGAGACGATACTTCCCACGCACGGGCGGCGCGAAATTCGTGTTCCAATCGACTTTGGTGCCCATTTTAACGCTCTTGCCGTTCCACGCACGCGGGTCGACGACGACTTCTGCTACGTTTTTATAATTCGCGAACGAAATAGCGTCGAATCCGATCCATGCGTCCTCGGGGAGATTGGCGCAAATATCAGGAGGCGTTTTTTGAATGAGGAATTTGGTTTGAAGTCCCTCGAGATAAAGGTCGAAATTTGCCTCCTGATGGATCGAGGCGGAGCGAATCTTGGCGGACTTTGCGTCTTTTGCGAACGATTCGGCCGCTTCGAAAGGATTTTGAGGTCCCTCAAAGGGGAGATTGCTTGCACGCGCCTCGCAACGCAAGGGATAAAATCTCGAGAGCCAAACGTGGTCGATCGCCAGTTTGGTTTTTCGCAGGCGTCGGAATTCATCGGAGTTTTCGCCATAGCGCGATTTTGTGAGCTGAGCCGCCTCGTTCATCAAGCGCGTCGCCTGATTGAGCGTTGCGACGTCCAACCACTGGGAGGAATTCGCGCCGAAGCATCCCAAATGGATGCCAGACGACTCGCACGCTTTGATTAAAAGGGCGCGATATTCCTTCAATAGCGGGGCGGCTTCCTCTCCATAATATCCGCAGCAGAATTCATCGTACAGCTTCTCCTCGTCCAAAAATGGTTCCCACATGAGGCGCATGAGAGCCCAATTGCGCATCTCGACAAAGTCGTCTCCCTCTCCTTCCTCGAAGAGACCAATCGCGCTGTTTTTCACGAAATAGCGAAGATTTTTCCCCAAAACGCCCCAATTCGGGTGGGGACCAATATAATCGTTGTAGTTCGTCACATAATCCCAAATGAAGAGCGACTTCGAAATGGCACTCCACCCGGCAAAATCTCGAGCGAAATCCTGATTCTTCTCGCCGGACTCCAGGGGTTGAATGAACGAGCACTCAATCGTGCAGAGGCGAATCAACACATTATCGCGCGGCTTCACGAACTTCGGCGGCTTCCGCGTGTATTGATACGCAAGCGTCTCCACCAACACATCGGGGAATTCCTTTTCCACCCCCTCCGCCACGGCATTCACGAAATGAATGAGCGAACCCGCGTGGGATTCCTCTTTTTCGTCCAGCGCGCGGCATTTTTCGCAAGTGCAAAAACCATACCAGTCGTTTTGGCTTAAGTCGACAATTTTCGTTTCTGGATTTTTACGCAGCGCCTCGAGAACGTTGCGAATCACCTCGGCTTGCAATTCCTCATTCGTCAGGCAGAGCTGAGCGCGATCGTGAGTTCGACGCCCTTCAATCTCGCTGAACCACTCTGGGTGACGCTCGAAATACTTGTTCGGCGGGATGTATTTATAAAACGAGTGCACGAAATTCAGGATTCGCACCGCGCCGCCGTATTCTGGTGTGAGAAAGCCGTTCCCTTTCATTCGTGCCGAGAAAACGGTCGGCTGCGCGGCACGATGATACATCTCGCGCGAAATCAAAGTGGGAGCGTACTCGACCAACAAATTGTCGTCGACAATCAAAACGTTTTTCTTTGGAATCGTCGTTTCATCGGGCGCCCACCATCTCACGCCGAGCGTGTCTTGGAGGAAGGAATAAACGGCGTACAAACACCCGCGTTTTTCGTGCCCGGCGAAGACGATGCCCGATTCTGTCGCTTGGATGAAGATTTCGTCGAAACGAAAATCTTTCTTGGGCGCTTTTGAAGTTCTCCCAATCCAAAAGCAGGGTGAGTCGATCGGTTCGTCCCCCTCCGAGACAACGGGGAAGTCGGCACTCGTCATTTCTTTCAGGTGGGAGGCGAGCTCGCGCGCCGCCGTTTTCTCAACGAGCGTCGGCTCTTTGGGCGTCACGATTTTCCAATTTGTCAGCCCGTCTTTCGCGATTTCCACAGCGTGTCCGCTTGCGAGTCCAAAAAACGTGAGAAAAAACGCACTTAAAACTAAAAATGTTGCTTGATAACAACGCATAGGCACCTCGTTTCTTTAATGATTTCTTTCTGGTGGTAGGATTCTGGTCGAATGTTGCCGACCCTCTTCAATAATGCGGTGGCTTTTCGAGTTCCGGCGAAAACGGCTCCCGATTCTGCTCCCTCAGGCGTTTCACTTCTAAAACGAGTTGGAGGTTTTTCGACTCCAAGTCGCTGATTTTTCGCGTCAACTCGAATAATGCACGATTTAACTCGTCGCACAAATTCTCGCAATAGGCGAGGCGCTCTTCGATTTTTTGCACTCGAAGAGCCTCGTCCGCTTCGTTCGCGCGGTCTCGCTCGTTTGATTCTTCTTTTTCAAAATGCATATTTCTTTTTCCTTAAGGACGGAGTACGATCTGCTACAAAACGGGGCACGAATTAAACCACGTCGCACCAAGATTTTGCATCCAGATTTGGGATTCTTCCGGTCCCCAGCCGCCGATTTCGTAGGGGTAGGGCAGGGCGTCTTGGCGTTTGGACAAAATGGCGTCGATAATTTGCCATGCCGACTCGACCTCGTCGCTTCGCGCGAAAAGGGAGGCGTCGCCATGAATTGCGTCCAAAATCAACCTCTCGTACCCGTCCGGCATCTCTTTTTGAAAGCTGCGCAAGAAATTAAAGTGGAGTTCCGCCTGCCCAATTTCCATATTCGTGTCGGGTATTTTTGATTGAAAATAAAGTTGGATTCCCTCGGCGGGTTGGATTTGAATGAGGAGCCGATTCGGTTGAAAGACGCCTTTCGAGAACATAAGATGCGGCGGTCGGCGGAATTGAATGACGATTTGCGTCGTTCGGCAGCTCATACCCTTGCCGGAGCGGAGGAAAAACGGGACGCCCTGCCACCGCCAATTGTCGATGAAAAATCGAACGGCGGCAAAAGTCGCGACGTTTGGCGAGAGGGTCTCTTCCTCGGGATTCGAATATCGCCCGAAAGTCGCGTTTTCTTGCACTTCTTCCGCAGTGCGATAAATCCGGACGGCTTGAAGCGTTTTGACTTTTTCGTCCCGCACGGCATCGGCGTCAAAACGAACGGGAGGCTCCATCGCCACGAGCGTCATGAGTTGAAAAAGATGATTTTGGAACATATCGCGCAAGACGCCCGACTGATTATAATATGGATATCGTTTTCCCACGAGAGTTTCTTCATTTGCCGTGATTTGAATATTTTCGATGTAATTTCGATTCCAAATTGGCTCAAAAACAGCATTTGCGAAGCGAAAAACCATGAGATTCTGCGCAGTTTCTTTTCCAAGATAGTGGTCGATGCGGAAGATTTGGCGCTCGTCGAGGTTGTCGTGGAGAATCGCGTTCAAGTCGCGCGCGGTTTTTAGGTCGCGTCCGAATGGTTTCTCCAGCACGATCCTTCGTTCGGGCGTGGGGCGTCCGTCGATTTCGACCATTTTTTCTCGCTGCATATATGGGGCGAGACCGCGCACGATGGGGACATAAAGCGTCGGGGCTGTCGCGAGATAATAAAGCCGAGGTGTCGGCGCGTGCTTCTCCATTTGCGTGAGAAAAGCGTCGAACGGAGCGAAAAAATCCGATTGCGATGCGTCTCCTGAATAATAAAAAACGTGCTTCTCAAACGACTTCCACGTCTCCTCGCGAAAGTCCTTTTTCACGAATTGCTGCGTCGACGTGGACAACGTGTCGCGCCACGATTCATCGCTAAAATGCGATCGAGAAACGCCCACGATTCGAAATTCGGGCGGGAGTCGCTTCTTGATAAATAGACGATAAAGCGCGGGAATCAATTTTCTCGACGTCAAATCGCCGGACGCGCCAAAAATAACGATCGAACTGCGTTCCATTTGTGTCTCCTGTTTTGGTTATACTCATCGCACCTTGAAATTCTACGTGACTCGGCAAAACACGCCTTTTGCGCCTCATTCGAAAATAATCTTGCAATTGGGCAGCCCCTCCCGAAGCGCCTTCACGCCGGCGGGGGTGATTTTGGTGCGCGTGACGTGCAGCGTTTCGAGCGATTGGAGGCGCAGAAGCGTCGGAACGCATTCGTCCGAAATCGTCGTGCGCCCGAGATGAAGGAACGTCAAACGAACAAGACCGCCCAATTGCGCGACGCCGTGGTTCGTCACGCGCGTGTTGTCGAGGTTCAATTTGAGAAGCTGCGTCATTTCGCCAAGCGTCGCGCACGCGTCGTCGTCGATCGAGGTCGTGTAGAGATTCAGATCGACGAGGGTCGAGGCATCGCGAAGGGATCGGACTCCAACGTTCGTGACGCCCGAGTTGCTCAAATCCAAGACTTGGATTGCGGAAGACTTGCCAAGAGTTTCGAGCGTTTTATCGGAGATTTTGGTGCCCGCGAGCCGAAGTCGGGTGAGCGACAAAAGTTGTGGCAAAGCGAGCACGCCCGCATCCGACACGTTCGTCTCGGCAAGGAAAAGCTGTCGGAGATTCAGGAGTTTCGCGACTTTTTCGACCAAAACGCCGTCCGAGATGCTGGTTTTATCGAGCGCGAGGGAGGAAATATTGCGAAATTGATCGAGATTTCGGAGCGTTTCGTTCGTGACGCCGGAGCCGCTCAGCTTCAAATCCCTAAGCGCGGGGAGGTTTTCGAGCGTTTCTCCCGTGAGTGGCGTGTTGCGTCCATCGAGAACGATGACGTCGCCCGTCGAGTTGTATCGAACCTTGGCTCCTTGAAAATCCTGAGCGCAAGAGAATCCGACACCGAACGTTGCGAGGACGAAAAAGACGAATCGGATGGTGGTAGTCATCAAAAAACTCCTTCCTGAGTTGATTTATGCGAAAACGAGGGAACCTTTCCCCTCTTTCCTCAAGGATACCACAGAATCCGATCGGAGTAAAGAGGGGACGGGGTATAAAAACCTCGTTTTCGCTCGCGTTTTTCCAGAGTTGACGATATGCTGGCACATGTTTTGGCTTTTTGTACACGAAAACACCACCTGATTCCCACGTTTGAAAATGCTTGCGGACGGTTTTTTCATTCATCATCAGAACCTCCGCCACGTCGCCGACAGACCAGCCAGTCCCGACCAGAAAAACGGCTTTGATTCTGTCCGCCAACCATTTTTCCTTCGCTTTTTTGTGCGCGTGGCACAATTCGTTCAAATCTTTTTCTGATAATCAATAATTTTCCATCTTCCAGCCTTGACTCCCTTCACAAAGTGTGGTACACTGATCTTGTCGTCAAGAAGGCAGTGTGACTTTTGCGGGAATTTTATATAATACTTCGCGTTGAAATTTCCCGTTCCGTCCGCCGTTGGAGCTTGCGCACCACGGCTCGCAAAGCGTCGTGTAAAACGGGAATTTTAAAGGAGAACGAGTATAGGAGAAGTAGTATATACAAAAGGAGGATTTCTGTGTCAAAAAGCATTATGACTATTTTCGTTTTGCTTCTGCCACTTATGTGTGGAAACGGATGTAATCACGACCAAATGCCGCAAGACGATTTGAAAGTCGTCGAACATATAAAGCAACTTGCCATCCAAAAATTCGACGAAGTAAATGGTATCGAAAGCCATCAGAAATACGTAATAGAAGTAGAAGAAAGCGAAAAGAATTGGATAGTGCGGTTTGACCCGGTTGGGATGGAGTTTCGCTGTCCCGGCGATGATGCAATGGTATTCATCGACAAAGTATCAGGCGAAGTCCAGTACTTACCAGGTGAATAGAAATTCCATCCACCAAGTAAACGCCTCGAGTGCATATTTTATAATACTTCGCGTTGAAATTTCCGGTTCCGTCCGCCGTCGGAGCTACGCA
>JAUNBK010000018.1 GCA_030527105.1 Planctomycetia bacterium
AACTCAAGGGGGGGATGGCTCTTTTTTTCCCATTTTTTTTGTAAATGGAAAAAACTGATTTTTCATCCAGTGGCATCCCCGGTTGCGCTCGACCCGTTTTTCCCTTATAATGGTGGCATCTGAGTTCTCCACGCAATGGGCGTGAGGCTCGTTTTCCAATGTTTATTTGTTGTTTTGTGAGGTTTCAATGAAAAATCGATCCCTGCCTATTTTTCTGTTGGTGTTGATCTTGTGCGGCGCGGAGGCTGTTTTCGCGCAGTATCAAGCGAATTATGATGAGTCGAAAGTCCCGGACTACACCCTTCCCAACCCGCTGGTGTGCGAGGATGGGTCGGTCGTGACAAATGCGGCACAGTGGGAGGCGAAACGGCGACCAGAAATCTTCGCGCTCTTCGAAAAGGAAATGTACGGCGAATTGCCGTCGCTCCTTCGCGAGGCGGGGAATCATCCTGATTTCGTCACATTTCGCACGGTCGAAACATGTGACGACGCGCTCGGCGGTCTTGCGATTCGAAAGCAGACGATTCTGACGTTCTCGAGCCTGGACGGCAAGGAAAAGGTCGACGTGAATCTTCTCCTTTATGTTCCGAAAGACGCACCGCAGCCCACGCCGGTCTTTTTGGGGATGAATTTCCTCGGGAATCATACCATCACCAAGGATCCAAACGTGCTGCTTCATCATTTGCGCAGCGGCGAGAAAGCGACGAGCGAGGCGGAATTGCCCGAAGGCTCGCGGCGTGGGGATCGCGTGAATCGGTGGGCGGTCGAGAAAATCTTGAAGTCGGGATACGCTCTCGCCGTCTTCCACTATGTCGACGTGGCGAAGGACGGGGCGCAGCAGTGCTTCACGAGCGGCGTTTTCGACCTATACAGCGATTATGAGGGAAATCAATCGCGTGGGAAAAATGATTGGGGCGCGATTTCTGCGTGGGCGTGGGGCGCGAGTCGGGCGCTCGATTATTTGGAGACGGAGCCGCTCGTGGATGCGAGCCGGGTCGCGATTATGGGACACTCGCGCTTGGGAAAAACGGCTCTTTGGACGGGCGCGTCGGATCCTCGATTCGCACTCGTGATTTCGAACGATTCCGGCTGCGGCGGCGCGGCGCTTTCTCGACGCGAGTTTGGCGAGTCGGTCCGTATCATCAATCGAAATTTGTACTATTGGTTCGCGCCACAATTTACGCAGTATAACGAGAGGGTGAACGATCTTCCGATAGATCAACACGAGCTTGTTGCGCTCATTGCGCCGCGCCCGGTGTATATTGCGAGCGCCGAGGAGGATTTGTGGGCGGATCCTCTGGGTGAGTATTTGTCGGCACTCCACGCGGTTCCGGTCTACGAATTGTACGGCGACGCGCCATTCGGAAATCGCACGGAGGAACAGCTCCCGAACCTTCACGAGCAGGTTGGGAAAACCATTGGATACCACATTCGCGCGGGAAAACACGACGTCACGGAGTTCGACTGGGAAATGTATATTCGTTTTGCCGACAAACACCTGAAAAAATAGCGTCGAGATGAGGAAATTGCTCAAGGATCGACGTCGATGAGGCATATTTCGCCCGAGTCGCCGACACGAATCAGGTGCGAGTCGGCGGGATTGGCGCTTTTCGTGCGAACATTCCTCCCAGAGACCGAAAGACGAATGAGTGAGCCTTTGTTCTCTTGTTTTCCCGCGTAGTCCAAGAGAACAGGACGAAAAGACCAGGAGCCAGCGTCCGGGGGAAAAGCAAGGGGAAAGAGAGAATGTTGCCGTCTTCTCTGGAGGACGAGGCGAGAACGAACCCTTCTTTCTCACCCACTTTTGTGTCAGCAAGCTGCCAAGAGGACGCGTTCGGGGCGAGGTATTCGATTCCGATTGACGCTGCGTTTCCGTCCAAAAGTTCGCACCGGACGAGTAGCGTGTGGTCTGGTGGCGCATCGGAGAATCCGCGCTGCGTGGAGGCTCCGATAAGAAAGAGGAAGATGGCGGCACCAAGCCCGCACGCGATCACGTCCATGAATGAAGTGTATGAATTTCCGTTCATTTTTTGAAGACCTTTTCGTTCAAGTTGAGAGTGGTACCCTCAGACATCATTTGAAATTCGGAAACGCTTTCGTTTTGGAGGATTCTCCCAGAAAGGAGGAGGTTTGCGCGAGTTCCTGAAAGCGAAATATTCGCGTTTGGGGGGAGTTCGTTGGCATAGAGGACGGCGTACTGCTGCGTTATACTCGTTCTCCCTTAAAATTCCCGTTTTGCGCGACGCTTTGCGAGCCGTGGTGCGTAGCTCCAACGGCGGACGGTACCGAAATTTCAACGCGAAGTATTATAAAAAACCTACCCCCCGGACAAAGGCTTGGAACCGCACAGGCATTGTTCCACAATCCGCACCGCAATCGCTCGGGGATTCGTCTGGTGGCTCAGACGGACACAACGCTTTCCTCCTGCGTGAATCTGGCGGACGAGTTCTTGGTTGTGCTTGTGCGAACAAAGCGTTTTTTTGATTAAAAAAAGGGAAACTTCCGGGTTGTTTATATGGTTTTGATATTTTTCGAGGTTGGCGCTGTGTTCACACGCATCCCAAATCAATTCGACGCCAAACGCTTTCTCGATTCGAGCACGCGTGTGGTCATACGGGATTCCTCCGACAAAAACGAATTTTGTGCCCCGAAATGCTTTCCTCACGACCTCAATGTTCGCGTCGAGAGTGTCGCCCCCGAGAGCGTCCATTTCGCCTGCATACCTCTCTTCCTCCTCATCTTCCGCAAGTTCCACTCCTTGGATTATCGCCTCAAATTCCGGCGTCATTTCGAGACCCTCCGGGATTCTATCCAAAAACGGACCGAATATGGAGCGCCATTTCTCCGATTGGGGCGAAACGCCAAATTTCGCAACCAATTCCGACGAAAAAACAACGATTTTCTGCCAAGCGCGTGCGGATTTTTTCGACCTCGCCTGTTGGAGTTCCTTCTCAATCGTCTCCCAAAGCATCAAAGGTGTCTCTTCTTTCAAGAGGGATTGAATCGTTTTTGAATTTTTCTTGAGAATGGAGGGATCCATTTTGCTCTTGAGTGAAGCGTGTTCGATCGTCTGATTGATTTGCGCCGCAAGCGTGCGTAGAGCGCCACGCACCCCTTCGACAAACGCAAGATCGGGATACTCGGTCTTACATTTCGATTCATGGAGCGAAAAAAGGACGCATAAACTCGACGCCCCCGCTGAAGCGAGCGAGGCAGCAAGCGTCGATTCCAACTCTCCCACCTCAAAATTGGCGAGATCGGGAGCCAAAGCCGCGAGCCGTTGAAAACATGTACGTGCTTGCTCGTAGCAATCGGAGACAATTTTCACGTCGCCCATGGTCGCAAGCCGATCAATGAGAGGGATTTCGCTGCACTTCTGCATAAAATTTCCCTTCTTGATGGACGATTTGCGTAGGGAGACTTCCTTCTCGTACTCTTTGATGCGGGAGACAATCTTCTCGAACGACCACACCTCCTGCGGGCGCGCCCCTTGGGGAGAAGATACGGCAAGCGAACGTGTGGGCGAAATCATAGGCGAAATTGCGGGCAAAGTGGCAAGCGAGGGTGTCTCCAAAGAGCCGCTACTCCGGTCGGATGAGGACAAAAAGGGAAGAAGTTGCTCGCTCGACGCCGTCTGGGTGATTTTTTCGAAGCAGAGCCAACTTTTGCAATTCGACGGGAGTGAGGTGGGGCGTGGCTGCGTCGTCACGATATGCGCTGTCGCCTGCGGCAAAAAATAGAGGAGCGTCTCCGGGTCGGAATCCACCACCGAGATCAAAAGCGAGCGCGCGCCCCTTATATGATAATCGTTCAAAACAAAAAGCTCCATGAATCTCTCCGCGCGATCTTTCACCCGGACGGAGAAACCCTCTTTCAACAGTATTTCGGCAAAATCAATGTGTTGTCGATTCAAAAAAGCCGTTCGAAAACAAGAGGATGAGGCGTTATAAAGTATTTTAGTACTAAAATTTTTGACAAATTTCTCCGGCGTGAGCGACATGCGCTCGGCTGCCTCTTTAAGAAACCCACCCGTCAAAATGCACAAATCCAAATTGCGTGAGTCAAACGGAATCCGATCCCAAATACTGTTGCTCATTCTGTTCCCTCCGATAAATATTTATAATACATTTGAATCGTTCTTTCGTACCCTTTTATCCACTTTTGCGGAGGCAAGCCACGCGCGCGATCCTGCTCCCGCTGGGGCAACTCCCCCCACACCTTGTTTTGTAGGAGGAGAATTTTCTCCCCTTGCGTCGTTTCCTCATCAGCAGTCTGATTTTGCGCTGCATCGTCCTCTGGATTCTTGTCGTCTAGGTTTTCGTCCCCTTTTTCGAATGCCGATTCCGAGTCGCGATTCTCGGAGAGATCCTCATCCGTCGTCGCGCCGCCAGAATCAACCTCCGATTCGGAATCGTCGCGAGAAGAAAGAGAGGAAGCGAGATTATAGACAATTTCACGCTGAATATTCAAATTCATGTCGGAGACGTCTCCCTGCCGAAAGAGGTGCGCGACCTGCGTCATCTGCGTGAAGATATGGGCAAAAGTGCCAGCACCACCCGCCTTGAATCCAACTTCCGACGCCGCGTGCGTGATTTTCTCCTGTTGCGACGCCAAATACTCCAACTCCTCCGCGCGCTCCGCACTCTGCATGGGTTGAACGCCCGGCGCGACAAGGCGCTCGCTTGCCTCGAGAACTCCCTCCTGCATCGATTTTAATATCAAAATATCGTCGGGGGAAATTATGAGCGGCGCGTCGTTTGGCTCGGAGGATTCCGACGTCGCAGCATCCTCCTTCTTCGGCGTGGCGTGGTTCTCCAAGTCCGACTCGCGGCGGAATTCGTTCGGCGCGGAAGTCGCTCGACGGACGATATCGACCATCTCCGCAAGTTGATCAATAATCTCCAACTGAAGGAAAAAATGGTCGTCGATCAACTCTTTGGCAAGAGCGTTTTGACGCGCGAAGATTTCGAATTGTGCAATAGAAATAGAAAGATTTTCGCACAACGACGCCCATCGGCTCCGCAGCACGAGTGGCAAATAGTTTTCGTCCGAGCGAAATGCCGCCGCGAAATTGCGCTGTGCCTCCAAAAACCTCAGCATCTCGGCACGCTGCGCCCTCCGAATCGCGCGACTTTGCGCCCCTTTCTCCAGGTCGCGAAGTTCCTCAAAAAAGCGCACTACTTCTTCTTGCTGGTCGCGCATCCTCTCCAGTTTCTTTTGTAGCAACTCGAGTGGCGACTCGGAAGGCGAAAAGAACGTCGTGCGCATGGAGTCGAGGCGCGCAAGTGCGTTTTTTTGGTGGCGCGAAGCATCGAGGGGGCGTCCTTCTTTCAAGGCACAAAAGGCTCCCTCCATGGGAAGCGCAATGTCTCGAAGCGCCTCGCCCGCTTCGTGGAACGGAGCGTATCGCACCCCGCACTCGTACGTTTCACGCGCCAAAGCACCCTGTTGGTGATAAATGTCTTTCGAAACTCGAAGCTCCC
The DNA here is from genome assembly GCA_030527105.1 of Planctomycetia bacterium. Classification (GTDB taxonomy): domain Bacteria; phylum Planctomycetota; class Planctomycetia; order Pirellulales; family Thermoguttaceae; genus RGIG3701. The sequence goes on from JAUNBK010000018.1 coordinate 5,484, forward strand.
CATCCTCGAATTTTATCTGACTTTGAAAATTATCCATCGTTTGGCGCGAGATTTTCTCCTGCGCGTCGCAAATTTGCTCGAATTCAAATGCGAAACTTTGCCACGACTCCTCGTGACGCTGCTCCTCCAAATAGGGTCGAATCTCCTGCCGCATCCGCCGAGCAATATCCAACGCACGCTCGCATCCTTCGAGCGAAAAGGCGTCCCCCTTCGACATCCGGACAATTTCGTGGTTCCACTGAGGAAACAACACCCCCGCGATTTGCGAGAGCGCGGCGGAGAGATTTCGCGCCTTTTCGAGTTGCTCTTTCGACGTAACGCTTTTTTGAAACACAAAAGAGGGGTTGTCGTCGAGGTCTCGAACCATGGTTTTTGCCATCGATAAAAGCCCGTCCCTCCCTTTTTCGTCCGCAAGTCGCGCCATCGTCTGCGTGAGAGATTGAAGCTCAAAAATTCTTTCGGAGGGCCCCGCTCCTTCAGTTGCGTTTCTCTCCAAAATGCCACACGCGTCGCTCAAAAAGCCCTCGAGTCGCCGCAGCTCCTGCATGAGTGTCGTCCAATTTTGCTTTGCGACGCGAGCCGCTTCTTCTGGCGAGACGATCTGGATCAAAATCTCCTCTCCCTCGGAAATTTGCGCGGCAGAATCCTCCGCAATCGGCTGCATCCGCACCAGCGTGCCGGGCGAGAGCACGAGCGGCGTCATATCCCACCGCATCCGAGCCGAGTTGAATCTCTCGCCCATGTCGGAATTCGTTTCCTCCCAGAGGGTATAATTCGCCCACTTCGTTTTTTGAGGCTCCGTTTCGCTCGAGGAGTTTGGCGCGTCGTCTGCCGCCCATCGAAAACCAAGCCGCGCAAGACCATAGTCGTCCGTCCCGCTCACGAACGCTTCGATCGACGCGCCAGGGAGAAGGAGCCTCCCCGAGGTGGGCGCAAGCGCTTCGGACTCCGGCGGAGCGTCCTCCGAAACTCGCATCTCGCGACGATCCAAAGTCGAAGTGAGACCATTGCGATCCGTGAGTTCGAGTGCGAAATTGCCATCGCGCAGGAGTTCAAACGTGAAAATGAATTTCTGCGCGCTCCCCGCCACGGATTTCCCCGGGAAGTAGGTTTGATTGTCGAATCGAACTTTCGCGTCCCGCAGCGGACGATCCGCCGTGATCAAAATCCCCACTCGCGCTCCATACAAATCCTCGACGTCTCCCTGTTGGGTATATGGAGCGCGACCCGTGTACGACGGAGGAAAGACGCGCGTGAGGGAGTTCGCAAGCGTGGGATACGTAAGAACTTCGACGCGATGCCGTGGCGCGGAGTGTGGCGACGCACCCTCAAGCGACGCGGAAACGAAAAAGGTCTGACGCACTCGGCGAAAGCGCACGGGATACGACTCGCGATACTTCGAAACCCGAATCATCTCCACGGGCTGCGTCGAATCCTCCGACTCCCAAACAAAGACCTTGAGGTACGGCACATCCTTTGATGAGACGATTCGAGCGTTAAAATTCTCCCCAGAAAGGATCGACGCGGGGAATTCCTCCCACGAGAGCGTGGCGCGAAGATTCCACTGCGCGCCCCCCCACGGATTCGCGAAACGAAAGAGCGCGTTGCGTCGGTTTCCCTCAAAGTGCGCGAAAAATACAAGCAACAAAACAAAAACGACACACGACCTAACGCGCAAAAATGGGCGTGCGCGATGCATCCTCGTGGTGTTCAAAAGGGCGAGAATATTCTGCTTCGATAATTCCTCCCCCACGCTCTCTGCCGTTGCGTTTCGAAGCTCGGCAGACTCATGCGGCGTCGGCGCGTCCACCAAAAACGAGACCGCATTTTCAAGCGACGTGGGAATCTCCACCGCCGCAGCAGCGTTCTTCTCACTCTCCTGCATCGCGGCAAGCTGACGCAAAAGGCGTGTCGTTTCTTGCGGCGTGTGTGGTATTTTTCGCAATCTTGGCGCGAATTTCACGCACCACACTCCAACCCCGACGACACAAAGCGCCCATAGCGTTTTGCGCAGCAGGTTCGCATCATAAAAACTCCCACTCCAAAGCCACCAATCGGCAAGCGTTCCTATGAGAAAAAGGGTCGAAAACCATAAAAACAAAACCTCCCCGCAAAACTCCCAAACAAGCCGGGAGTACGCGCGCGCAAACGTCGTGAGTTGAGCGAGGAGTGGGGGTCTCATATCATGTTTTTCCCATGTTTAATGCGAGAAACTCAGCCATAGGTGGGTGGCTTCATGCGTTTGTGTGCAGATGCGCGCTGGCGAGCAACGATTTTCTCCACAACGCTCGAGTCGCCCTCCCCCGAAAGGAGAAATCGATCAATATCTGCGTACGAAATGCCCATCTCGCCCTCGTCCGTCTGTCCCTCAAAAAGCCCCGCCGAGGGTGCCTTATTAATGATCGCGTCTGGCGCACCAAGGAATCGGAGGAAGTCGAAAATTTCCGACACCGTGAGATCCGCAATGGGATTAAAATCATAGGCACCATCGCCCCATTTTGTGAAATATCCCATTTGCGCCTCGGAACGATTCCCCGTTCCGCACACGAACGCGCCGCGCGATTGGGCAAGCGTGTAGAGAACGATCATTCGAAGGCGCGGATTCATGTTCATTTTCCCCATCTCGGCACCCTCCGACGCCCGCGCCACTTCCTTGAGTGCCGGACCGAGCGTGTCCAAAAACGATCTCTTCACCCCCGAAATGTCGACTTCTATCGTTTGGATATCATACTGCTTCGCAACAAGAAGGGCGTGATCGCGATCTGAGCCATAATTCTGCGAGCTTTGGCACGGCATAATAACCCCAAGAACGTTTTGCGTCGCACGCCGACAGAGAATCCCAGCAAGCGTACAATCTTTGCCCCCGCTATTGCCATAAACCACCCCCGCTCCTGGACTGGTCGGCGTGATGCCGAGAATATTCCGAATCCAAGCGACACGCGACTCCAGTTCTTGATTCCAATCCCGTTCCATAATTCCGTTCCTTTCCTAAAGCAGAATGCCATCCTCTACACCTAATGATAGCACTTTTCACGGCATTTTCAAGCGGGGAAGGTTCAAAAAAACAAAAAATTCACAGAGCGCACATCAACATCATCGTCCCCGCGTCTCGGATTTCTCCTCAATCGAGCGCTCGTCTTCCTCCAATGACTCCATGATCGGATTCCCATTTTCGTCGAAGCCAGAGAGAATTTCCACCTTCCTTCGCGCGTTTTGAAGCTGCCCGTGGCACGTTTTTAGAAGCGAAACGCCCTCTTCATAAAGTTGGAGCGACTCCGATAGCGTCGATTGTCCCGACTCAAGAAGTCGCACGACTTCCTCAAGTCGACCGAAAGACTCTTCGAAGCTGCGCTCTTTGGATTCCGACGCGGGGTTCTTTGGATTCATCTTTGCTCTCCTTTTGGTTTAATTGGCAGGGACACGCTTTGATTTCATCGGTTTTTTCCCGATTTCGCTTCAAAAAAAGAGTATCTCTCGCGAGACCTCAAGCGCGGGGAGGTCGTTGCGCGCCGCACATGATGAGAAATTCGTTATGAATGCCAAAATCCTCATTCAATTCGGGATGGAACGAAATCCCGATTTGATTCTGGTGGCGCACTCCAACGATTCGCCCCTCGACCTGAGCGAGAATTTCGACGTCGGGCGCTGCGCTCTCAATAAACGGCGCGCGGATGAACGTCATTGGAACGACGCCCAAGGTCCCAAACTCCGCTTCTGTATAAAAACTCCCGAGTTGGCGACCATAGGCGTTTCTCTTCACGACGACGGGGAGTGTCCCGAAATGCACACTCTCGTCGTTGGACAAACGCTGTGCGAGAAGAATCAACCCCGCGCAAACGCCTAAAACCGGGAGCCCAGCAAGAATCCTGCCGCGCAACTCGTCGAACATCTCCAACTCGCGCAGGAGTTTCCCCTGAACGGTACTTTCTCCACCAGGGAGAATGAGTCCGTCGAAAGGACGCTCCAAGTCGCGCTTTTGACGCAGTTCGAAGGACTCAACACCAAGCCGATCGAGCATCTTTTCGTGCTCAATAAACGCACCTTGAACCGCAAGAACCGCTATTTGCATGACGATCGCCCCCCATCAATACCCATCATCGGCAGCCACGCTCGACGCTATTTTCCCCGTTCTGCCATGAGGAGTTCAATCTCCCCCTCGTTGATTCCGACCATCGCCTCGCCAAGGTCTTCGGACAGCTCGGCAATCATCTTCGCATCGCGAAAATTCGAGACCGCTTTGACGATCGCCTGCGCGCGCTTTGCAGGATTCCCAGATTTGAAGATTCCGGATCCAACGAAGACTCCTTCCGCACCAAGCTGCATCATGAGAGCCGCATCGGCAGGGGTTGCGACTCCACCCGCCGCGAAATTCACAACCGGGAGGCGCTTATTCTCCCGCACAGAAACCACAAGGTCGTACCGAACGCGCAGTTCCTTTGCGGCTTCGAAAAGCTCGTCCTCGGGCATCGAAACGATTCGGGCAATCTCGCGATTCATCATTCTCATGTGTCGCACCGCCTGGATGATGTCCCCGGTTCCCGGCTCACCCTTCGTGCGAATCATGGAGGCACCCTCATTGATACGACGAAGCGCCTCGCCCAAGTCTTTCGCGCCACAGACAAACGGGACGCGGAACTTGGTTTTGTCGATATGGTGCACATCGTCGGCGGGAGAAAGTACTTCGCTCTCGTCGATGTAGTCGATCTCAATCGCTTCGAGGATTTGCGCCTCGACAAAATGCCCGATTCGGCACTTTGCCATCACGGGAATCGAGACCGCTTCTTGAATTCCACGAATCATTTTTGGATCGCTCATTCTCGAAACGCCGCCTGCGGCACGAATGTCGGCAGGGATTCTCTCCAACGCCATCACGGCACACGCCCCGGCTTCCTGCGCAATCCGCGCCTGTTCCGGCGTCGTGACGTCCATGATCACTCCACCCTTCAGCATTTGAGCAAGTTCTTTGTTCAACTCGTAACGTTTCGCATCCATTTTTGACCTCGTAAAATAATGTACAGTTTGACAACAAACGTCCCAGCAACGACACATAGTGCCATATTCTACCACGAGAGAAAATCAAGTCAAGGGCGGGGCAGGCAGAATTAAGAAACGCGATGTATTATACTCCTCGTCGTTTAAAATTCCCGTTTTGCGCGACGCTTTGCGAGCCATGGTGCGTAGCTCCAACGGCGGACGGCACCGGAAATTTCAACGCGAAGTATTATATACTCGTTCTCCTTCAAAATTCCGTTTTTCGCAATGTTTTGCGAGCCGTGGTGCGTAGCTCCAACGGCGGACGGCACCGGAAATTTCAACGTGAAGTATTATAAAGTCCCCCACGTCTTGTTTTTTCCTCAAACTTGGTGTATAATGGAGGTGTTGAGTTGTATCCCCATTTTTTAGGAGGTTCGTTCATGACGATTTTTGAGAGAATTATTCAGCGTGAAATTCCGGCGTCCATCGTGTACGAGGACGATTTGTGCATTGCGTTTCACGATATCAATCCGCTGGCCCCCGTCCATATTTTGTTGGTTCCGAAGAAGCCCGTACCGTGCATTGATGCGCTCGAGGAGGAGGATAAGGTTCTGATCGGACACCTTTTCCTCGTTATTTCGAAAATTGCCGCTCAGAACAAGTTGGAAAACGGTTACCGCGTCATTGCGAACAATGGTCCCGACGCGTGCCAGACGGTCGACCACCTTCACTTCCACATCTTGGGGGGGAAGCAACTTCCAGACAAATTATCGTAGTTTGCTGCGGAGGAAGGCTCCAGCCCCCATTAAAATGCACCGATTGAGAGCTTTTTGCGGAGGTTTTGAGGGGCTAGTTGCCTTTTTTCCTTAAATTTTGGGAAATTTTCTCTTTTTTTGCTTGACATTGGCACACTGCGGCGTATACTATCATGTATTGTGCGAGCTTGATCTTCTCGTGTGGACAGGGGGTGCGCAAAAAAGATTGGGAAACCGTCGCGTGTGCGGCGGAATGGTATGTACCGTATCACAACCTCACAGGATTTTTATCATGCGTATGAAAACATTCACTCAGACCGCGTGCGCGTTCAGCGCGTTGATTTTGGTCGCGTCGCCGCTTTTCGCGCAGACGACATACACCAACCAGAACATCGCTGAAAACGTCAACACCACGGGCAACAACCTTACGATCGAAACGACCGACGGCGACTATTCCATCGGCTCCGACTACGTGATTTCCGGTTCTGGTACGCTGACCAAGACAGGCTCTGGCGCATTCGCCATCAACAGCGTGAACACTTACACTGGCAACACGACCATCTCGGGCGGCACGCTCGACTTGACCTCTTCTACCGGCAAGATATACGCGGGCGGATACAACACGTCGACGCTTACTGTGGGGTCTGGCGCAACGTTGAAGATTGCGAACATCGCTTATGGCGGCAACCTCGGGGAGCTTCGCAGCAACGCACCGTCGCTTGTGCTCAGTGGCGGCACGCTCGAGATTACCGAATCGACTTCGTGTGGTCGCGGCATTACGCTCTCTGGGTCGGGCACGATTAGCGTTGCCGAGGGGAAGACCGTGACTTTGAATCAGGATGCAAGCGCATCTGGACTCGTCATTGCAGGCACGGGTAATCTGACCATCACCGGAGGCGGTACGCTGGCTCTCTCGAGGAATGGCACCGTCGCTTCTTGGGCGAACACGTATAACGGAACCACCACCATCGTTGGCGCGACACTCGACCTGACCGGTGGGGGAATGCTCCGCGTCACTGACAACAATAACACGGTAACGGTTGGAGCCGGCGGAACGCTGCGTCTCACTAATTTTGCGTGGGGAGGAAGCCTTGGGAATCTGCGTTACAACTCTGGAAATTTCGTCCTGAACGGTGGCACCCTGGAAACCACCACGACACACGAATCAGCCCGCAGCATTACACTCAATGCGGACAGCACGATTCGCATAGCAGACGGCACCACACTGACGCTCTCGCCCAACAGCAGCGGAGAGCACGGCATCATCAGCGGCACAGGCGGACTGACCAAAACCGGCGCGGGTACGCTCACGCTCACTGGCGCGAACACGTACACCGGTGGCACGACGGTTTCGCAGGGAACGCTTGTTTTGAGCAACGCGAGCGCCGCTGGGACGGGCACCATCACGCTGGGCGACGCGAACACGGGCACGAATAACGTCCAACTTACGCTGACGACAGCCAATACAAATGCAATTGTTGTTTCCGAGAATGGTTCTGGAACCGTGACGATTGCCGGCGGGGTGCACACGGGTGTACATTCTGGTACGCTAGAAGTGAATCGGGACACGTACCTGACAACGACATACACAGGTACGGGCGATTGGTGGTATCGATTCGATGGTGTAATTTCAGGCACCGGGAACTTAATCATCAATACATTAGGCGGAGCCTCTGCCGCTGTGGCAGGAAATCGGATTGCTTTGAACAACTCAGATGCAACCTCCTTTTCAGGAAACCTGATTGTTGAAGCGGGAATGCTCCAGATTAACTCCGCCTCAGCGATGGGAACAGGTGACATTATCCTGGGCAACGCGAACACGGGCACTGCTGCGGCGCAATTGCGCATCGGGGTCGTCATTTCCAATGACATCATTGTGAACACCGAAACGTCCCAGATCGGAACTTATAACTCAATGCAGGTCGTAGCAAGTGCCATCACGTTTAACGAAGCGGCGACGCTTTGCGGTGGCTCTGATCGTCTCACGTTCTCAGGTGCCTGGTCGGGCGATGGCAACATCACCATCGCCACAGGTGGCGGCGGTCAAAACCGCGTGACACACGACACCACCGCCAACACATGGACAGGCGACATGACCATCAATTCGGGTGCATGTTTCCAACCTGGACACGCATCGACTCTCACGGCAGCAAATTCCGTGACCGTCAACGGTACGCTGCAGCTTAACGATGTTGACCAAACCATTGATGGACTTTCCGGCTCAGGAACCATTAAGAATATCGTCGCAACGGGAGGCAAAACCAACACGCTGACAGTCGGGGCAGGCGGCGCGTCCTCAACCTTCTCTGGAACGATTCAAAATAGCACGGGGCAACTCGCGTTGACGAAAACCGGGGCGGGAACGTTCACATTGATAAACGATGCGAACAAACTCACCTACACTGGCGGCACGACGCTCTCCGAAGGACGGCTGAACGTGTCGGGTGCTCTCACAGGAAACCTGACTGCCGACACTCGCGACGGGGCGGCAGCCCTTGCGGTTTTCTCGCCCGGGGAGAATAATGCGGTTGGAACAACGACCCTCGGCGGGACGGCAACCTTTGCGGACGCGATTTTGAAGATCGAAGTCGACTCAACCGGGATGGATTTGCTCTCCGTCAACTCCATTTCCTTTACGGACAACTCGGTTTTGGAAATTGACGTGCTCGATGATTTTCTCCTGACAGGCGGGCTTGAGTACGAACTTTTGAACTCTACGGACGCGTTGCCGACAGTGGATTGGGAGTTTTTAGCGTCGCCCAGCACGAGTTACTTGTGGAATTTCCGCGTTGCCGGGAACTCGCTCTACGCCTCCGTCGACGCCAACGCTGTGCCAGAGCCAGCGACGTGGGCGCTCCTCGTCTTGGGCGCGTTTGGGTTGTACTTCGCGCGGAAAAAACATATCCGTACTGTGAGAGGATGCTGAAAAAAGGAGCTTATAATACTTCTCGTTGAAATTTCCGGTGCTGTCCGCCGTTGGAGCTACGCACCACGGCTCGCAAAGCGTCGCATAAAACGGGAATTTTATAGGAGAACGAGTATAAAAGGAGGCGGCAAGGTCGAAACCTTCCGCCATCTCCTTCACATCCGAATTTTAAGGAAAGATATCATGAATTTCAAAAGAAACTTTTGTGTCGCGTTCAGCGTGCTGATCTTCGTCGCAGCGCCGCTTTTCGCGCAGACGACGTACACTGATCAAGACATTGTAGAAGCCGTTGATACTACGAACAACGATGTCACGATTTCCGTTTCGCAGGACGGCGCGAATTCCATCGCTTCTGGCATAGTGATTTCCGGTACTGGTATGGTGACCAAGACGGGTACAGGAACATTCACCATCAACAGCGTGAACACCTACTCCGGCGGGACGGTTATCTCGGAGGGGACGCTTGTGTTGGGTCAAGCTGCGACTGCTGGTACGGGCGCTATAAATATCGCTGATGGCGCGACTCTCTCGTTTGGACCTGGTCGGGATGAGCCGCATACCATACTTAACAATGTATTCACGGGGAGTGGGAGTATCATTAGAGAAGCCACCACGGCAAACCACGTCTATTTTGGCAACGATTCCTCCATGGCGGGTTTTACTGGCACGGTGACAAGCGCGAATGGCAGTACGTATTTCGGCTCCCAGGGTACGACCAGTGCTGTTAACTTCGATGCCTCGCAGTCCACGTGGAATATCACGGGCGGCACCCTCGCCATGGAGTACACTGGCGTCGTCAAGTTGGGAACGCTCAGTCTCAGTTCGGGTGCCACCTTGCGCAAAGCTGGTAGCGTGAACGCAAACTCTGTTTCCGACTTCCAAATTGGAGCCGGAACGCTGGCGGGAAACATCGGCGTAAGTGGCAATGCCAACAATAACAACTTGAAAATAACGAAAGTTGGCGACGGCACGCTCACCATTTCCAGCACCAATACATATTACACTGGCGGGACGGAGGTTCTCGGGGGCATTTTGAGCATCTCCTCCAACAATAGCCTCGGCGCAGACTCCAGCGCACTCACGCTCAATGGCGGATCGCTGAACGTCTCGGGAAATGCCGATATGACCTCGCGGACGGTCGTTTTTAGTAAAGATGCTGTTGTGGACGTGAACGAAAATATCACGGCTCAAATGGCGGGACTCACTGGCGCTGGCGCTTTGACCAAAACCGGTCTGGGCACACTCACACTCACTGGTACGAACACCTACGCTGGCGGCACGACCGTCTCGGGGGGCGCGCTTGAGATTTTGAAGGGAAGCACCGTGGCGGGGGATGTCAACGTTACCGAGAACGGCAATCTGATTTTGGCCGGGATTACGGGGCTGGATTTATCTGGATACGTTACTGGAGCGATTACCAACGTGGGCACGCTCACGCTCAAGGGGGACAACGTAACATTTCAAGATTTCGGTTCTGTTTTGGAAGATTACACCGGAACAATCGCAATGGACGGCATCCGATTTGTGACGAAAAACAACAACACCGATATCATCAATGCGAGTGCCGTCCGCGTCCAAAACGGTGGGCAGTTCTATCGTCAGGGCGGCTCCACTTTCGAGGATAAGACGCTGCAAATCGCGGGGGATGGTTATAACGACAACAACAAATATTTCGGAGCAATTCGAGTTGAAGACGATCAGACTTTCGATTCCTTCAATGTCGTTGAACTGGTCGGCGACGCGTCGGTGAGCATCAACGGTGTGACGTATGTGACCCCGTTTGACCTTGGGGCGTACACGCTCTATCTCGGGCGGTGTGTGGATGAGACGAAAACGCCGTATAGCATTGGCAATCCAACCTTCACTGGCGCGATTTCGAGCACCACGGGCGGGCTTCGTGTGGGCGGCAACATCACGACAACGCTCTCTGGCGACAATGCGGCGGTGTTGGGCGCTCTTACTGTCGACACTGGCGCGACCGTTTCGCTCTCCAAAACGGGTGAAAACTCCGTCGGTTCCTTAAATGGCGCAGGTGCGTTCGCGATTGCCGACAATACCAAGCTGGTCGTAACGGGGAAGGGAGATTTCTCGGGCACCCTTACGGTTGCTGATGGCGCAACGCTTCAATTCAACCGAGGCTCAAATGCGGGCACAGGAACCGTGACTCTTGAAAAAGACGCGAAGATTACGTTCGGGGGTCCAGGGGTGGACGTCACGAAACTCTTTAACACGTTCACAGGAAGCGGAACTATCGAAAGAACAAGTGCTTCTGGTGGATACAACCTCTATTTCGAGAACGGTTCCTCCATGGCGGATTTTACTGGCATGGTATCGAACAGCTCTGGCTCCATATTTATCGGCTCGGCGAGCACGGAGGTGAATTTCGACGCGTCAAAATCCACGTGGAACTTCACGAACGGCACCCTTGCCATGGAGTATACCGGTGTCGTCAAGTTGGGAACGCTTAATCTCAGTCAGCGCGCCACTTTGCGCAAAGGCGGCAATACGAACGCAAGCTCGGTTTCCGACTTCCAAATCGGAGCTGGGACGCTGGAGGGAAACATCGGCATCGCGGGCACTGATGACACCGCTACCAACCGCAATAATGTGAAAATAACGAAAGTCGGCGACGGCACGCTCACCATCGCCGCCGCGAGTTCGTACCACACTGGTGGGACGGAACTTCAGGGTGGGCGCCTGAACGTGTCGGGAGATCTCAGCGGTGACTTGTTGGCGGACACGATCGACGGGGCAGCGTCGCTCGCGGTCTTCTCGCCCGGGTTGGACAATGCTGTCGGAACCGCCACGATCGGAGGGGTCGCGAATTTTGCGGACGCAGTGTTGAGAATCGAAGTCGATACAACCGGTGCCGACCGCCTCATTGCTGATGAGTTCCTATTTTCGACCGAGTCGGTTTTGGAGATCGTCCCTTTGGAGGGTTTCCTTTTAAGCGGCAGTCTTGAATACGCCATTTTGGAGTCGACGGAAATCTTACCGAATGTGGTCTGGGAGACTTTGGCGTCGCTTGAGACGAACGCTCTCTGGAACTTCTACACGAATGAAGCCGGGACAATACTGTACGCCTCGTTCGGTTCCAACTCGGTGCCAGAGCCAGCGACGTGGGCGCTCTTAATTTTGGGCGCGTTCGGGTTGTATTTCGCGCGGAAAAAACAGATCGGTATTGTGAGGCAAACCTAAAACTAATCATGAAAGCGAGGTGGAAAGGTCGAAACGTTCGGTCTTCTCCTTCACATCCAAACTATAAGGAAACATATCATGAATTTCAAAAGAAATTTTTGTGTCGTGTTTAGCGTGTTGCTCGTGGTCGCGTCGCCGCTTTTCGCGCAGACGACATACACCAACCAAAACATCACAGAAAACGTCAGCACCACGAACAACGACCTCACGATCAGTACGACCGACGGCGACTATTCCATCGGACCCGGCTACGTGATTTCTGGCACAGGAACGCTGACGAAAACGGGCGATCGTGCGTTCACCATTGAGGGCGACAGCACCTATACGGGCAGCACGACCATCTCGGGCGGCACGCTGAACGTGAAAGGCGATTTTGCGTCCCGGTTTTATGTCCAGAATGGGAGCATCGTTTTCGACATGGGCACTGATGGCACCGCCACGATTGACGCCGACGGGTACAATTATTCGGCTCGCATTGGAGATGGCAGTGGCGCGAATGGTAGCATGACGCTAACATCTGGAACGGTCACGATTAGACACCCCACGGGAGGCGAGAAGGGCAGTATCCGTCTTGGCAGCAATGCTGGAACCGGCACTCTCACGATCAACGGTGGGGAGATGAATGTTGAAGGTCGAATTCTCTTCGGAGCAAATAGCGACGGGTCTAACGCCACCCTCACGATAAACGGCGGGGCATTGAATCTCGGACGCGCGGGAAATTACACCACGGGCGGCGACCCGGCTTGCGGTGTGCTCTGGTTCGGCGCGCATACTTCCACTGTGAATCTTAACGGCGGCACGCTGTCGCTTTATGGGATGAAAAACAATTCTCCCAACGCGGCTAGTGCATTCAATCTCAACGGCGGAACGATCAAAGCGGTTGCGACAAACAATACCGACTTCTTCAACGCAGGAATGACGTTCAACGTCCTCGCAGGAGGCGCGAAGGTTGACACGAATGGTTTCGACGTCACGATAGATAAAGTCCTCACTGGCTCCGATGGCGACGGTGGACTGACGAAAACCGGCGCTGGGACGCTCACGCTCACTGCCGCGAACACGTACACCGGTGGCACGACGGTCTCGCAGGGAACCGTACGCTTGCAAGGAAACGCGCTCACGGGCATCGCAACGAAGACGTTCGCGATTGCTAAGGACGGGACGCTGGAGTTGTACAGCACTACGAGTCTCACGCCCGCTCTTGTTGCCGGGAATGTCACGGGGACGGGAACGCTCAAGATCAGTGGAGATAAAACCTCCAGCTCCCACTTTGATTTTAGAACCTCCAATTTGACGGGTTTCGAGGGAGCCATCCTCGTTGATGCCGCGCGTTTCCTCGTGTCAGCGAATACGCACATTGGCACGACCGACACGTTCACGAGAAACATCACCGTCCAGAACGATGGTCAGTTGTACAATACCGGTACCGTCACCGCCAACATGACGATTTCTGGCGATGGCACTTCCGAAGGTTCGGGAAACCTCGGTGCGATTCGTTTGCAAGGCGGCACGATTAACGGGACAATCACGCTGGCGGGCAACGCCGTCATTGGCTCGTACGGAGGGGCGGGAACCGTCAATTCCACGATTGACCTCGGCACATACCAGTTAATGATCCGCCCCACGGACAACACACGGAATACTGGAAATAACACGACCCTAAACGGCATCATCAGCGGTACGGGGTCGCTCAATCTGAATGCCTGGGGCACGACGACCACAATCACCGCCGCGAACACGTACACTGGCGGCACGACGCTCACGAGCGGCACGGTCTTCGCCACCAACAACGCCGCCTTCGGTACGGGAACTATCACGCTGGCAGGAGGAACGCTCGCCGTCGATGCGCAGAGGACTCTTCAAAACGACATCATTGCCGCCGACGGTACCACTTCCACGATCATCACGGGCGACATCGGAAATATCATACTCTATGGCAAGATTTCCGGGAATGGAACGATTACTCGTACTAGTGGTATGACCGTCATGCTCCACGGCGACAACTCTGGCTTTACCGGAACATGGAACGCTGACGGGACGAATACCTACTTCTGCACCGCCGTCGCGGGGAGCGCCAATGCGACGTGGAACGTCACGGGCACGCTGGCAGGGTGTGTCGCTAATGACTCATACACCATCCAATTGGGTGCCCTAACGGGAACTGGTACCTTGCGGGGGGACACGAGTGCTGCGCTCACGTTTGAAATCGGTGGGAAGAATCTCGAAGACTCCGTCTTTTCTGGAACGATCACAGACGGATACAATAACGGAACCGTTGCGATTAACAAAGTCGGCACAGGTGCACTCACGCTTACGGGCACGAAAGACTACACTGGCGGCACGACGCTCTCCGAAGGACGGCTGAACGTGTCGGGGGCTCTCACAGGAAACTTGACTGCCGACACTCGCGACGGTGCGGCAGCCCTTGCGGTTTTCTCGCCCGGGGAGAATAATGCGGTTGGAACAACGACCCTCGGCGGGACGGCAACCTTTGCGGACGCGATTTTGAAGATCGAAGTCGACTCAACCGGGATGGATTTGCTCTCCGTCAACTCCATTTCCTTTACGGACAACTCGGTTTTGGAAATTGACGTGCTCGATGATTTTCTCCTGACAGGCGGGCTTGAGTACGAACTTTTGAACTCTACGGACGCGTTGCCGACAGTGGATTGGGAGTTTTTAGCGTCGCCCAGCACGAGTTACTTGTGGAATTTCCGCGTTGCCGGGAACTCGCTCTACGCCTCCGTCGACGCCAACGCTGTGCCAGAGCCAGCGACGTGGGCGCTCCTCGTCTTGGGCGCGTTTGGGTTGTATTGCGCGCGGAAAAAGCGATATACGAAGTCGCACAAAGCAGAATAAACATTCGTTGCAGAGCGGACACAGGAGCAATCTCGTTACATAGCCTCACTGGCTACGCTCCAGTCCGCTTAACGACGCGATTTCCTCAAGCATTAATTGGAATAAAGATACCGTCTGGACCGTGGCGAAAATCTTAGCTGCCAGATAATGAAAAGAGGTCGAATGCAAAACTACACTTGACCTCTCGAATATCTCCCATTGCCTTCTGGAGGCAATAGAGCCATAAAAAATACCGGAGGTGGGAGTCGAACCCACATGTCCGGGAGGACAATGGATTTTGAATCCATCGCGTCTGCCATTCCGCCACTCCGGCTGTCGCGTCAAGGGAACACCCTCAACAATGACACGGTGATTTTACCACTTTTTCATCTAATTGCAAGGGGGGGGGCGCTATTTTTTATGCGAGTCGCGTCGCTCGCTAATGCGAACAAGATCATCCTCCAACAATTGCTTGGAATCGACCGTGTCGTATAGCTCTAACGCACGCTGGGTAAGATATGGACGCAATATTCCATGCACCATATCGCTCTGCCCCGCCTCCCACCAGAGGTCGGCGAGAGCGCACACACGCTGAGAATCCTCAAGCGCGTTCTCCTTTTCCAGCTGCATCTGCATCTTGGCAGGTCTGCTCAAGAGAGGATTCCCGCATCGCTCCAAATTTGGCAACAGATCGTTTCCAAACTTTTTATCAACAAAGCATCGACAAATAACGTATATCGTGTTCGCTTGTGCGTCGTTTGGGTGTTTTTCTACCGCCGCCGCCCATTTTTCAACGTCCTCAAATTGTTCCTTGAGTTTTGAAAGACGATCGTAAAATTTGTCGAACAGTTGCTGTTGCTGCGAAACCAACCGAATCTTTCTCCCCAAGCGACACGCCATGTCCAAGAGATTGTACGCTTCGGTATACTGCTGATTCTTCTCGAAATGGCGCCCCAAATGGAACGTCTGAAGGAGAAACTCCGGCAGTCCATACGAATTTTCCAACTCCGCCGCCCCCAGATATGAGTTCCCTAATTTCAAATAGGAGTCATATTTGAGCGAGGTTGCTGAAATGTCGTAGTAACTCTCCACCGTCTCAAGCACTTTCGTTACGCTTGAAAAAACTTTGCTCTCAATGGCACGATCCAGAGCCAACATAAAGATCGCGTAGCGGGAGCGTTCCTCCGTTTCCGGATTCATGCCCTTCTCCAACAGCAACTCCAGCGACAATGCTTGGTATCCGTCTTGGACCGATTCTTCCGTATTGGCACCGTCACGCGAGGAAGATGAAATACTCTCGTCTTGCGCTGACAAGGAGGCGACGTCGGAGTTTTGCCCTTCTCGGTAGTCCATCGCGAGGCTCTCAACATCAGAGGAATCACCCTCAAGACCACCCTCAAGACCACCCTCCACACCATTTTGCGGCGGCGTCTCTTGCGACGGACCGGGAGCCGCAGCATTTTTGGCAGTCAGCACTCGCTGGAGTCCACCACGCATTTTTCCCCCCTTCGGGACTTCGCGCATTTGTGGCGGAGTGCTGAGGGCTTGAACGTTTGAGGTTTGGTCCGCCGAGGTGACGGACTCCTGAGACTCCATATCGTCGTTTGATTCGTGTGTGTCGTCTTCGAGTGCTGCAACATCCAAAACATCAGACTCTAAAGAGTCTACGCCTGTCGTTGTTTCCAAGTCGACCAGCTCAACCTCCAAGGAGGGCACACCTGATGAATCGTCCGCCTGCATTTCGTCCAACAAGTGGCTATCGCCCTCCAATGAATCCTCAATTCCACTGGGAACGAACGGAGAGGAGGGTTCTGTATTTTTACGCAGCCCTCTTGCCCCACGAGATTTTGCGGGACGAGGCACCTCGACCATCTCGCTCGGCAAACGCACGAACGGAGACACCTTCTCAACGCGCAATTCCGAACGATACGCAATACTTCCGTCTGGATTTCTCTCAACGGAGAACGCCATGAGCGTCATGATGACCAAACCGCCAGCAAACGAAGCCGCAATGAGGGCAAATTGCCTCACGCGCGTTGCGAAGGAAGGTTTCGTGTATACCTGCCACGCTTTTTTGCCATCCACAGGGCAGTTCATGTCATATTCGTGCTTAAGGTCCTCGTGCAGAAGAGTAACGCGCCCCTCCACCATCACTTGGAGGATGTCTCGATAAGCGTCCACGTCTTCCGTGAGATCGACCTTCCGGAACTCCTCAAAGCGCCGGTTTAACGCCTCGCGAATCACCTTCGAATCGTGCTCAAGGTAATTCAAGCCAAACAACGTGTAGTAGTTGGGGATGATACCCGGCTTGGTATCAATTCCCAACCACTTCTTATAATAAAATGTATAGTCCATAAAAAACTTTCTTCGAACTCGTCACACTTATACTCATCGTTTTTGAAATTTTCGTTTTCACGAAATTCCGGGAGCCGTGGTACATCGCTCCGACGACGGACAAAACCGGAAATTCATACGAGAAGTATGTAAAATTCGTTTTCACGACCCACGTGTCGCGGCATACAGCCCTGACGCATGGCGGTGCTATGGCGGACAAATCGACAAATCGAGTCGCCCCCGCCGCTTCGTCACTTCCACAAATCTGGCTGCATCGCCATGGAATCCTCTGCAGGGGGAAGCTCTATTTGCGTCCCGGGGACAAGCTCAAAACGCTCTTGCAATTTATCCTGATTCAGACGATAAATTTTGGGCCAAAGCGACGCATTGCCGAGTTGCTTTCGTGCAATGTCCGTAAGCGTGTCTCCCTCACGAATGACGTAATACGTCCGCGGAGCACTCCTGCCTGCCTGCTCTAACGAAGGCACTCTACCCTCTTTCGGGTAGTTCGGACAGAGCGCAGGATAGTAACTCATCAAAATTTCTGCCTTCGGGATTTGCAATCTTGTCCCCTCAGGCAAAATATTTGGATTATTTACTATATTACTATTATACTGTGCGAGAGCTTTATGATAACCACCCGTCCCATACATTTTTTCGGAAATTTTCCAAAAAGTATCCCCCTGTGTAACAGCGTAAACGGTATCATTGCTAAGTCTTTCGCCGCCTCTGTCTTTTGCGCGCGCATCCCCCGTTTCGCTGCTTGCCTCGTTTCGCGCAGACAGGGAAGAATCGGCAATTGGGGTGCTTTCCAAAGCCCCAAGTCCGCCCAAACCTCCCACTTCCACTGAAAGCGGAGTTCCGCTTGCCACGGAGTTGTTCATATCCGTTTCCACGGGCGGGAGTGAAGGCGCGGAAGCAGCATCAAGCGGGGAATTATCAAGCGAGAGACTAGGAGCGGCATCTGTGGGGGACTCTGCGGAGGCATCCTCCATGACAAATCCCGGGATGGAAACATCCTCATCTCCAAGGCTGGGCAAAGCCGCCGAGTCCGCAGGCGAGAAACTGTTTTCGAGACTCGCTTCAGAACCATTGGAGGCACCGAAGCTCGGCTCTGTTGGAAGTTCGTTTGTAGTGGCGGGCGGTGTTTCTGGTTCGTCCACTGCGAGCGTGCCCTCAAGCGGGATTAAGGAATGCTCGTTTTCTGGAACAATAATATCGTCCGTGTTCATGCCGGGCGAGTTGTTGACGCTGTATTCCAAGGTATCACGCGAAGGTGTGGTCGAGTCGACACTCATCGGCGCAAGATCGTCCAATGGGGTTACATTGTCCGCACTTCCCAGATCGGCGGGCAAATCCGTTGGCAAACCGGGACTTTCAGGCGATGTTACATCCGTCGGGAGCGAGGAATCGTTCAAGCCCAAGTCGATCTGCGACGCACCATCTTCTTCCAAAAGGGTCGCCTCGCCACCCAAGGTGCCAGGTGGGGTTGCTGCGCCTTCCTCTGAGGTTAGGTCTGAGGGGAAACTTAAGCCGCCCAATGGGGCATCCACTTCGGAGTTACCAAGCCCGTTTGAGATGGCGGTCTCTCCCAATCCTTCCGCGCTCAAGACGGAACCGCTCGCGGAAGCGCCTGTCTCGGCAGGGATATCCGCCGCAGCGGGAGGATTTTCCGAGAGAAGACCCGGCAGGGAATCCTCGCCTGGCAAAGATTCTGCTTTCTGGGGGGCAGCTGCGGGAGTTTCGGCAACGGGATATCCGGCAGCGGGGGTGTCCGAGACGTTCCGTGAAGGGGACGAAGCAGGGGTTGCGCCTGCCGAAGGCTGAACCTCCGCGCTTGAGTTTGCACCAGAGGTCTGACCGTCTCCTCCAACCTCAGGCGCGTCCGACTTTGCAACCTGTTTTCCACTCGTCGCGCCCAAACAGAGGAACGACAAGACGACAACCAAAAGGAGGGCGGCGAGGCTTGAGAGCGAAATAATCGTGCGTTTTTTCGTTGAGAAGCAAAGGTCTTTCGTTTTCACTCCCAC
The DNA here is from genome assembly GCA_030527105.1 of Planctomycetia bacterium. Lineage (GTDB taxonomy): Bacteria > Planctomycetota > Planctomycetia > Pirellulales > Thermoguttaceae > RGIG3701. The sequence goes on from JAUNBK010000018.1 coordinate 24,539, forward strand.
GACTTTCGACTTATCCCAAGTCCAAATAGCGCCTTTCTTTGCGACACCAAGTCCAGTACGCGACGCCCCTGCCGTTTTTTTCCCGAAAGAGACCGCTTTTTTCCCGAAAGAAACAGCTTTTCCTCCCCACGAGGCGAAGACTGACGGTTTTGGAGGAATCTCGGGACCCAATTCTTCGACAGGAGCCTCTCCCTCTTCGAGAATGGTTTCCTCCTGAAGAGATTCTTCTTGGGGAGTCTGTCCGTCCGCCGCATTTTTCGCGGCATCCTCCGCACTTTTTCCTGTCCCTCGGTTCGCGCTTTTTCCCTGCGTTTCCTCTGAAGCGTCTAAACTTTGGTACAGATCGGACCACGCATCGCGTTCTTCTTTTGCGCTGCTCTTCCCGCGCTCCTTTTCTTCCGAGGCACCCGCAGCAGGAGAATCTGGCGACGAGGAACTGCCAAATTCGTATTGATCGTCGTTTTCGCCATAATTGTCGTAGCTGTCCTCAAACATGCTATCGTAGCGATTTCTTTTGTTTTTCTTACCCACGAAAACCTCCCCTTATTTCACAATTTCTGCCACGCGCAACTTCGCGCTTCGAGACCTTGGATTCTGACGACACTCTGCCTCATCTGCCAGTATCGGCTTTTTGTTGATAGGACGATAGGCGGAATTATCACGAAATGCGTCTTTTACGCGACGATCTTCCAACGAATGGAAACTTATGACGGCTGCACGACCTCCAGCACGGAGGCAAAATGGGATTTCCCGCAAAACCTTGTCGAGAGAATCTAATTCCCGATTCACCGCAATGCGCAAAGCCTGAAAAGTCCGCGTGGCACGGTCAATCGTCTCCTTAGGCGAGCGCGGAACGCAGCGTCGAACCAAATCCGCCAACTCTGTTGCCGTACGAATTGGCTTCTCCTTCCGAACCTCCACAATTTTGCGCGCAATGCGGCGACTGTATCTCTCCTCGCCATACTCGAAGATGAGGTTCGCGAGGTTTTCCTCCCTCATCGTGTTGACGAGATAGGAAGCGGGCTTCCCTTCGTCCGTATTGAATCGCAAGTCCAGCGGACCGTCGGCGCGAAAACTAAATCCCCGACTATCGTCAAGGAGTTGGTCGCTCGAAAGTCCCAAATCGAGGAGGATACCGTCGACTTTCCCGACGCCAGCCTCTTCCAAAACTTCCTGAACTTCGGAAAAATTACTCTGAGCGAGAATGACTGGACAGCCACGCAGCGCAACCTCCGCGCGCTCTATTGCGAGCGGGTCACGATCGAGCGCGATGATCAATCCCTTCTCTCCGACACGCTGAGCCAACGCGCGTGTGTGTCCGCCGCCGCCCAGCGTTCCGTCGACGATAATCTGCCCCGGCTGAGGATCAAGCGCCTTGAGTACCTCCTCAAGCAACACGGGAATATGCACGGTTTCTCGCTCTGGCATTTTGGGGTTTTTTCCTCCACAATCAGTGGCACACTGTTCTTTTCACAATATTTCGCGTTATACTCTTCGTACTCTGCTCGTCGTACTTTTCACGGAGTTCCAGAAGCCACAGTGCGTAGGCTCCAACGAGCGGACGAGAACACAACTTTGATGATTATAGCAATTTTTTCGTTTTTGTCCAGAGCACTTTTCTCTTTTTTATGCCCAATCCTTCTTTATACTCATTGTACTTTACACTGATCGTCCTTTAAAATTCCCGTTTTGCGCGACGTTCCGCGAGCCGTGGTGCGCAAGCTCCAACGGCAGACAGAAGCGAAAACTCGAACGAGAAGTGTTACATAATGCGCCGCGCCGCCTCTTCCGTTGTTTTTTATCGCATTCGTATTGACAAGGCGGACTCTTTTTGGTATAATACGCAGTCACTCTCGCTGTTGCGAGGGTGTATTCATCCTGCTTTAAAATTTCGGTTTTCACGATATCCCCCGAACCACGGCTCGCAAAACGTCGCGCAGAACGGGAATTTTAAAGGAGGATGAGTATATAAAAAACAATGAGTAGAGTTTATAATACTTCGCGTCGAAATTTCCGGTGCCGTCCGCCGTTGGAGCTACGCACCACGGCTCGCAAAGCGTCGCATAAAACGGGAATTTTAAAGGAGAACGAGTATAGAAAGCGTCTTTATGCTTCATGCAGTAATTATGGCCGGTGGGTCGGGAGTGCGACTTTGGCCGGAGAGTAGAAAACTTCGCCCGAAACAATTGATAACCCTGTTTGGCGAAAGGTCCTTTCTTCAGCAGACCTCGGATCGAATGCGTTTGGTGTGCGACGGAAGCATTCATGTCGTGGCGGGTTCCCACCTGCGGAAGAAGATTGAAGAGCAGCTCCCCGACGCGGCGTTTATTGAGGAGCCGTGCGCGAGAAACACTTCCGCCTGCATTGCGCTTGCCGCGATTATGTGCCTCGAGAAGGACCCCGACGCGATCATGGCGGTGTTGCCTGCGGATCATCTCATTTCCCCTCAGAATCTTTTTGCGGAGACGATGAAATATGCGGCGCAGTGGATTGATCGCCACCCGGAAAAACTCCTCACGCTCGGAATCCCGCCGCGTGGACCCGTCGAAACGTTTGGGTATATCGAACGCGCCGCACTCCTCAATTCTCCAGACGACCCGTGCGTGTTTGAGGTGAAAAGATTTCGTGAAAAACCGAGTCGTCAAACGGCTGAGGAGTTCATCTCCACCGGTGCGTTTTTTTGGAATGCGGGCATTTTCGTCTGGAAGGCGCGCACGATTTTGGACTATTTGAGGGAGTATGCGCCGGATATTTTCGCCCCGGTCGAGCGTATTCAACAGGCGTTGGGGCGCGAGGATTTCTCCGACACGCTGCGGAGTGAATTCGCCCGGATTCCCAACATTTCGATAGATTACGCCGTTTTGGAGCCTGCCTCCAAGCAGAACCATGTCGCGGTACTCGGCGCGGCGTTCGAGTGGGACGACGTTGGTTCCTGGAGAGCCTTGGAGCAATTCTTTCCCCACGACGACTCGGGGAATTGCATCGCTTCGTCCGTCGAGGCAACGGGAGCAAATGGCGCGATGGAGCCGATTTTCGTCGAGTCCCGAGATTGTCTCGTCCGCTCGTCCGACACGAAAAAGCGCGTCGTTTGCTGCGCCACAGAGGGGTTGGGAGTTGTCGTCGCCGACGATGTGATACTCGTCTTTGACAAAAATTGCGAGGAGTCCCTTCGTAAAATCACCAAAAAGCTACAAGAATTGAATTGTGAGGAGTTATTATGACACTTCGAGATTGGACGCCGTATTCGTGGAAAAGCAAGCCGATCAAGCAGTGGGTTGATTATCCCGATCAAGAGGCGTTTGAGTCGGCAGTTTCTGCCGTGTCGCACCTTCCTCCGCTCGTCACGAGTGGTGAGGTGGAGCGCCTTCGCACAGAGTTGGCTGGCGCGGAAGATGGACACTATTTCGTCCTCCAAGGCGGCGACTGCTCAGAAACATTCGACGCCTGCTCGCCGAACACCATCACGAGCAAATTGAAGATTCTGCTCCTTATGAGCTACATTTTGATTTATGGGAGCCACAAGCGTGTCATTCGGATTGGGCGAATTGCCGGACAGTATGCGAAACCCCGGAGTCAGGCGACCGAGACGCGCAATGGAATCACGCTGCCGAGTTATCGAGGTCCGCTCATCAATCGTCCAGAGTTCACTCCTGAGGCGCGCACTCCCGACCCCGAAAATCTCCGTAAGGGGTATGGGCACGCAGCAATTACGCTCAACTTCATTCGATCGCTCATATCGGGCGGCTTGGCGGACATGCACCATCCAGAGTATTGGGAGTTGGGCTTCGTCAATCTCACGGAGCGCTCGCGAGAGTATCGAAAGATTTTCCAATCAATCGACTCTTCTATCCACTTCATGGAAGTGATTGCGGGCAAGATGGACCAGCTCGCCGAGACGACTTTCTATTGCAGCCACGAGGGGCTTCATCTGCCGTATGAAATCACTCAAACGCGGCAGGTGCCTCGCCGAAAGCATTGGTACGATTTGACGACGCACTTCCCATGGATTGGCGACCGAACGCGCCAGATTGATGGAGCGCACGTCGAGTTCTTTCGCGGCGTTGCAAACCCAATCGGCATGAAAGTCGGTCCGACGATGCAGCCTGAGGAGCTTCTCGATTTGACCAAGGTGCTCAACCCGCGCAACGAGAAAGGTCGCTTGTGTTTGATTCATCGTTTTGGCGCGAACAACGTGGCGTCGAAGCTGCCGCCGCTTGTCGAAATCATACAACGCGAGAAGCGTAACGTTCTATGGGTGTGCGACCCGATGCATGGGAACACGCAGACAACGACGTGTGGTTTGAAGACGCGATCCTTTGACGACATTTTGAGCGAACTGCTCCAATCCTTCAGCATATTGGATCGCGCCGGCACGCACTTAGGCGGCATCCATTTTGAACTCACGGGCGAAAACGTCACGGAGTGCATTGGCGGCGCCAGAGGTCTCACGGCAGACGATCTCTATCGCGACTATCAAACGGACGTGGACCCGCGCCTCAATTATGAGCAATCGATGGAGATGGCGCTTCTCATTGCCGAGCGCCAAGCCTCGAAACGTCGATAATGGCGTCTCGTTGGGGCTCTCGCGATGGAAGACGCCCCAACGGGGACTTTTTTTGGCGGACGAACCTTGTTTCTCGTCTCGTTTCCCCGTTTCCCCATCTCTCATGTCACCCCCACTTGACGACACAAAGCCCTCTATATACAATGGACTCAGGAGGCGAAAAACCTCTGCGCGAAATGGCGTGAAAGACGATTCTTGAGAATGCGGAGGAGATTATGCGGACGATTGGAAGAATGCTAAAAACCTGTCTCTGGGACAAATATCGATGTTGCCAAGGCAGAAGCGATCGGGGGGAATTCTGGGGGCTTGTCCTGCTGGCGCTACTTCTGGAGGTCGGAATTTGGTTCGTGGGAGAAAGTTTCGGCGGACTATATGGAGGAGTTTTGGGGTGCGTGGGAGTGGGTATTTTCTTTTTCCCGGCGCTCTGGAGTGCGCAAATCCGGCGGCTGCACGATGTGGGACTCTCCGGCTGGTGGAGTTTGACGCACCTGCTGCCGGGAGTGGGGAGTCTGGGGCTGCTTTTTGCGTTGTTGTGGCGAGGATCGGCGGGGGAAAATCGATTCGACGAGAATTTGGCGCCCCGTTTTTCGTGGTTGCTTCCAATCGTGGCGGGGATTCTGTGGGTGTTCTGGTTTTTGCAGGTGCCTACCCCGTGGTGCGAGGTGAGCGAGGAGACGCACTTCATCACGCAGCCGAGGAAATCGAATGGGGAGGTCGATTATTATGCGGCGTTCATGGCGACGTACCGGGACGCGTGCGACCATCCCGAAGAGAATGGTTTTCGTATGATTTGCGAGGCGTTGGGGCAAAAGGTGTATACCGGGTTCGATTCCTACTTCAGCATTACGCCGGAGGAATGGCAAAAAGTGTGCGAAGTCCTTCGTCTGGATCCGAATTTGACGCCCCGTTTTGCGGACTTTGAGCCGTTCGATGAGGCGTATTTGCGCAAACAACTTCCTACGCGAAAAATTCAGGAAGAAGATGGTTCGGAAAGGGAGATTCCTGACGTTTCCTCGTTGAAAATCGATCTGGAGGAGTTTGCGCTTTACTATCCGGAGCAAGTTTCGGAAGAAGAAAAAGAGAGCGATAGCTACATCGACACGGTGTTGTTCTTATACGTCGATTCGCACACCCAACCGTGGCGGGCGGAGGATTCTCCTCTGGCGGCGGCGTGGCTGGCGAAGCATGGCGCGTTTCTCGACACCGTGGCGGAGGCGATGAAATTGCCCCATTACGCTCCCTATTGGATTCCACGCGACGCGCCGCTTTTGAACATAAATTTGGACGTTCTTTTCATGCACCGGCATTTGTCGCAGCTTTTCTCTTATCGTGCCGCGCGTGCCCTTGCCGAAAACGAGCCGGAGAAGGCGATTCAGGACGTTTTGACGATGTATCGACTGGGGATTCACGTCGGAAGAGGACCGGGATGGGTTGGTGGGCTGGTGGGAATTGCTTTGGAGGGGATGGCACACGAGACTTTGCGGAAAGTCCTCATTTTCGGAAACCTCACTGCTGAGCAACTCCAGTCGTTGGAAAACGAGATGGATTCACTCCCGCCGCGACGGACGTTTGCGGAAACGATGGCGAGCGAGAATTTGATAACGTTCGACTCGGTTCAGGAATTGCTGCGGAACCACGGGACTCTCGTTTCGACGGACGAATTCATGGACCCCGTCCAATCGCTTTGCTGCGTTGCCGACCCCAATATTGTTCGACAGAATTTTTGTAAAATCTGGCTGCCGTTGTATCGAAAAACGGCTGCGTTCACGAACGCTTATGAACGGGATTGTTTTTTGCGGGAGTGGAAGCTCCCAGAGCCGCCTACGCTGCGAGTTTTGGGGGAGGATGGGCTGCGACTGTTCTATAGTCTCACCATTCGTGGGCGGTCGAATATCGCGGCTTATGAGATGTTCCACTTGCTCACGGATTCTCTCGAAGCGATTTCTTCAGGGTACCTGCGGGGGGATGCGCGCCACCGAATGATGCATATCGCCATCCTGTTGGAGCGCTATCGGCTTGAGAATGGGCGATACCCCGAAAATCGCGACGAAGCGACGCCGATTTTGGCGGAACATGGGCTGGATTGGTACGATCCTTTCACGGGGAAAGAGACGCTTGTGTATCGTCTCAACCCGCAGTCGCAAGAGAAGGAGCCGTATTTGCTCTATTCTTTTGGTCGCAACCAAAAAGACGATGGAGGCTCCTCAACGGACGATGTTTTTTTGGGTCGCGCTAATATTCGTTGATAATCCAGTCGAAATCGGTTCTGAAGAAGCATTTTTTCTGGACGAACGGGAAATCGCCTTTCCGAACGGCTCTGGCGATTTCCTCTGCTTTCTCGTTTGCGGAGGCGAAATGGGAGGGGGACCAACTCGCGAGGAGGAACTCCACGTCGTCTTTTTTGGGGAGCGAGATGAAGCCGAAACGCAGCTGGTCGGGATCAATCGCTCTTGCGGGCGCGAGTCGTTCGTCCGACGAATACCGCGACGAAAGGATCAAATGGCGATAGAGCGGCAGTTGCAAATCCTCCCACAAATCCGGTGTGAAAGCGTTGATTTTGCGAAGCATTTTAGAGTGGTGTTTCTCCTCTGGATGGATTTTCTTCTCGGAGGTTTTATAGTCCCAGACGACCCACTCCTTTTTCTCGGGGTGGTAATCAATCCGGTCGATTTTCCCACGGAGGAACATAGGGAGGTTGTCGCCAAAATCAATCGGCTCTCCGCGCCCCCCCTCCGAGCGAAGAAGGACGTCGTTGAAACTCAATTCGACCGCCGCGATTCTCCACCCCTCGCACGTTCTGCGCGCCTGCTGCCGAGCGAAAAAGCGCATTCGATCCGCCAGTTGCTCCTTCTGAATAAACACAACCGCCTGCGTGTCGGCGTCGAAATGACGCGCGAATTCCTCGTCCAAATACGTGCGCAGCAGGTCTTCGAGAATTTTCGTCTCTTCGTCCCACGCTTCTGTCGAGAATTCCGCAGGAAAAGCGGGTAGTTTTTGCGAGGATTGATCGCCCCAACGCGCGATTTCGTGCCGCCCGAAGCGCTCCAAAACGGCGTGTGCCAGCGTCCCAAATTGCGCAGGTCCCAACTCATTCGCCTCGTCGTCCGCAGGGGCAAGCCGTTCGACGTGCTGGAGGTAGTAGAGATACGGATTTTGAAGGTAGGACGCGAATTCCGACACCGACATTGTTTCGCGCGGAGGCATGGAGGACGCCGGCACCGGGATGGTATATACCTCAGGGAATTCAACCGGAGTTCCTCCCGAAGGTGCGTGAAGCGGATTGGAGGGCTGGTGCGTGGGTTGCTCTGGTGGGTCGCCAAAATACGCTTCCGCCTGCTTCGCTAGGGCGTCCGACTCGTCCGTCAGAAGAAGTCGGCTTGGGAGCAAAGGCGTCTCTTCAATCGACATTCGAGCAAAAACGACCTTAAAGTCGCACCCGCGCGCAAGAAGAAGGGACAAATAATAAAGGTCGCGTTGGAATCGATTCTCGTTCGTTTTCACTTTGAGCAAGCGGCGCAGCTCGTTCGGCAAAAAGATATGCTCGTTGATCGACTCGGGAACGATCCCTTCATTCAACCCGACGAGAATGATGGAGGGCGCGGTGTCGAATACCAAATCGAGCCAACGCACGAAGTTGATGGAGTCCCCCAAGGGCGCGAACGAAACGGTTTTCTCTCGCATTCGGCTGAGCGCCAGACGAAACGCGTCGGGGAGCGAAAGTCGCAAGTCGTGCGTCAAAGACTGCGGCAGCGAGAGATACTCCACAAAAGCACGATTGATGTCGATGCAGCTTCGCACCACGATATTCTCGCGCTCGTCGTCGGAGTGATAAAAAGGTCTCCAACAATAAACCTTGCGGAGGAAACGCATGACGATCGAAAGGAGGGTGTCGAACGTGCTGAACTCTTGCAACGCTTCGTCCATGAGAGCGTAGACTTCCCTCGCGACCGCGAAAAGTGCGGGGAAAGACTTCTCCATTTTGAAGGCGAGCCGATCCACCACAGGCATCTTCTCTGGAAGATAAAGGTTGTAGTATTCGTCCAGCTCAGAAATCCAATTCCCCTCAATTTGGCACGCATTTTTGAGATAATCGGCAAAATCGGGGTGCCTCACCAATGCCGCAAAAGTTTCGTAGGACGGGGTGAACGCGATCTTCTCCACATTTCGTCTGTCGAAACTCGAGGGAATCTCCGCACTTTCGATGCAATCGTTAAAACACGACAATAATTTCCACGTCTGCGTGCTGCCAAGCTCTTTTTGCAACGCGCGCCCTGTGGGAATTCCGCCGAGACGCAGGATTTGAAAGAGCGTCGGCTCGAGGGACTCGTCTGCCGTCCCGATCGTGATTTCTTCGGGCGCACGTTGCGCAGCGCGCTCCAAAACCCACGACGCCACCAGCTGCGCTTCATCCTCTGCCGAGACGACCTGCGTTGCGATCGACTTCAGCTTGTCGTTGAGCGCCGGCTCCAACCTCTTCCAAGCATGATCGGCAAGGCAGCCATCGTCGTCAAAACGTTCGGCAAAACTCTCTGGAGCAAATATAAAAACCTCCGTTTGCGCGGCAATGTGGCGGAGAAATTTGCGTTGGATGTTGTTCAAATCGACGCACCCAACGAGAGCGACGCGCGAGTCCGCAGGGAGCGGGGTGAGATCGAAGTTTTTCAACGCGAAAAGTCTGGCAGATTGGCGGTCCCACTCGCCCGTTTCGTCCAAGAAGCGATGATACTCTTGTTGGATTTTCGCAAGACCTTTCCACCGGTAGAATTCCTCGTCTGGGATTCGAATCGCGGGGGAGGATTTTTGCGAATCTTGACAAAATACCCAAACTTGCTCGAAATCAACCGCTTCTCTCGCGAGTTCCTGATAAATTTCCGCAAGCTGCTTGCCAAGATCCATCCATCCGAGAAAATCCGTCTCGTCGGGGAGAATAGGGAAAACCCGTTGCACAAGTTTCTGATCGAGCCGACGCACCTTTTGAATCGCCTTCATCCACACGATTTGCTGCGTGAGAGGCGACGCGAAAGGGCGCTTTTGCGGGTAGAGAAGCTCGGGGAAATCGCCCAGCATCCGAACGTGGGGAGGGTCTATCGTGACCCCCAATCGATAGGCGTTGTCCGCGAGACACTTCAAAAAAAGACGATTCGCAAAGCGCGACGAGAAAATCAGCGTGAAGTTGGAAAAATCGACGTATTCCGCGCCCTCCGCGAGATATCGCGCAAGGAGATGATCCACCAGCGTGGGAATGCAGGGCGTCTCCCAACCTAAAAACGTGCGTTTCATACGGCAACGCCTCTCGTTTTGTTTGAATCGTCTTGCTCAAAAAAAGCCACGATGTTTTCCACGACAATCTGCTGCTCCTCTGGTGAGAGACCCGGGAAAATCGGCAGCGCAAGAATCTCCCTCGAAAATTTGTGCGTGATTGGGAGCGCGTCTGGCAAATAACCCAAAAAGGAAAAACATTGCTGCTCGTGCAGACCGAGGGGGTAATAAATTTCCGTTCCTATTTTTCGCTCCGCGAGGAAGGAACGCAACGCGTCGCGCCGACCTTGAAGCACCCGGACGCAAAATTGGTTCCACACGTGCCGACCCGCCGTTTGAGGGGGAAAGAGGGAGATTTTTCCCTCAAGGTTTCGATACTGCGCGAATAGATCAAAATACCGACGCGCGATATTCTCTCTCTCCGTGGTCCACACTTCGAGATGAGGAAATTTGACGTTGAGCACCGCGCCTTGGAAGGCGTCGAGACGTCCGTTTATTCCGATGATTTGGTGATAATATCGTGGTGCCATGCCGTGCCCACGCAAAAGTCGCAGAGAGCGCGCCAATTCGTCGTCGTTCGTCGTGAGAGCGCCCCCGTCTCCCATTGCGCCGAGATTCTTGGTGGGGTAGAAACTAAAGCAGCCAATTTCTCCCATGGAACCAACGGGCTTTTCGCCCCCCGCAAGAAACGCCGACGCGCCGATCGCCTGCGCTGCGTCCTCAATCAACGGAAGATGAAACTCCTGCGCAAGCTCGAGAAACGCCTCCATCGGAGCGGCACGACCATAAAGGTGGACCACGATAATCGCCTTAGTGCGAGGCGTGATGCGTTCTCGCACCGACTCGGGGGAAATATTGCACGAAAGAGGATCAATGTCGGCAAAAACCGGAGTGCCGCCGAGTCGCGACACGGCGCTGGCGGTCGCGAAAAACGTGAAAGACGGAACGATAACTTCGTCACCATGCTGAAGACGAAGTGCCATAAGCGCCATGAGAAGCGCTTCACTCCCCGACGCGCAGGCAATGGCGTGCGCGGTGCCGCAATATTGCGCTAACGTGGATTCGAATTGATCGATTTCTGGTCCCAAAACGAAGCAGCCAGAGCGAACGACACGAGCAAGCCGCGCCTCGATTTCCTCCTGCAGAGGAGAAACGTGTCGTGATAAATCAAGAAAAGGAACGGAGTCAGACGTAGGGAGTGCCATTCTAGTTAGGTATATTTAAAAAAGGGACCAAAGTTTTCTGGATACTTTCTTGTACGGCGAAAATGTCCTGATTTGCGTTAATAACAAAATGATTTTGGGGCGACAATTGCGCTTCCGTCAAAAAACCAGCGCGAACCCGTTCGTGAAAACCATCAGGGAGCGCCTCCATTCGGTCGGGAGAGTTCCCTCTGCGGGCTTTGGAGACTTCGAGCGGCACATCGAGAATAATCGTGCAGTCGGGCAAAACTCCCGCCACCGCAATCTTCCCCACCTCGCGAATCTGCTCCACGTCCAACTCACCCCCGTACCCTTGATACACAATGCTCGAGAGGAGAAATCTGTCGGCAATTACGACGTCTCCACGCTCGAGAGCAGGGCGCACGCACTCTTGTACCATTTGCGCACGCGCCGCCATAAAAAGGAGCAGCTCACTCATTCGACAGATTTCAAGATTCATCGAATTAAGTAAGATGGCTCGAATTCTTTCCCCCAAAGGAGTGCTCCCCGGCTCGCGAAAAAGCCTCACGACGCGCCCCTGTTTTTCGAGCCACTCTTTAATCAGGGGGATTTGGGTCGTTTTTCCCACACCATCTCCCCCTTCAAGTGCAATAAACATCATTCACCTCGTCTGTCGGCATCAGTCGGGAATCCACAATTTGGATTTCTCTCCCTGCTTTTTCGCGGCGTTTTCCCCCGGTAGCCACAATTCAGACGCCCCACGCTCCCCGGCGGCGTGAAGTGCCGACTGCCGCGCGGCAATCTCCGAGAGGTTCAAACTCTGCTGCCTGCCCTGCATATATTGATCCAAATGCGCGATGTATTGTAACGCTTCTGCATCGTCCGCATGGTCTTGTCTCACGTGCTTTATCATCTCAAAGCCCCTTTGGAATTTGTTTTCTGAGATGCAAATCCCCGCCTCCATTACGTCAAAGAAGACGTCGGAAATCTGATGTTGCGCACAAATTTCCCTGCCAAGACGAATATACTCCCGTGCAACTTCCGCCTCGGGATTGAATCCCCAAAGTGCTTTGAGCGCCTCAACACGCGTCGCGGGGGGATACTTCTCGTCATAAACGGCATTCGTGAGCGCCGATTTAGGAATGCTCGACGTATTATACACCCGTGCGATGAAAAAGACCTTCTTGAACTGCTCCGGCGTCAGCGCTTCCCAATCCAATTGATCGAAGAAAAGCGGCGACAGAGAGTCTGCCTCAGCCGAATTCACAAGAGGGAGTGGCGGAAGCTCCAACTGATCGCGAAGCTCGTCGAGAATTTTTACGTCGAAACGCTCTCGCTCCAATATCGTTCGGAGAAAATAGAGTGCCGCCTCAATACGAAAACGATATTTGGGATTTTTCGCCACCTTGGCAACTTCCGACATGGAGTGCCGTTGGAATATTCCGAGGGGGAAGTGGAGCCAACGTTTCAGGAGTATTTCGCGACACTGCGCGTTTTTCATTTCTCTCTTCTGCTCGGGAGACATTTCGGCAGGGAAGAGGATTTTTCTCAAAAGAGCGTCCACCGTCACGGAAATTTTGCGCGTTACGATCGTCTCTGGCTCGCCAACGATCCACTCGCCAAAGAGTCCCTCCAACTGTTCCTGAACGAGTTTTGCCGCCCCCTTCATGACGTTGATTACTTCTACTCGCGGCTCACGATCCGTCTGGCGCGCCCACACCAACACGTTGCCCATTACAATAGGCAAATCTTCCACCGCAACAGTCGTATCACGCACAGGCGGCACGTCCGCCAAGTCGAATGCCGCAAGGAGAACGCCCCCCTCGACACGCTGCATCCGCATCGCCGGCACGTTGATCAACGTCGGCTCCGAGTATATTTTCCCTAACACCGCCTCGGGATCCGAAACTGTGTAGCGAATCGTACACACATCCATCTCGTCTTCCAACGGATTCTCGTGGAACATACTCACACGGATCTGTTTCTCAAGCGCGTCGTAAAATGGAGCCTCGGGACACGCTATATATCGCTTCCACATCACGCTTGCTCCCTCCAAATCGCACATCCATTCGTGCAGGAGCGCCAGATTGTACCACACCGAAGGAGCCTTGCTCACCTCGGGAGTCGTCTCGGCAAGCGTTTTGAATTGCTCAATCGCCTCGCGCCAATGGAGACAAAGGACGGACTCCGTCACAATTCGGTCGAAATCCTCCTTCCAGGGAACGCCCTCTGGGGCAAGCTGTAGCTTTAAGCCCAGACGAAAACAAAGCGGCACCGCGCGACTCGTTTTTATTTGATGGAGCAGCTGAACGAATGTGTCATGAACCTCTGCCCCCACATCGGAATCCAAAACAAGAGCGATCCAAGAGACGGCAGACTCATATAACCCCCCTGCAGCGAGGGCTTTGACGAGAAACTCGAGCTTTTCGAAAACCTGCTCGTATTGGAAATTTTGTAGCGACGAGAACGCTTTTTCGTACCGCTCAATTGTCTCTTTGAGAACCTCCCGAATTTGAGAGCGCTCGTGCATGAGCGACTGCATCCTCTCCGTGGGATTCATATGCGAGAGAGAATCCAAAATCCTCTGACGCCCCTCGAGAAGAATCGCTTGCGCGGACTCCGCAATTGCGATCGGATTCTCTGGATGAAGATCATAAAACTTTTTTGCTGTCTGAATCAATTCCAACTCCCTGTCCGGGAATGACTTGAGAACAAGACATCGAATCGCCAAAAGGCACGCTTTCTCCGCGTCCTTTTCGAGAAGGGTGTCGATAAAATTCAAACAAGCCGTGTATTGGCACGCGTCGAGGTACTTATAAACTTTCTTAAAGTCGTCGACGCGCTGCGGACAACAAAATTTGATTTTCTTGCCTGTTCCACCTGGGCATGGGGAATAAGCATTGATGTCCGGCGTCTTGTTCTTAATATTTTTAGTTTTACTCATGGTTTTTATTTTGTTTTTCTTCTTTCTCCAGCGCTTCGCGGAGCGCCTCGAAGGTTTTTTTTACGTAAAAATGGTGTTCGAAATGGACACGAAAGCGATACATTGCAAAGGCGTCCACCAATGCCGAGCACACAATGGCGAAGAGGAGGAATACCACTCCGCACCATAAATAAGCCGATGCAACGGGGTATTGCTGCATGAGGCACGTTGCCAAAAGGATGAGCACGCCGACGCACAAAACCCCGTCGGCAAGCCACAAACGCCGTTTTATCTGGCGGCGGAAGAACGCTCTCGCACTCGCCTCTGTCTCTGCGTCAGCCTCCACATCAATATTGGCGTTTGCTTGAATGTCGGCGTTTGCTTGGCGAAACACAGCCAACCAATTTCGAGCGGCTGTCTCACTCGAACAAAGCGACCTGCGCGCCCACACACCCGCCAGTATGGAGGCGAGTCCTAAAACCACACCATTCGTCGTCATGAGGCGCGCCCCGTTTTTTTCGTCTTCAATTTTATACCCATCGCACTTTTATACTCATCGTTCTCTGAAATTCTCGTCTTGCGCGACGCCTTGCGGGTCTTGGTGCACAGGCTCCGACGACGGACAAGACCGAACTCAAACGAGAAGTATCACGACCCACCGGGGTGGGACGCCTCCATGTTGTCGATATAAGAGCGCAGTCGCTCCAGCTCGTTGGTCATATTCCGTAGCCGAAGCATGTTTTCGACGCGCTTGAGAAGCTCCACTTTATTCACGGGTTTGCTCAAGAAATCATCGCACCCCGCTTCCACGGCGCGTTCTATATCACCCAACTCGTTGAGCGCCGTCACCATAAGTATCATGATTCGCGACGTCTCGGCTTCCGATTTTAATATTTTGCACACTTCGAACCCATTGAGTTTCGGCATCATGATATCCAACAAAATCAAATCAGGATGGAATTCATTCGCTTTTTCAAGCGTTTCTCGTCCGTCGTACGCCATCGCAATGTCGCAATCCACGTCGAGAAGATATGTCTCCAGCAACTCAACATTCGTTTGGTTGTCGTCGGCAATGAGTATTCGACTTCGGCTTTCGCTCATCTTTGTATTCCTTATGAATTTTGTTCCATCATTTGTTCCACAGAGACGAAACAACACCGTCGTTCGCCACGGAAATCTTTTATTCGACGGAGTTTCCCAGCGTCTCACCAACTCCACCACTCTATTATAACACAAAATTTGCCAATAACAAGGTGGATTCCTGATAAATATTGAGGAGAACCCCGCTTTTTATCCACGTTCTCACGCAATTTTAGGGAAAAACTTCGTTTCTTTCTCGAAACTCCCCCTTTTTCGCCCCTTCAAAAATTCCGATTAAAGAAAGTGTAGCGATTGTGACGATAAGAAAATGGAAATACTTTTGGTGTCTGAAAAATACAAAGGGCTTGTATTATGTTTAATACGGACGATTCGGCAATCCGGATTGGTGAAGAACTGCAGCAGCAGACGGCGCAAATTGTGTCGCAGCTCAGAGCGCGGGAAGAACAACTGGCGCGGCGGGAGTCGGAACTGGCGGAGCGTCAGAAAAAATTCGAGTCTGAAGAGGCACGAAAGACGAAAGAACTTCAGGATCGCGAGTCGGAACTCACTCAAGCAGCGCTCAAGTTGGCGGCGGACACTGAAAATCTTGAGCTTCGTGTGAAAAAACTGTTGGATGCCGAGCGGAATTATGAAACTCGATGCCAAGAGTTGGAGGGGGTGCAAAGCCATTTGGAAGCGCGAGCAGCCTCGCTAGACGAGAAGGAGGGCAGCCTCATTGCTCTCCAAGAAGAGGCGCGGAGAGATCAACAAGTACGGCTGCGCGAGGTCGAGACGCTTAAAGAGAAACTTGTGGCAGAAAGGGAGAACTTCGAGAGAGAATCCAAAGAGCAATTTGAAGCAATGAGGGTGTACCTTCAGAAACAGCGTGATGTCGCCAAGCAGATTCTGAACGATGCGGCAGAGCAAGCGCGCTCCAAAATGGAGCAGCTTGTTGTGCGCGAGGAGGCATTAGAGGCGGCGGAGAGACGTTTGTGCGAACGAGAAAAAGCGTTCGAGGAAGAGCGTCTTGCCCAAGTGACGAGCTTTAGCGAGTTGAAAAAGGAGTTGAATGAACAATTCCGAGTCCGGATGCAGGAGAAAGCGGAGGCGCTTGAGCAGGATTGGATGGCAGAGGCTGAAATCGCAAGAAACGAAATTCAGTGTCTGAAGAAAGAGGCGGAAGAAACGCTCTTGGAGGCAAGAAAGCAAGCGAATATTCTCCTGCAGGATGCGGAAGCAAGGGTGCAGAACGACGAGGAGGCGCTTCGGCAGCTTTCTGAGGCAAAAATGCAGGAAGTGCAGGGCAGGGCTGATTTTCTCCTCCAAAACGCTCAGGCGGAGGCGGATTCGTTCCTGCAAAGTGCCCAGGCGAAGGCTGATTTTCTCCTCCAAAACGCACAGGCTGAAGCAGATTTGTTGCTCCAAAATACGCAGGCAAAAGTTCGAAATGACGAAGAAAATCGCCATAATATGATTCAAGCGCAAATCGAGGAAGCGCGAACGCAGGCAAAGCGTCTCATTGAAGAGGCTCAGTGTGAAATTGCGCAAAAAATGAGGGATGCGCAACTCGAAATCGAGGCGATCAAGCAAGAGGCTTTCAAGGATCTGCAAGACAAGACGAATTTGCTTGCGGAGCAGGAAAACGAACTCACGAGGCTCGGGTTTGCCCTCGAGAAGGAGAGAGGAGAAGTCCGAGAGAAGCACGTCCAAGCGATTCAAGAAGCAAAACGTATCGTCTCCGAAGCTAACGAGAAAGCCTCGGCGCTCTTAGGAGAGATCGAAAAACGTGCCGCTACAATCCTCGAGGACGCGCAGGCTCAAGCGTCGTTCCACCTCTCGCAAATCGAGATGGAACGAAAAAAGCTCGAGCGTGAAAGAAGCGATTTCCACAGCGAAATGGAACTCAGACGCGCGAACTTGGAGCAAGAAATGCTCGCGGCGTTCGAGGAGAATTACAAGTCGCAAGCCGCCAGAATCAAGCAACGAGAGAGCGCTTTGATCCAACAAGAGGTGAAAAACGCGAAGCTCGAGGCTGCCGAGATCGTGAAGATTGCGCGGGAGCAAGCTGACGCAATTCTCCAGAGCGCGCAAGGCAAAGCGCAAGAGATTATCGTTCATGCGGGACAAACCGTTTCCGACAGCCAATCGGCATGGCGGCTTAAGCAGTCGGCAGACAGAATCCTCGCTCAAACTCAGGAGAAAGCGCAAGAACTTCAGGAGAAGGAACGCCAGCTCGAAAGCATGGCGCGCAAGCTCCGCGAGAAGCAGGAGGCGCTCAACCAACGAGAAGCCACGCTGGCGGACGTGCGTGCCGAGATGGAGGCACTCGCTTATGAGTTGGTCGACGATAGAAACAACGTGAGAACGTGAGAATACTCTCGAAACGGAACAACACCGCAGGCGCGCCCCGTCGTTGGAGCGCGCTTGCTCGATTTTTATGCCCGCAGGGTCTCACTCCCGCCAGATTCTACCGCAAAAACAGCATCTCGGAGTACGTTGGCAAAGGCCAGACGGCATCGTCGGTCATGCTTTCTAATTTGTCCGCCACGACGCGCAGCGCAAACATCGCACTTTGAATCGAATCGCGAAAGAACTCCGCCTTTTTAAGGAGCGCCCAGTCGCTTTTAATTTTGCTCAATCGGACGTTTAGCTCATCAATCGCGCGCAAAAGCAGATCGATTTTCTCATCGTACTGCACGAGGAAGTCTTTTTGCGTTTCCGTCGTGAGCGCCCCTTGCACACGGCTTTTGTGACGAAGGACGGCGGGCAAAATCATCGTCCGCGCAATCCGCAGCATCGCGTTCGCCTCGATCAGGATTGTAGTGCAATAAATTTCCGCCAAAATCTCTTGCCGACCATGCAATTCGCCCTCGGTATAAACTCGATATTTTTGAAAAAGCTCCACCGAATCCGACGACGTGAGGACGGGCAGGCAATCAACCGTGTTACGCAAATTAGGAAGTCCACGGCGGTGGGATTCCTCCAGCCATGCCATCGAATAGTTGTCGCCATCAAAAAGTATCGGCTTGAATTCCTCGATCATCTCCACGAGAAGGTGTCGAACAGCCGCATTAAAATCACCCTCCGACTTGCGTGCTTCCTCGAGACGCGTTGCGATGAAGTCCAAACTCTCCGCGACGATGGTATTTAACACCGTGACGGCGCCGGCGGAGTTCTGACTCGAACCGACCGCACGAAATTCGAATTTGTTCCCCGTGAAAGCAAACGGGCTGGTGCGATTGCGATCCCCCGAGTGGCGTGGCAATCGAAGCAGCATCGGCAAACCAATGTGGAGCGGCGCGGGAGCCGGTGCCAGCGTTTGAGCGCTTTTCTCACTCTTTTTCGACTTCTTGCTTGCGGCGCGCTGATTGGAGCCTGCGTCCGATTCCTCGAGGAGCAGGTTGAAAATGTCCGTGAGAACGTTGCCCAAATGGATGCTCATAATTGCGGGAGGCGCTTCCGACGCCCCGAGTCGAAAGTCGTTCCCGGGCGAGGCGACCGAGAAACGGAGCAATGCCGAGTATTTATGTACGGCACGGCACACCGCCGCGCAGAAAATCAAAAACACCGCGTTGCTCTCGGGGGTCTCGCCAGGTTCGAGCAGGTTCTCGCCATCGTCCGTACCAATCGACCAATTGTTGTGTTTCCCCGAGCCATTCACGCCCGCGAAAGGTTTTTCGTGAAGGATGCAGAGGAAACCGTGCCGCTGAGCTACCTGTTGGAGGAGCTGCATCACGAGCATTTGATGATCGAGCGCGAGGTTGGTCGTTTCGAACGTCGGAGCCAATTCGTACTGCCCCGGCGCAACCTCGTTGTGACGCGTTTTGATCGGCACGCCCAAGAGAATCAATTCGTGTTCAACCTCCGTCATAAACGCGAGGACGCGCTCCGGTATGGCACCAAAATAATTGTCGTCCAGCTCCTGTCCTTTCGGAGGACGCGCACCAAAAAGTGTGCGACCCGCGATCATTAAGTCGGGGCGCAGCATCGCCAGGCGACGATCGACGAGAAAATACTCTTGCTCCACACCGAGGGTGCATTCGACGCGTTGTGCGGTCGTGTTGCCAAGGAGCCGCAGGACGCGCATCGCGTGGTGGTTCAAAACTCCCAACGATCGAAGCATCGGGGTCTTTTGGTCGAGCGACTCGCCTGTCCAACTAACGAACATGGTCGGAATGACGAGCGTTGCGCCGTTAGGGTTCTTCAAAATGAACGCCGGGCTGGAGGGGTCCCACGCCGTGTAGCCGCGCGCCTCGAATGTGGCACGCAAACCACCGGAGGGGAAGCTGCTTGCGTCCGACTCGCCACGGATGAGTTCGTTTCCGCTGAATCGCGCCAACGCATGAAGTCCATCGTGTGGCGTGAGAAAACAATCGTGTTTTTCCGCCGTGCTTCCCGTGAGAGGTTGAAACCAATGCGAATAATGCGTCGCGCCGTGTTCGAGCGCCCAGTCGCGCATCGCCATCGCCACGGTCTCGGCAACCTCTGGATCGAGTCCGTCTCCTGTTTTAATGGTGTTTTGGAGCGACTTGAAGACTTTCGAGGGGAGGCGCTCGCGCTGTATCTCTTCGTGAAACACATAGGAGGCGTATAATTCCGAGAATTTTTCCGATTGATAGTCGACGATGCCTCCACGAATAGGAGTATTGTCGCTGATGGATTGAACCGCCTGGTACCGTGCGTTCATGTGTCGATTCCGCCTCTGAAAAAAATATATAAATGGTTCGCGTTGAAACTTCCCGCTCCGTCCGCCGTTAGAGCTACGCACCATGGCTCGCAAAGCGTCGCGCAAAACGGGAATTTTAAAGGACGATGGGTATAGAAAACAACGGTGCTAATTCTACCACATCTTTTAAATTTTGCCAGACGCCCCGGCTGCAATTTTGGCAAAAAACTTTCCGCCGAAAGTAAAATTAAACGGAAAGAGAAGAGGGTTTTTCTTAAAAGAAGCAAAACGTCTGTTCTTTTTTTCCACTTATATTCGTTGTACTATAACACTTCGCATGGGAAATTCCCAATGCGTTTTATCAGGAGAAAAAAATGTTGCCTTCAGAAATCGAAAACCGAGCACGAAATGTGCTCCATGCCAGCCCGGTGCATGAATTACGAAATCTAACCATTGAGGAGGCGGACGGATTTCTCACCGTCTCCGGCATCCTTCCGAGTTACTACTGCAAGCAGCTCGCGCAAGAGACGCTGCGTCGTATCTGTGCCGAGGGGCGACTTGCGCTGAGAAACGTCACGAACGTCGTTACAGCAGAGAATCCCGCCCTCTAGCTTCTGTCTCGATACAGCCCGCTCAACACGGACGGCAGCTTCAAATAGCGCTCCGGCTTGCTCTCTGCTTGGAAACAAAGCGCCGCCCAGATTACCCGTTTGTAAGAGATTGCAAGCGGGTTTTTTCCGATCTCTTCTCCTCTCTTTTCTTGCGTGGGACGGATCGTTTTCCCAGATAAAATCATCGTGCTTTAAAATTCCCGTTCTGCGCGATGTTTTGCGAGCCGTGGTGCGTAGCTCCGACGGCGGGCGGAACGGGAAATTTCAACGCGAAGTATTATAAAATCGCTATACCTGTTGACAAATCCCTCCGGTTCGTGTATAATTAGGGGAGTGTTCGGTGGCAAGGAGAATCTGTCGCCAGTGGTTTTGCCCGCGCGCAAGCGTTTTTTCCGGACTCAATGGAAATTTTGAAGAACTATGGGTATACTATGAAAATCGGAATGAATTTATTGTTGTGGACGGATACCATGGACGAGCGGGGTTTGTCGCTTTGCGCTCAGCTAAAGGAGATGGGGTTTGACGCCGTCGAACTGCCGGGATACGGACACGATTATTCGAATTACGAACGGTGGGGGAATGAGTTGGAAAGGTTGGGACTGATTCGTACCGCTGCGGTCGTGCGGGGCGAGGCGGACAATCCCGCAAGTTTGGATCCCGAAATCCGTCGCAGAGGCGTGGAGAGCAACAAGCGCTCGGTCGAGTGTCTCGCGGCGGCAGGGTGTCGCGCGATGGTTGGTCCCTTTCACTCGGCAATCGGATATTTCTCGGGACAGCCCGCGTCTCAAGATGAGTGGAACGCGGCAGTCGACAGTATGCGCGAGGTGGCGGAGTTTGCGGAGCAATTCGATATGGACCTTTGCTTGGAGGCGATCAATCGCTTTGAGTGCTATTTGATCAATTGTGCCGCGCAGCTGCGGGACTTCATCGAGGCGGTGGATCATCCGCGATGCAAGGCGCTTTACGATACCTTCCATGCGCATATTGAGGAAAAAAGCGTCTCCAACGCGATTCAGAGTTTGGAAGGGAAGATCGGTTTGGTGCACATCTCCGAGAACGATCGCTCTACCCCGGGAAAAGGACAGGTGCGGTGGGAGGAGACTTTCCGCTCGCTCAATGCTGTGGGATACGATGGGCTTTTCGTCATTGAGGCGTTCGGATCTGCATTGCCGAATCTCGTTGCCGCAACGAAAATCTGGCGAAAAATGTACGACGAGGAATTGGAGCTTGCCGCACAAGGATTGGATTTCATTCGCAAATGCGGCGCGACTTTTTGCGCATAGGGGCTATTGCTTCGACAAGATTGTTCTCAAAAAAAGATATAATACTTCGCGTTGAAATTTCCGGTTCCGTCCGCCGTCGGAGCTACGCACCACGGCTCGCAAAGCGTCGCGCAAAACGGGAATTTTTAAGGAGAACGAATATAGTTTTCTAACAAAATTGTTGCCGTTGGTGTCGTGACGCGCGAATCCAATGGCAACGATTACACTTCTTGCCATTTTTCGTCTCGACTCACCCGCAACATGCACGATACACACTCTCTTTCGACAAAATTTCAGGATAGACTAAATCTTCAGTCAAAATTTGACGATTATAGTGATTGTAGGGCTTGTTTTGGTAATGAGGGTTTACACCAGCCATGTTTGTACTAAAGTATTCCAAATTAGTTCAACTTGAATAATGGAGCGAGAGATGTTACATCACTCAAAATGGGAGCTTTTTTGGGCTGTGGGAGCCGTTTTTTGGATGACCTCAGCCGCAATGGCTCAGACCCCGTATGGACAACACGCGACGACTGGAGTGCCGGCTGAACCGGTTCAGGTGTCGTATTCAACGCCGGTGGCTCCTGCTTCGCCGAGCGTTCCTTTTCAAAAGCCCGCTGCTGCTCCACTTGCTGCGGACCCGTTTCAATATCAAAGACCGAGCGACAATTCGGAATTCGTTCCCGCTCGGCTTGCGTCGCTTCCTCCAGAGATAAAACTGGTCGGCGTCCTGATGCTTGAGGGACGAGAACCGATCGCGGCGATTCGATTCCCGAACGCGGGAGGAAATCATGTCGGAGAGGTGCATTACGTCCGAGAGGGAGAAGATATTGAAATTCCACGGGCGCTTCTTCGCACCAACAGGTCGCGCACCGCCCCCGTTGAGGACGAGGGGGAGATTCTCTTTTTAAAAGTGCAAAAAATCACTTCCCAGCACGTGGAAGTCCGTTCGCAAAGCAATCTTGCGGACAAGCACTATTTGCGTTAGTCGAGCGTCCCTTGGAGACGGGGGCAAGGACAGCTGAGGAGAGAATCAGGAAAGGAATCCGATATGAAATATAAGTTTTGTTTATTTTTAGGCGTTGCTCTCGTGCTCAATGCGACTGCACGATCTCAGCAGGGGGCGTCTTACTACGATCCACAAATAGGAACGCCGATTGTTGAGAACTCAAGCGTTCTTCTGCCTGGTCCGGGCAGTCCAAGAGGCGGGGCGGAGTCGTTTTCGCCCACACCAACGAACACCCCCCAAGACACACTGCGGCGGGTTTTGCCCACGCCCGTACACCCTGAGGCAATGGCACCGGTGGAATACGTTCCTGTCACGCCGCGACCACAAACGGCACGCGTGCATTTGGAGCAGAGAACCGCTTCGCCGAGCGTGGCGCAGCGTCCTGCCGCAACTCCAGCCGGTTCGGCTACGCGTGCGCCGTTTTCGGAGACGAGAATTTCCTCGCTCAACATCAAAGGCATGACCCTCCACGAGTTTTCTCGGCTCCTGAGTCAAGGTGCAGGGTGGAAGGTTGTCGTCAGTCGTGAGGCGGGCGATATTGAATTCCGTGCCTATTTTGAAGACATTAGTGGCGAGGACGCGATTCGGGCAATTTGTCAGGCGAACAATTTGTGGTATCATCGCGACGAGTCGAGTGGCATCATCAGCATCATGACGGTGGAAGAATACCGACGCGGGATTCTTTCCCACTCACAGGACACCGTGAAAGTCGTGACGCTGCTTTATCCCGACGCGCGCGCCGTGGGGGACGCACTCCAGCGACTCTTCAAAAACCGTGTCGTTTGGACGCCGCCAGACGATTATCTGGACGACCCCATTGACGATATTGAGCGCGCGTTCGAAAGAATGGAGAGCCTCAACGATCAGGTTCAAGACTTGCAGCAGAGCCTGGGCAACTCGCGCCGTTCGAGCAGTTCAAGTTCGAGTTCGAGCAGTTCGCGCAGTTCCTCCCGTAGGAGCCAACGCAATCTCGACCCGCTGGCGGAGAATCGCGTTGTGGAGGACATTGAGCAGGAAGTGCCCGACGAGAAACTTGTCGCGCAGCTTGCTGGCGTGGCGGAGCCTGCGGGCGGAATTTTGGGCGACCCGGGCATCGTTTATATCTCCGCATTCAGGGGAACCAACGATCTTCTTTTGCGATCCTCGGACCCGAAAGCGGTCGAGGAGGTGCTCAAAGTGATTGCGCAGCTGGACAAGCCGAAGCCGCAGGTGCTTCTCGAGGTGAAAGTGTTGGATTTGACGCTGAGCGACGATGAATCCTACGGTTTCGACTGGCTTTTCAAAGGAGGAAACGCCTCTGGAGGTCGTTCCACCGGCATCAATGGCGACACGATTGGCACGGAATTTGGCGCTATCACGGAGCCTGCCGCCAATTTGACTCCGACCGGATCGGGTCTCGACCCCAAAGCGATGGTCCTCCAAGTCGTGACGGACGACATTGCCGCGAGAATTCAAGCGATGCAGGACAGTGGCCGAATGGTCGCACTCGCGACGCCGAATTTGTGTGTGGCGGATGGCGAGGCGTCGAGAATTTTCGTCGGAACAGAAACGACCATTTTGACCTCCGTCTCCGTGAGTCGAAGCACGTACTCTGGCACGACAACCACGTCCGACACGGTGTATTCCCCCGAAACCGAACGGCTCAACGTAGGCACGACGCTCCTCATCACGCCTCGAATCCATGCCGATCGCACGACGACGATTCGCATTGCGCAGGAGGATTCGCAAGTCGGTGGGTCGCAAACCATTAATTATGGCGAGAACGAGAGTTTCACGTCTCGCGACATTGAAACGCGGACCGTGACGACTACGGTCGTGGCGTCGGACGGGCAGATTAGCGCCATTGGTGGTTTGATTCGCGAGGTTGCGAACGATCGTGAAGTGGGCGTTCCTGGTCTCATGAAAATTCCCCACCTTGGGTGCCTTTTCAAAACCACGCTCAAAAATCGCGAGCGTCATGAACTCCTCGTCCTTATTCGTCCGCATGTTCTCCTCGCACCAGGGGAAGCAGAGCCGGCGTCCATGGAGATGCTCGAACGGCTGAGTGCCCATCCAAGTGCCCATGGCGAGATTCCGTCCATGCGCATTGGCGAGGGAATCACGATCGTGAACGAACGCGTGTACGATATCCCGAAACAGGCGTACAAAGCCGTCAAACACCAAGCTCAACCACGCTCCACAACAGGAGGTGAAAAATGAGAATCTCATTCACGTTGGGTATTTTGTGCGCTGCGCTGCCTCTGTTCACGCTTGCGAGTGGGTGCCGCTCTGGAGACGGTGGCGGAAGAAAAACCGTTCAGGTAGAGTCGCAAGTCCCGCTCGGTACCTACGACCAAGGGAAACTCCAGCAAGCGTCCGGGGAATATCTCAAGGCGGTGGCGTCGTATCGTCAAGCGATAGCGTGCTCGCCCGACCCATTGGAGCGCGACTTGGCGAAGATCGGGGCGGCGGAGTGCCTTCTGGCGCTCAAGAAATACCCCGCTGCGCTAGCGGCACTGGAGCCGTTGCCCTTGCAAGTCGTTCTTGAGACCGACGCGCTTAAGCTCGCCCTCGCGGGAGAGTCGCTGCTTCATCAAAATCGATATGAGGAGGCGGAAGTCTACCTTGAAATCGCGCTCAACTCGCTCGATTTGGAGAGTTTCGCCCAAACTGCGCAGGAGGGTTCGCTTACTTCCGCACCCGCGTGGGTCGCTCCCGCTGCTGCAAACCTCGGGTGTGCGTGCCTCAAAAACGACAAGCCCGAGGAGGCAATGGTCATGTATCAATTCTCTGCCATGATGTATCGCGCAAACGGCAATACCATCGAGGCGAACAAGTCCGAAGGGATGTACAACGACCTTGCGTCCGTGATTCGGCAATACGCGCCTCACAAACCAATTCCTGTCGTGAAAGGTGGGCATCCGGGCAAATTTTAATTTCCCACCCATTTTATTCCTCCCTTCGCGGCTTTGTTCGAAGGGAGGTTTTTTTACCACAAAAAACAGGTACAACACAAATGACTGGAAGCAAAAAAACAGACGAACTGCTCCACGAACTTATCGAGAGGAACGGTTCCGACCTTCATCTCGCGGCAGGGAATCCGCCGATGATTCGAATCCACGGACAGCTTATCCCGATGCCCAATACGCCATCGCTCACGCCAGAGGAGACGGAGTTTCACATTTCGCGCATGGTTTCAAAGAGTGCGATGGAAGAATTGCGCAAAACGGGCGAGCTGGACGCCGCGCTCCAGTTGGAGGGTGGACACCGACTCCGTATTAATGCGTATCGACAGCAAAACACCTACGCCGCGGCGCTGCGACTTCTCCCCAATCGATTCTTCGCGCTGGAGGATTTGGGACTGCCCATGAACGTTTTGGAGCACATTTGCCGCCTCCACTCCGGACTCGTTCTCGTGACGGGCGCGACGAGCAGCGGAAAGTCGACCACCATCGCGAGTATCGTACACCAGATCAATCTGGAACGCCCGTGCCACATCCACACAATCGAAGACCCCGTTGAGTACCGACACCACAGCGCCAAGGCGCTCGTCACGCAGCGCGAAGTGGGTGCCGATACGGAAACATTTGCCGAGGCGCTTCGGCGTTCGATGCGAGAAGACCCCGACGTTATCGTCATTGGCGAAATGCGCGACCTCGAAACAATGTCAGCAGCCCTCACGCTGGCGGAGACGGGGCATCTCACGTTTGGCACGCTGCACACCTCGACCGCCATCCAGACGATATCGCGTTTGGTGAGTGCGTTCCCTGCCGCGCAGCAGGCTCAGGTGAGGATTCAGCTTGCCTCGACGCTTCAGTATGCGATTTGCCAAAAGCTCGTTCCGTGGGACAATGGCGAGGGGCGATCGCTCATTGCGGAGGTTTTGGTCGTGAATCCTGCCGTCCGCGCGATGATTCGAGACGAAAAGACGCACCAAATCCGAACCGTCATGCAGACGAACTTCGAAATTGGGATGAGGACGCTTGAGCAGTCCCTCGAAGACGCCGTGAAGAAAGGGAGAATCTCGCGAAAGAGAGCCGACCTTTATTTGGAAGGGTAAGACGCCGCTCCTAAATTTGTATACTCATCGTCGTTTAAAATTCCCGTTTTTCGCAACGTTTTGCGAGCCGTGGTGCGCAAGCTCCAACGGCGGACGGAACGGGAAATTTCAACGCGAAGTATTATAAAAAGCAACAGTGTTTTTGTCAAGGGGTACCGGTTGAAATTGGGTTGGATTTTTC
>JAUNBK010000019.1 GCA_030527105.1 Planctomycetia bacterium
AAAATCCAACCCAATTTCAACCGGTACCCCTTGACAAAAACACTGTTGCTTTTGATAATACTTCTCGTTGAAATTTCCCGTTCCGTCCGCCGTTGGAGCTACGCACCACGGCTCGCAAAGCGTCGTGTAAAACGGGAATTTTAAAGGAGAACGAATCTAAACAAAGCCGAAAACTTCTTTCCGCATTTCAAAGGCACCTCATCTTAAAGGTTCCCCATCTCGAAGACAAAAAAGCAAGAAAAACGAAAAAAACTCGTGCCGGTACTTGAAATATTTGGGGAAATATTTTAACATGGAGGTGTGGCGAGGGATTTGTTCTCGCGAAAAAAGGTGTCTGTATTTTGTGGAGGCAATTTGTGTTTAGATTATTTCTTGTGGGGATTTTATGCTGCGCCCTTCCGACCTACGCGGCAGAATTCGAATTAGCGCCCAACGATGTATTTGGTTTTACGCTACAGTCCGGGGCAGCGCTCCCCGACAAAGCACCATCGTGCTCGCTCGTTTTTGAGTGGACGAGTGGAGAACCAACGACTCTCACGCTCCAGACCACGGATGTGGAGCATCTTTTGGTCCAAGATGCGCGAGGTGCCAAAAAAGGGGAAAAGATCATTTTGAACGATGCGGCGATCCTTCTGACGATGGGGCGGGTGCGATTGACGCAGCACATTCGTCCGCACGTGCGCCGCTACCAAACGTGGAGCAGCGCGGTACCGGCATACGGCGAGATTTTGGCGAAGTGGGAGCAATACCCCCCCGCCTCGAAACACCCATTGAAGGTGGAATTTCGTCAGGCTCCCACCTCTCTCCAACTCTATTTGGATGGCTCGTACATCTGCGTCATTCCGCCAGCAGAGGAGAACGCGCGTCTCAAGAAAGTCCGTTGCACACTCGCGCCGAGCGCCTCGTATCGCGACACGTTCCAACGCAAAATCGCGGCGTCCGAGAGGCAGTTCTATCCGTTGGACTTCTCTCGTTGGCCCAAGAGCCAGCCTTCTTTGGGAGGAAAGGCGAATTTGGTGCCTGATCCGCGGCTTGTGGACGTCGGCATCTGTCGCGAGGGACAGGGGAATTGGGCTCTCGAAGTGGACGAATATCTCTCCCGCAGTCCGTTGGATGCTTTCCCAACTGCCGTGCATCTTCGTGTTCCGACAGGCGCGTATTATCGCGTTTGGGTGAATTTTATCGTTGACGACGACCCGAAAAAAGACCCCATCCTCACGACTCGCCTCACGCGATATATGGACTCGCCGGGCGTTGGAGTCAATCTTATAGCGGACACGACGGAGGTTTTCGACGAAAAACGTCTGGAGAAATGCGAACGAATCGGCTCTTTGCGTCGAAATGGCAAGGAGTATCCCGTTTATCGCACGTCGATCGCAATCGACCTTGGGAAGATTCTTGACGCTGCGGCAGGCACGCTGTGGAGCGATGTCGCCACGCAGACGCAGGAGTTCAAGGGGGATTATCTCGATTTTGAATTTTTAGGCAAAACGATTGAAGGAATCCATCAGATCGATAATCGTTGCAAGCCGGACCCGAATTCGACGAGCGCAATAATGGTGCTTGGCGCAACGCTCGAAAGCGCCCCGGTTCTGCCGGTTCTCACGCAAACGCACCCTGGGAACGTCCATTATGCCAGCGACGCGCGTGCGGGGATGGCCTTTGTGCCGCACGTCTTCTTCGACGCCCAGAAGAAGGGCGACTTCCAATATGAAGTGTACGATATCGATGGCGTGAAGCAATACGACCGGATTCTCTCCGCGTCGGAGCCAGGTTTTCTAGACATGAAGCCTTTTAAGACGGGGTTCTATTGGTTCGATTTGAGTTGGCGCGACGCGTCGGGCACGAAGTGTTGGACGCATCGAGGCAGCTTTAGCGTTCTGCCGCCAAACGAAAGGCGCGCGGAATACGATTCTCCCTATGGCTTGTGGTGGTTCTGCGGTGTGCACTATTGCTCCAAGGATATTCCCTACGTCGGCGAGCTTTATTACAAAGTCGGCGCAAGAAATTACTACTCTTCGGGCTACACCGAGGCAGAACTCACTCCCTACAAATTGACGAAACGGCAGACAAACGTTTCCGCGAGCGGCAATTTTTCGCTTCTCGCGCCCGACGGCAAGGCGCTTAAGCCCGAAGGGTACGAGGCGATTGATCGAGAAGTCAAGCAAAACCTCGAGCGCTATCCGCACATGAAAGAGGTCTGCATCTTCCACGAATCCGGACCGGGCTGGGATATTCCGTACGAAGTTTATGGGAAACCGATGAAGTTCCGCGAGGGACAGGAGGCGCGACACCGTCGGTATGGGCAAATATACGAAGCTGTTGGCAAATATATGCGCCAAAAATACCCCCAGCTGCGTCTCGTGGTGGGGAATTCGTCGTCCGCAACCCCAACAATCGGCGCGACCTTCCGTTTCGGAGCCGATACGCGCTACATCGACTACATCGGCAACGAAGCGACGGGGCAGCAATTCATCCCCGAGAAAATGTGCGACGGAGGAACGCAGGGACAACACATCGCGGTGGAAGCTGCTCGAATTTTTACGGGGAAAAAGATTCCCGTCACGGGTTGCTACGAATTCACGGCGCGTGCTGAACGTATGATCGGCTACACACGCCAAGCGCAATGGTACTCGCGCGACATGCTGATCGGACTCGCAAGCGGCTGGAGCACCATCGGAATCAGTTCCATTATTGATACCTCTAATGCGTACTACAACACGCTTTGGGGAGCCGCTGGCATCATGCATCGTTCCCCGTACGCCTATCCGAAGCCGGTCTATCAAGCGTATGCGGTTTTGACGAACGTCTTCGACCAAGTGCGCTCTCCACGCGAGATTCGGACGGGGTCGAGCACGGTTTATGCCGTCGAAATGAATCGCTACACGCGCAAACCTGGTGAGGGGACCTTTGCTGCCGCACTTTGGACGGCTCGAGGCAACGCGCGCGTGAAAATCACCCTCGACAAAGTCGCGAAAGTTCGGATTATCGACATGTACGGACGCGAAGTCGTTGGCGACCAGAGCGTCTTTTCGTTGGAGATTGGCGAGTCGCCCTACTATTTGATTTCGGATGCTCGAATTCGTTCGGTCGAAATCGAGAAACGGTCGTTCCCTGATGATGCGACGCGCGCGGCGGCGTCGGTCGTCGTTGCGCCACTTGATTCCACCGCGCAGGTGCGTTTGAGTCCAGATACTTCCCTCGACACCATCTTCGACGGACGCAACATTTATTGGCCCGTTCGACTTCGAAGCGAGTTTGTCTTGGAGGATGTTGAGGACGAGCGTGGTGTGAAAGTCCGGCTCGACGTCGAGAAAAACAAGGATTGGAGTCGATTTATCACGGAATACGTTCGAATCGACGTTCTCACCCCCAATGCGATTTCCCCCACGACCAACCCCGCCGGCATCGGCGTCTGGGTGAAGGGAAACTCCAACTGGGGAAGAGTCATGTTTGAGTTGGAGGATGCCGAGGGAGAAATTTGGCGCAGCGTGGGCGAGAGCGACTGGGGCTGCGACGCGTTCGACTGGCCGGGATACGCTTCCGTCAATTTCGACGGGTGGAATTATATTGCCGTTCCGCTCAGGAAAACCTCCTTTTTCACGGCTTATGGTCCGAGCGAAGCGAAGGGGCAGTGGATCGCGATTGGCAGAGGCGACCGAGTCATGAAAGGTCCGATGAAGCTTCGAGCGCTGTACGTCGAGATGTTCCGCCAGAAGTTGAATCTCACGCAGTTTGAGACTTCGGAACCCTCGATCATTCTGCGCGACGTTGGTTTTTTTGACTTCCCCAATGCGCAGGATTGAGAAATCCGTAGTGAATTAGGGTTCCGATAGGAATCAAGGGCTATAATATAATACTTCGAGTTGAAATTTCCGGTTCTGTCCGCCGTGGCGCCTAGCTCCGACGGCAAGCTGAACCGGAAGTTTCAACCAGAAAGTATTATAGAAACAAGATTAAGGAGAATTAGGAGAAAACGATGAAAGTTTTGCTTTTGAACGGCAGCCCACACAAAAACGGCTGCACGTATACGGCATTAGCGGAGGTTGGATCAGCGCTTGGAGAGTGCGGCGTTGAGTCCGAAATCTTCCACATCGGCACAAAGCCCGTCCAAGGGTGCGTCGCATGCTGGGGCTGCCGGGCGGAAGGCGCGGAAGGGTGTGTGTTTAAGGATCCACTCTACACCACGATTGTGGAGAAAATGCAACAATGCGACGGACTTGTCGTTGGCACGCCCGTTTATTATGCCGGACCGGCGGGGAGCCTTTGCGCCATTTTGGACAGGCTCTTTTTCTCGGCGTCCGAATTTCTCGTGCACAAACCTGCGGCGTGCGTTGTGAATTGCCGTCGAGGAGGCGCGAGCGCAGCGTTCGACCGTCTGAATAAATATTTCACGATCAGCCAGATGCCCGTCGTTTCATCGCAATATTGGAACTCGACCCACGGTTTCACTCCCGACGAAATGCAGCGCGACCTCGAGGGACTCCAAACGATGCGTACTCTCGGGAGAAACATGGCGTATGCCCTCAAAACGATTGCTGAGTCCAAAGTCCCGCTCCCCAAGCAGGAGCCGATCGTTATGACAAATTTCATCTCCTGATGTTGTGTCAATTTTATAAACTTTCGTTCAAAAATTTTTTGAACGCTCATTGCGCTCGCTAATGCGGTTTGTTTTTTGAGACGGCATTAGGGAAGCGGGACGCCTCTCGGCTATTGAGGACACGAAGAACTTGCGCGACAAGAATCCCCGTGAACATGCAGCCGAACGTATACATGGCGCAGCAGAGAGCGGCGCGCGGCTCGTTGGGAAAATACTTCCCCGCGAGAAACGCGCCGAGACCTGCGTTTTGCATTCCCACCTCGATCATGAGTGCCGACGTCATTCGACGATCAAGACGCAAAAGTCTCCCTCCCGCCAGACCAGCGGCGTACCCTCCAAAATTGATGAAGAGCATCGGCCAGATCAATCCTATTGGGAAATCTTGGAATGCGTCGTGATTTTTAGCGACGACGGAGGCGATGATGAGAATAATAACGACGTTCGCGACGATTTCGCCCGTCTTGAGGGCAATCCCTCGCCAAAGGGCGCTATATTGCGCGAGAACGAAGCCGATAGAGACGGGCGCGACCACCGTGAGAAGGAGCGTGCGAGACATCTCGAGGGCGTCGAGCTGAACGAATTTTCCCACCGCAAGCCAGAGCGTAAGCGGGACGATAATCGGCGAAAGGAGTGTCGCGGAGGTGGTGAGACCAACGGAATAACTCACGTTTCCTCGTGCAAAAAGCGTGAGCATATTCGAAGCCATCGCACCGGGCACGCACCCCACAAGCATAACGCCGTAGAAGTACGCACCCTCCAAGTGGAAAATATGCGCCGCCGCAAGCGCAAGGAGCGGCATGGCGAGATACTGAACCAACGTCCCACCCGCCACTTTTGGCCAACGATGCGCCACGAGTTTTAGCTCATCGGCAGGGAGAAGCGACCCAATGACGAGCATCGTGAGCGCGATTGATCCCTGCATCACGAAACTCGACATGACGAACGGATTCGGTCCCTCAAAAACCTCCGACCACATGTACGCCAAAAAGCACGTGAGCGTGAGCCAAAGGAGGAGAAACCGCGTTAGGATTTTTTGGACCATGATTCGAACCCAGCGTTATTCTCTCGCCATCTTTTGCAAAATCTCCACTCCTTCCTCAATCACGGAGTCGGCAGCGGCGAACGAAATGCGGAAGTTCGTGTCGCGCGAGCTAAAAACGTTGCCGGGGATGATGAGGAGTTGGTGTTCTTGAATCGCTTTCGTCACGAAATCAGTCGCCGAGGCGCCAATCGCTTTGGGAAAGGTATAAAACGCGCCGCAAGATTTGGGAATCTCGTAGTAATCTTTGAGTCCGTTGTAGACCAAATCGCGCTTCCGTCGATAGGCGTCGAGGTACGGCGTCATGTCGGTGTCCAATGCCGCGACCGCGCCCAATTGAAGCACGCTGGGGGCACAAACAAAGGTGTATTGTTGGAACTTGAGCATCTCCTGCATGAGCTGCGCGGGACCGTGGACGAAACCAAGTCGCCAGCCCGGCATTCCGTAGCACTTGCTGTAGCCGTCGAGCACGATCACGTTTGGGCTGAACTCAGCGGGGGAGTGGAACTCTCCGTCGTAGCAGAAAAACTTGTATATTTCGTCGCTCACGAGCGCCACGCCCTTCTCGTCGGCAAGCGCAGCCAACTCACGTACCGTTTCGCGCGGCGCGACGGCTCCGGTCGGATTCGCCGGCGAGTTGAAGAGAATCAACTTCGTTTTGGGCGAAATCGCCTCGGCAACCTTATTCACGTCGATTTGGAAGTCGGGGTACGTCGAAATATACACTGGTGTCGCGCCGAGCATACGCACGAGCGCGTCGTACATGACGAAATAGGGGTCGAAAATGATCACTTCGTCACCAGGATTGACGAGCGCCATGAGCGTTAAAAGAAGTCCGCCACTCACGCCGCTGGAGACAAAAACCTCTCTCCCGGAGCCGGGATAAAGGGCGTCAACCTGAGCTTGTATTTTCGAGCGCAGCGTCGCCGCACCTTGCGTGGGCGTGTAGCCATTTTTGAAGGAAGAAATCGCCTCAATTGCCGCGTTTTTGGCGGACTCAGGCGCGTCGAAATCCGGCTGCCCGATAGACAAATTCACGGGGCGATCCAATTTCGCCGCCAAGTCGAAAACCTTCCGAATCCCGGAAGCGTCAAACAAACGCGTTCGATCTGCAAGCCATTTGTCGAACATGAGTAATCCTTTCGTCTCTGTTGAGAAAAAATAATACAATAATACATTCTCGGATACATTCTCGCGACGGCGCTTGTCACTACGGCACGCGACATCACACCACGACACGCTACTGCGCGCTCTCCCCCCCCACGCGCGGAAGCCGAAGGTTGAATGAAATGGCAGCAAGTCGCATTCCGGTCGTGATGAAAAAGGCGGCGAGGAAGCCAAACAATTCCGCGCAATCTGGGGCGCAAAGTTGGAAGTAGTGGACGCAATAAAGCGCCGTTGCTCCAAATAAAACAGGTATAACGTACAATTCGTCGTTGAGCGGCAGCGAGGGTTTGTTGATAATGACATCTCGAACGACTCCCCCTCCGCAGCCCGTGAGGACGGCAAGAATGAAGATCGAAAAGATGTTCATTCCCGGCAGATGGACGCCGATGTTGGCAGCCACGCCCGCAAAAGCGCCGTATCCGAATGCGTCGAAGTAGTTGAACAAGTTCGCACGCTTCCAAAAGGAGCCAGGGAAGAGATAAATCGCCACGACGGATGCGAGAATAACATACATATACACCGGGTCGGAGAGCACGGCAGCTTGTCGACCGAGAATGCCGTCGCGGATCATCCCACCGCCGATCGCCGTGATGCCTGCGAGGGTGAGGACTCCGATGAAATCAGGGCGTCGGTCTAAAGCACGCAGTGCACCGGAAAATGCGAATGCGGAGGTTCCGATCAAATCGAGGGAATAAATGATGATCTGCGTCGTGCTCATGAGCATATAAACTACAGTCCAAGGTGGAAGGATATCAACCGCTTAATGATACCACATCTTGAAAATATTGCAAGACCCCAGAAGCACAACATCCGACACACGGGGTGCCTTCAAAGGAAGTTGGCATTCTCGGTTCTTGAGCGTGAGGAGCCTCCCCCTGAATTCCCCTTCTTGAAGGAGTACGCCCGAAGGGCGGGAGGTAGTTCTGGAGAGCAAGAGTGCTCTCCCTCCACGGAAAAACCTCCCCTCCGGAAGAGGATAAGCGTTGTCGTCCTCAAATCCGCCTCAACGCGACATTTTATAGAGATACGGTCTCATCCGTCGAGGGATTTTGACTTTGCGCCACGTCCGCATAGGGGATATATTCGACAAGACGAACCTTGCCTTTCCCCTCTAACACATAGCAAACGCCGCGCCACCAGACCTGGCTCATCCGAAAGACACCAACAATCGCACAAGAATAAACCAACTGCGTGAGCGCCACGGCAAGCGTCGTTTTGAGAATCACCCCGCAAGATTGCGGAGGGAGTGTCTCGCCCCGTGAACGAAGGTATTTGCGCACATCCCCATCCATAATCAGGAGCGCGCCGAGGACGCCGAGGATGTAGAGAGCGATTGCGCCAAAGCTCCACGAGGCGAGGCTCATCTCTTGCCTCCAGAGTCCAACGAGACCCAAGACGAACGCAACGAGAAGCGGAACCGTGAGGAAAAAAGCCTGCGCGACGAGGAGAGTCCAACGCGGATGGTAGAATCTGGCGCACATGACTTGACGCTTCACCCACTCATAGAAGGAGCAGAGGGAAATTTGCTCTCGATTCACCATAAGAAGCGAGGGAGTAACCACGACTTGCTTTCCGAGCGAACGAGCGAGGGCGTATAATGGGACGTCGTCCGAAAACGAACGGCACAGCATATCCTTCATTTCTGGCTGGCGAAAGACGTCTTTTCTCAAAACCAACGATCCTCCCCACGGGATTCGACAAAAGACCATTTGATTGACGGCAGCGATGTTCCACAACCTCCGAACGAGAGCCCCCATCGTGTTTTTCTCTGGAAGATACCAACGAATTCCTGAAGCCACGCCGAAACGAGGGTCCGAGAGAGGCTCCACCAACTCGCGAAGCCAATTTTCCTTGGGAATCGCGTCCGCATCAATCGTCGCGACAACCTCGAACGACTCGTCCAAAGAGTCGAGGAGATGGTAGAGCGAGTTGCATTTGAGAGAGCACGTGTCAAAATGATTCTGCACAACAACGACACAATGGTTCTGCTCAGGATATTGCTCCAAGAGCGCGTTCACGACGGGGAGCGCGGGGTCGGACTCATGATCAACGATGAAAAAAATCGTATAATCCTTGTATTTTTGTCTCATCAACCCTTCGACGCACCTCGCGAGAAACGGGTCCGCCCCCCGCAAAGTGAGCAAAACCGCAGCCTTTGGCTCGTAGGGTGTCGCGGGAGATTGCCACTCTTTGATTCTCATTTTGCGCAAAAACCCGAACATCGTCACGTAGTGCGCAATGTCAACAATGAGTACAAAAACGAAAATGAGTATCGCAAGGGTCGTGAGTAACATATGGTGATCAACGACTTATGGTGATTCGTATTGAAAATTCTGGATTCGTTCCGCTATTTTGACAGCTATTTTGGCAACACACCATGACTCACAGCTATTCGGAAAGCTGGAGATCCCCTGAGTGCTGGTATGAAAGCGCAGAGGCGGAAATTCTCCAGTTCTTACCGAATTGGGATTCGATCGCCTTATGAAACAAAAACATGAGAAGATTGTAGTCCACAACAGGACAAGGGAGATGCGGTGCCGCTTGTGTGGTGTTGCTGGAGTCAAACTGCGGGTCTTCGTTCAGATAGGCGCGGAAAAGTTTCATTTGCTTCATAAAGTTCTGCCCAAACCACGCTTCGTCACAGCGCAATTCATCGTTTTCGTTCACGAGATTCGAATATTGCTCAACCACATCTTGGATCGTTTTGGCGACATCTTTCATTTGGGGCGGATTTGGATTCGTCAAGTGATACGTTTTCCCATGCAGTTCTTTGTTGCTAAAGATGTGCATAAGGACTTTCGCCACCCAATCGACAGGGACGAGATTTTTGCTTTCGTTTCCGTTCATTCCCATTGCGGCAAGGGCAAAACGTGCGCTCGTGGAGCCTAACGAAAGTCGACTGACGAGAGTATGCACGAGCTTGAGCGCGGCATAAAGCCCACTAAAGGTGGCGGTGTAGCCCGTTTGCGTGTCGCCAATGACGATGCTGGGGCGATATACCGTGAGAGATTCAAAACCGAAATCACGCACCATCTGCTCGGATTCCATCTTGCTTCTCTCGTAGTCGTTGCGAAATTCCTGTCCTTCGTTGCATTCGTGCTCATAAAAGATCGGTTTTGACCCCGCGACATACGCAGTGGAGATGTGGTGGAACTTCCGAATTTGGGCGCGTTCGCAAAGACGCAACACCGTATGAATGCCTTGGAGGTTGGTAAGATATGGCTCCGCGTCACGATCTCCATAAAAAACGAGACTCGCGGCACTATGAATAACGGTGTCGACATTTTTCTTGCACCAATCGGCGTGCTCTTCCAGCCAACCCAAACCGGAAAGGTCGCCAGCAATAACTTTCGGGCGAGGATAACGAAAGCCCTCAGATTCCCAAACTTTGAGTAAGGCGTCCACCCGCTGAGAAGCGCTTTTGTTCCGAGATTGACGCACGAGGACGACAACACGATATCCATGACTCAAAAGGTCGCGGAGGAAATACGACCCCAACATGCCTGTCGCTCCCGTAAGAAAGACATATTTTTCGTTCTCTCGAGTAGGTGTCAGCGGCTTGTGAAAAGGTTCCGAGTTTAGGTTGAATGCGTTCATAGTATCAAAAGCAAGCATAAAAGCACGAAAAAATTGGGGTAGGACAACACGCCCCATACTGTGTCATGTATCGTTCGTTCCTCGTGGATTCTGAATGGAAAATGCGAAAAAACATATAAAAATTCGCGTCGACTCGGAAAAATAGGAAACAAAACCACATTTCTGCACAAAAAAACCTCCCCTATACAACGTTTTTTTTTGTGCTACAATAGAGTTGAGTATTTTGTCAGATTCCCTTCAAAACTTCGGAAGGGGATTTTTCCTTTTTCCCCTTTTATCCTTAGGGTACACACGATGTCCGATATTATGAAGTCCAATATTATGAGAAATAAGGTGCCGACACGTTCCGACGTGCCGGAAGAATTCACGTGGGATCTCTCCTCTCTCTTCAAAAATGGTGAAGAATGGGACTCCTCCTTTCGCGAGTGGGAGAAAAATCTTGAGACAATCGCTTCATTTCAAGGTCGGCTGCACGAAAGCGCGGACATGTTGGCGCAATGTCTCCATGAAATGTTTCAATTGAGCGAAAATGGCGAAGCGTTGGGCACTTACGCTCATCTCGTCCTCGCGGGCGACGGAGGAGACCCCGTTGCGGCGGAGCGTTTTGGACGTTTTATGAGTGCCGCAGGCAAGGAAGCCGAACTGACGAGCTTTATCGCGCCGGAAATTTTGGCAATCGACGACAAAACGC
The DNA here is from genome assembly GCA_030527105.1 of Planctomycetia bacterium. Lineage (GTDB taxonomy): Bacteria > Planctomycetota > Planctomycetia > Pirellulales > Thermoguttaceae > RGIG3701. The sequence goes on from JAUNBK010000019.1 coordinate 11,095, forward strand.
TTCAGAATTTCCTTCAGGCGGAAGCGCTCGCGCCGTATAAACTCTGGCTCCAACTCCTCCTTGAAGAGAAACCACATACCCTCGGCGCAAAAGAGGAAAAACTCCTTGCCATGCAGACGGAGCTCCTCCAGACGCCTAGCAATGTTTTCGACCAACTCACGGACGTCGACATGAAATTCGGCACGATTCAAGACCACTCCGGCGAGACGATCGAATTGAGCCACGCAACTTATTCGTCCCTCCTCCACGGTCCCAATCGAGACGTTCGACGTCAGGCGTTCAAACAATATTATCAAGTGTTCGACGCCCACAAAAACATGATCGCCGCGACGTATGCAGGCAGCGTGCAGCAGGACGTTTTCTTCGGCAAGGCGCGTGGTTTCGCCTCGGCGCGAGAGCGTGCGCTTTTTGTCGAACGCGTGCCGATCGAGGTTTATGATCGCTTGGTGGATGCCGTGCGACAGCGTCTCCCTGTCCTTTATCGTTATTATGAGATTCGTCGGAAGTTGATGAATCTCGACGACATCCACATGTACGACACCTACGCACCTATTTTTCCGGACGCAGACGTGAATTATCCCTGGGACACGGCAGTCGAAATGGTGCTCGATGCGGTCGCGCCTTTGGGAAATGAGTACGTCGCCGCGCTCAAAAGTGGTTTCAAAGAAGAACGTTGGTGCGATCGCTACGAAAATCAGGGAAAATCGAGCGGCGCGTTCTCTTGCGGCTCGTTTCGTGGCAAACCTTATATCCTCATGAATTTCAAGTCGGACGTGCTGGACCACGTTTTCACCCTCGCGCACGAGGCGGGACACTCCATGCACACGTGGTATTCCGTGAGAAATCAAACCTTCCCGTATTATAACTACACACTTTTTGCCGCCGAAGTCGCAAGCACGTTTAACGAGCAACTTCTCCACCACGCGCTCATGAGTCAAACGACGGACGTGCGTTCTCGCTTGCAACTCATTAATCGACAGGTTGATGCCATTCGCGCGACGATTTTTCGACAGACGATGTTTGCAGAATTCGAACGAGAGACACACGCAGCGGCGGAGAGAGGCGAGGCACTCACGCTCCAATTCTTCCGCAGCACGTATCAGACGCTACTCGAGGCGTATTTTGGGGAACGCTTCACGCTCGACGATGAACTTTCGCTCGAGTGTCTGCGCATTCCGCATTTTTATCATGCGTTTTATGTTTATAAATACGCGACAGGACTTTCTGCCGCAATCGCGCTTTCGCGCAGAGTCCTTGAGGGTGGAGCGCAAGAGTTGGACGACTACCTCGGGTTCCTCAAAGCGGGCGGAAGCCTCCCACCCATTGAGGCGCTTGCTCGGGCAGGTGTCGACATGCGCACGCCGCAGCCCGTCCTTGATGCACTCGAGGTTTTTGAGTCGCTCGTGGCGGATTTGGAGGATTTATCCCAAAAACTTTAATGAAATTGGGAAATTTTCTCAAATTGCTATGGACAAAATGGAGGAAAATCGTTATTCTCCCGTAGTTGCTCACACTTATGGGAGAAATAATGAAGTTTTCCAATTTTTTCCACAACTCGTTCCTGTTCGTTTTGCCGTTGGCGCTCGTGCTCCAGACCGGGTGTGCGCTTAATAATGCCCGGATCGAAGCTCTTGAGCGCGAGAATGCCGAGCAACGACAGAGAATTTGGAAGAGCAACGTCAAAATGGATGATTTTCGGCGCGAGAACGAAGCGCTGCGGAATCAAATTGCGCAGTTAGAGTCCAACTCCTCACGAGGCTCCTCGCGCCAACATAGCGTCTTGGGTGGAAGCGCGACCTCTGGCGCCACGTCTGGCTCCGCAGGCTCGCCCCTTTTGTCTCCCCTGCCGGAACGCTCGGGTTCCTCCCCACTCTCCCCCACGCCACACACGTCGTCAGGCGGAACGCTCCCACTGTCGACAACTCCCCCACCCTCCAGCTTGGGCACACCCACGACGGAGGGCGTTCCGGATTGGTTGGAACCAGAAGCCAAAGCACTCAATCCTCCGTCGGGCAGCCTGGTCACGCCCGAGGGTGCGGCGCGGCAAGTTCGTGTGCGAAAAACGGACAGCCGTGAGGTTTATTCTGTGGAGCTTCTGCCCGAGAAAGCGTACGCGATCCACTACCAAGGAGTGCACGCAGAGTTCCGACTTAAGGACGCAGCTGGGAATATTGTCCTCGCGCCAGGCAACATTGTCGTCAAAATCACGGATCCGAAGAAACCTCCCAAAAGCGCGCTCGTTTCGAAGTGGGTCTATACGCCTCAAAAAATCGCCGAGATTATCAACTCCGGCAACGCGGGACTCTCGATCCCTCTCGACATGGAGTGGGTGAAAGATTGCCCCGAAAATTTGAATCTTGAGATACATATCCTTTATCAAACGAGCGACAAGAGATTGCTGATTGATCGCAAGCCGATCGACTTGGCGCGTGGGTCGTACGAGGACGCCTCAGGTCTCGCGTCGAATGCGGCGTCAGGTCTCCAAGCCGCTCCCGTGGCACCGCCTGTGGGAAGCGCGGCTGGCGCACAAGATCCATTTTTGGAGCGCCCGCAGTGGAGTCCCAACCCGTTGTAAGTTTTCGCGCTAGCGTCCGTATCATAAGGAGGCGACTTTTTTCATGAACGCCTACGTTCTTCTCGCGGATTTCGTCGTCGCGATCCATTGTCTTTATATGTTCGTCATCGTTGTGGGGCTTTTTTTGCCGTACGTCGGTTGGTTTTTTCGTTGGTCGATCATCCACAATGGATTCATTCGTCTCCTTCCGCTCCTCATGCTTCTTATCGTCGTAATCGAGGCGTGGTGCGGCGTGCAGTGTCCACTCACCACGTTGGAGAACGAACTGCGTCGCGCGGGCGGCGTCGCGCTCAGCGAAGGAACTTTCGTCGGGCGCTGCTTCCAAAAAATCCTCTTCTGGCCAATCAGCAGAGCCTGGTTTAAATGGATTTACTCCGCAGTCTTTCTCCTTTTCGTCGTCGCGTGGGTTTGGATTCCACCTCGATTTGGGAAAATCGGAAACTTTCTCCACAAAAAAACGCCTCCCTCCGAGCCGAGGGCGTAGCGAAGCGCATCCAGGCACGCCGCCCGAGACACGACATTCTCATCAAAGCGAGCGGCCCCAAAAGGTTTCCCCTCTCGCCCGAAAGGAGGGACGCAGGCGAAAATCCCTCCCTAAAGCGGATTTTATTCCCCAAACAACAAGAAATTTTACAAAACTTTTACACATAGCCCTTTTCGAAAATCGATTTTCGGATATACTTAGCATTATTTACGAAAGTTTTACGTTTTGCGACTTCCAAACATTTCGCGCTGTGGTAGAATAGAAAGAATAGGACACTGGCGCGCAGTGTTTGGCTGAAAGATTATAAGAAACTCATGACACAAAATAAAAATTTACATGAGGAAGACACGCCGATCTGCGCCTCAGAGGGGGGCGGCTTGTTTTCCCGCAGTTTTATCGGACTGTTCATCACCCAATTCACGGTAGCACTTAACGACAACATTTTCCGGTGGCTCCTCATCCCTATCGGGACGGCGCTGCTCGCGTACGAATCCGGGGCGTATGATTCCTCGAAAGATTATTTGCTCACGTGGGGTTCCGTGGTGTTTTTCCTTCCGTTCATCATTTTTTCGGGGTACGGTGGGTATTTTGGAGATCGCTTTAGCAAGCGCTCCGTCATGATCGGCTGCAAAATTGCGGAAATTCTCGTGATGATCCTTGGCGTCGTCGCGATCCTTCTGGGAAGTTTGCCGCTACTCCTCGTTGCGCTCTTTTTTATGGGAGCGCAAAGTGCGATATATAGTCCATCCAAGTATAGCGCGATTCCGGAGATCGTTGCCGAGAAAAACATCTCCTGCGCTAATGGTTTGATTGGTCTCGCCACCATGCTTGCCGTGATTTTAGGCACCGCGTGGGGCGGATTATTGTACGACTGGACGACCGTCGCCAATCAGAACGGAACGCGCGACATTGTCGCACACCCGGGATTGTTTCGGACGTGGATTTCGGGCGTAACGCTCGTTGGGGTTGGCGTCGTTGGGCTTCTCTCCGCATTGATGATGAGGAGGCTGCCTGCCGCGAATCCGAAGGCGGAATTCCCTTACGTTCCGTTTTGGAATAGTTTTTGTGACATTTATTACCTTTGGCAGCACTCCCCGTTGTTGTACGTGGCGGCTGCGAGTGCGTTTTATTGGGGGTTTGGTGCGCTTGCGCAGTCCCTGATTTACTCCTTCGCGAAGCCCGAATTGGTCGGATCGGAAAGTCAGACCTTTTTTAGCCTCTTGTTGGGGCTGCTCTCCATCGGCATTGGGGTCGGCAGCCTGATCGCGGGCTTCGTGTCCGGGGGGAAGGTTCGGCTCACCACCGTTCCTATCGCGGGATTCGGAATCGCAATTTCCGCAATCGCGCTGTTTTTCACCCCCGCCGGAGTGCAGAATCCCCAGTCGATTGCCTATATTTATGCAGCAGTTGGGTTGTTTGTCCTCGGCGTTTTCGCGGGGATGTTCGACATTCCCCTCCTTGCCTACCTGCAAGACAAAGGGGATCCGAAGCAGCGGAGCAAAATCGTTGCGGGGAGCAACTTTTTGAGTTTCTCCGCCATGCTCCTCGGTGGAGCGTGCTACGGGCTTTTGTCCACTGGGCTTGGGTTGTCCCCGCGCGGGATTTGGCTCACGCTCGGAATTGCTGCGGGGTGCGTGGCGATCGTCGCGTTCCTGTTTATATTTTTGAAATTTAGCGCGAGAGTCATTATCCTCTCGTGTTTGAAATTATTATATCGTATTGAGTTTCGCGGACTCGAGAACATCCCGCCGAAAGGACCTTTCGTCATTGCGTCCAACCATGTGAGTTATCTCGACGGGTTGATCATGTGCCTTAAAGTTCCCTACAGTGGTCGAGTTCCGAGAATCGTTTATTGGGGGCAATTCGCGAGAGTACCCCTCTTGCGGGAGTTATCGGCAGTTTATCGCGGAATTCCCGTTGAGTCGGGCAAAGCAGCGGTCTACGCTATTCGCGACGCTCGAAAGGCTTTGGAGAATGGCGAGGTTGTCGGGATTTTTCCCGAGGGCTGCATCACACGTCACGCCATTTTAATGCCCTTCAAACCTGGTATTAGACACATGTTGAAGGGGAAAGACGACATCCCGGTCGTCCCCATGCACATCGGAGGCGCGTTCGGAAGTATTTTTAGCTTCAAAGGCACGAAATTCTTCTGGAAGATTCCGGAACGTTTTTCGTGGAGATGTATTTTGAATTTCCGATTCCGCAGACACATTGTCGTGGAGTTTGGCAAACCCATTTATAATTTTTATGAGAGAGACGAACGCGCGCTTGTCGAGGCGGTCGTCGATCTTCAGAAGGATTATATCCAGAATAGTATTATGCAAAACGGAACTGACTCAGACAGTTTTAATATAGATTGGATTCCCGCTAGAAGCGTCGTCCGCCAGTGGAAGACCTACATTCATAGGGAGTTGGCGATTGCCGACTCGAACGGAATGGAACTCACGGGAGCGGATGCACTCATTCGCGCGCTCATTTTTCGGCGTCTGCTGAGGAAATTTGTCCTCGACAAAGACGAAAAAACCGTTGGGATTCTTATCCCTCCCTGCGTTCCGAGTGTCCTCGCAAATGCGGCTCTCACGATCGATGGTCGCACGGTCGTGAATTTGAATTACACCGTGAGCAATGAGATTATGAATCATTGTATTCGAGTCGCGGGGCTGAAGCACGTCCTCACGAGCCGAAAGGTCATGGAAAAATTGAACTACCAGCTCGAGTGCGAGACGGTGTTTTTGGAGGATCTCGTCCCAAAAGTCACGCTGTGGGACAAAATTGCGTGCGCGTTTCAAACGAAATGTCTCCCGCTTGGACTCCTTTATCGCCAGCTTGGGCTTCATAAAATTGACCCAGACGACTTGATGACGATCATTTTCACTTCCGGCTCGACGGGCATTCCTAAGGGCGTGATGCTTTCGCACAAAAATATCGGGGGAAACATCGCGTGCTACTCCAACTTTTTCCACTTGGACAAGCGCGACAGCGCGATTGGCGTGCTCCCCTTCTTCCACTCCTTCGGCTATACGGGCACGCTCTGGACCGTTTTGACGCGAGGAATGAAAGGTTTTTATCACGTTTCTCCGCTTGAGTATCGCCCCATTGCAAAATTGTGCAGAAAATATCGCCCCACGATGATGGTCGGGACGCCCACCTTCTTGCGCACGTACGCGAGAAAGCTGGAGCGCGATGATTTGTCGTGCGTTAATCTCGTTGTGTCGGGCGCGGAGCGTTGCCCACCCGAGTTGATGGACGAATACGAGAGGAAATTTGGAATTCGTCCGATTCAGGGCTATGGTCTCACGGAGACCGCCCCTGTCGTCTCGGCAAACATTCCTCCCTCCCGCCATTTTAGCGGAATGGAGCCGATGCCGAAGGACGATTCTATTGGATTTCCCATGCCGGGCGTGAGTGTGAAAGTCCTCAACCTCGAGACGGGCGAAGTGTGCAAGACGGGCGAGGTCGGTATGTTGTGGGTAACGGGGATCAGCATCATGAAGGGCTATCTCAACGAGCCAGAGAGAACCGCCGAGGTGCTCAAAGATGGTTGGTATTGCACGGGAGACCTCGTTTCCCAAGATGCCGACAATTTCCTCTTCATTGCCGGGAGGTTGAGTCGTTTCGCGAAAATCGGTGGCGAAATGGTGCCGCACGAAGGGTTGGAGATGGAATTGAACAAGATTCTTGGATTCAATCCAGAGGAGGAACCGAAGATTTGCGTCACGTCCGTCCCCGATGAGCGAAAGGGAGAAAGGCTTGTCGTTCTCTACACCGAGCTGCCCCAAGCGCCCGAGGAGATCAACGCGCAGCTGGTCGAGAAAAAGTATCCGTCGTTGTGGATTCCGTCCATTGATTCCTACTATAAAATCGATCACATCCCCGTTTTAGGCACAGGGAAGCTCGACTTGTATGGGATTCGCGAGATGGCGAAGCAATTTTCCAACGTTAGAGGGACTTCGAACGAGAAATAGGATTAAAGGTTCTATTTCTCGCACGTCGTATTTTGAAAGTAGTTTTCACAATGCTTCCGTTTGTGAGGCATTGTGAATTTGTTGTATTTTAAAAGAGAGTTTCTGTTGATCATCCTTCCCACAGTTTTTTCCCATTGATTTTTGAGGAGAGTATTTATGCTGCATTCTTCCCCCCCCTTGCGATTTTATGGCATCCGAAAAGCTGAGAGAAACGAACGCAGCGCCGCGCACGAAATGGCGCACTCTTTCTCGCGCACTCTTTCTTGCACCCTCTTTCTTGTGGCAATTTTTTCCTTGGGATTTTCTCTTCAAGGGCACGCGCTTGCCGAGACCTCGGATGTTGAGTCTCCCGCAAAAATCCCCGCTCAAGATTTGGTCGAGAAAGAAGCTCTGAACGCCGTTGCGAAAGAGTGCATCGAAAATCCCGCACAGGCGCGCGAAATCCTCCAGCGCATTTTGGATGAGAAAAATCCCTTGAGCGATTCTGCCGTCGCGGAGATTATTTGGACTATTTTCAAAGAGAAAAAATGGACTGACGAGTTGTGCGAAATGGCGGCGCAGCTCCTCGAAAGTCGCGACGTTGTCGCCGTGATGTGGGCGGATTGGGCGCTCTCGATTCGGACGGGGTGGGAAAATTCGCAAGAAGTCCCGCCGTGGACGTACGAGCGGGAGTCGAAACCCGTTTGGTTCGCGAAGTGGCTCGCATTTCCGCAAGAACGCTTCCACGAGTTGGATTATTGGCGCGTCGCGGCGTCTTGGGAGGCTCATCGCACTCTGGGGAGTTTGAAAGCCTCGGCAAATAAATTTCTCACTCGCGCCGATGGCTTGTATCACGAGATTCTCGCGAACGAATCCGCCTCGCCGGAGCAAAAATCGCGTGCCCAAGCCGCACGACAAAACGCACTTGAGATTCTCGCGAAAATCGAGCGATCGGAAGATATTTTCGAAGCCCGGCAGCTTTATGTAGATTTTCGTACCGCGACACGAGAAATCATACTCGCGAACCCGGCTCTCGATTTTGACGAGATTCTTTTCACAAAGCGGCACTCCGTCCATGGTCTTCGAAATATCACGGGGTCGCAATATCCATGGAGCCACAAGCCTGGCGGAGATTTGTGCGTCAAGTCGGGTTTCTCGCCCTCGGCACCCACGCGCCCACTCATTCAGGGTCGGCTCGAGCAGGGACACGTTCATGGAACCGACCTCCATTGGGACGGCGAGCGAATTGTCTTTGGCTACGCCGAGCAGCCGACGTGGCCTCTTCCGAAACCCACGCACACGAACGACGCGCATTGGTTTTTCGACTTGCGGAGCCAAACACCCTCTTTGAATCTCTATGAGATAAAGATCGACGGAAGCGGGCTGCGCCAAATCACGAACCATCCTTATTGGGGTGATTTTGAGCCAACATACGCGCCAGACGGGGGGATCGTTTTTGCGTCCGATCGTTCCGCGAGAAGCAGCGAGTGTGGCAATTTTGGTGCCGATCACACCGTGATAAATCTTTTTCGATGCGACGCGGACGGACAAAATATTCGAATGCTGAGCGATAATAAGGATATCGATCGCTACCCTCGAACGCTCGCGAATGGTCTCATTGGCTACACGCGGTGGGAGTATCAAGAGCGACATTTCACGGAGGTGCACGCATTTTGGACGATTCGCCCCGACGGAACCTACGCGGAGGCGGCATACAAGCAGCACTTCAACACACCTTGGGGGTTGCGCGACGTGCGGGATATTCCGAATTCGAACAAATACGTCGCAATTGCAACGGGGCACCACACGTTGGCGTATGGGCAGATTGTCATTTTCGACCTTCTTGGCGGACCGAACGACTCGTCGCGAATGTACACTCTCACGCCGCATCTCACGACGGGCGAGGGTCCCTCCGTTCGTCGTGCCGCGCCGCAGGGTGGGTTGGTCGACAACGTTGGAAGATATTCTGGACCTTTCCCACTCTCCGAGACAACGTTCCTCGCCTCGTGGTCGGCAATTCTCCCCGCGCACAATGGGAAACTCGGGGGCGACACGCAATTCGCGCTTTATATTGTGGACGCCTATGGGAATCGGGAGCTTATTCATCGCGACAGAGTCTATTCTTGCGATTTTGGTACACCGATCAGGAAGCGACCTGCGCCGTATCCCGTGGCGGATGGTCGTATGAGTACGGAGAAATTCCCGCACCCGATTTGCTATATTGAAGACGTGAATAAGGGACTCCCTGCCGAGGAGCAAGGGAAGGTGAAATACATCCGCCTCATGCAGCGAGTGGGCTGGCCTTTGGACGACCAAATTGGCGCAATGCGTTGGGCACCAGGCAACGCGTGGGAGAGGATTTTTGGTTTTTGGGCGTGGGCGCCTGCGCGTGAAATCGGAACCGTCCCTGTTGAAGACGACGGATCCGCATGGTTCTACGTCCCCGCTAACATCTCGATTTATTTTCAAGCGCTGGACGAAAATCATTTGGAAATCCGACGGATGCGGAGCCACATTAGTCTCGAAAATGGCGAGAGCCGAGGTTGTATAGGCTGCCACGAGACGCGCCCCCAGGTGGTTTCTCCCAAGCCGGGGTCGTTCGCGAAAGCGTTCAGGCGCGCGCCGTCGTATCCGCAGGAGCCAGCGTGGGGGAGCGAGAATCTCATTGCGTACGAGCCGCTCATTCAGCCGATTCTGGATCGCCATTGCGTCGAGTGCCACAACGCCGAGAAAGCGGAGGGGAACCTCGTTTTGAGTGGCGAGCGGGACGAGAAAACCGGTATGCTGCGTTCCTACTTGAGTCTCTTTCCGAAGGGAAAAGACAGCGTCGCGCTGCGACCAAAACGCATGAAAGACGAGACGACGGGCGAACTCAGGGTGGAATACCCCCTCGTTTCGCTCTCCGACAAGCATAGCGGCGCCTCGATCACGCAAACGAGAGAGTTTGGGTCGAGCCAAAGTCGTTTGATTCGAATCCTTCTCGACGACGATCTGCACGCAAAAGAGGTGCGATCCAAAATGTCGAATGAGGATTGGATCGCTTTAGTGACGTGGGTGGACGCCAACGCGCCGTACTACGATACGTTTTTCAATCGACGCGACCCGACGCAAAAGGGACCGGTTCGAAATGTTCGCATGGAGTATCCACTCTCGATACACATGAGAAAATAGTTTTTTGTGCGCAATATTTTGCGCAAGATATGTGAGGTTTGAGGCGAAGATATGAAAATTGTGCTTTTCGAAGATTCCCGCGTGAGCCAACTTCATCCCGTGACGCTTGGTCGTGCGGCATTTGGTATCACGTGCGCTACGTTCCGCATTTTGGACATTATGATGCAGATATCGTCCGAAATTTACGCCCTTTGTCGTCCTTATTTGGAGGGAATTTCTCAATACGAGTACCCTCAGGTGCGGTTTGGCGCGAATGTTTTGAAGGAGGATTTGAAAAGCGTTTCGCCCGACACACCGATTCTTCTCGTGAATGCTCGCGCGGTGCCGAATGCGAAAATCGTCGATTTCGTTCGTTTGTTGGAGAAGGATGCCGCGCTCAAATACGTTCCATGGCAGGACGACCCGGCAATGATTTATGTCTCGGCAGGCGAGCTTCTGCGTCGATGGGGAGACGCAGTCGAGGCGGATTTTTCCGAGATGTTCCCTTTTGAGCAACAAGAGTATTTCGCCGAGTCTGCGCCAATCGAACTTTTTGATTTTCTACACGATATCATCCGCAACAATATCGAATTTTTTCAATCGAATTTAGATTATCGACTCGCGCATTGTGTTCCCTCAAAAACGGGGCGAAACGAGAATCCTTGGACGGAAGGTCGGTGGGAGGAAATTCGCGACGGCGTTTTTGTCGCTCCCAATGTTCGGCTGGGGGACTATCTCGTCACGGACACGTCAAAAGGCGCGATCTTTATCGATGAGGGGGCGTCGATTGGCCCGTTTTGCTATATAAAAGGTCCCGTTTATATCGGACCATATTCAAAAGTGATCGAACACGCTGCCCTCAAGGATTATGTCGGCTTGGCGCACACGACAAAAGTCGGCGGGGAGGTAGAGGCGTCCACCATCGAACCTTTCACGAACAAGCAGCACCATGGTTTTCTCGGGCACTCCTACCTTGGAAGTTGGATCAATCTCGGCGCGGGCACGTGCAATAGCGACCTCAAAAACACCTACGGAGCTATTTCGCTCGATACTCGCGAGGGGCGCATCGCAACCTCCATGCAATTTCATGGGTGCGTTGTGGGCGACTACGCAAAAACAGCCATCAATACGAGTATTTTCACGGGCAAAATCATCGGCAGCTGCAGCATGGTTTATGGTTTCGTGACTCGAAATGTGCCTTGCTTCACGAATTATGCGCGGTCGTTTGGGCAATGTACCGAGTTGCCGGTCGAAGTGATGATCAGCACGCAACAGAGAATGTTCGCACGGCGTAACGTCCAACAAGAGCGCGTCCACGTTGAACTTCTCCAAAAGATGTTTGAATTGTCCGTTTCAGAGCGACAAATGGAGACGGAGCCGCTGTCGCTTTGAATTCCTGAGAGAAATCTCAACGCGATGAGACGTTTGGCGATCGAAGCCAATCATCTCACCGCGTATTTTATAATACTTCGCGTTGAAATTTCCCGTTTCCGTCCGCCGTTGGAAGCTCTCGCACCACGGCTCGCAAAACGTTACGCAGGATGGGAATTTTTAAGAACGATGAGTATATCCCACTATCCAATTGCGTCGCCACCCGTTTCGCCCGTGCGGATACGGCTGCATTGAGGCAAATCCAGTACCATTATTTTCCCGTCGCCGATATGCCCCGTGCGAGCGCTGGCGATAATCGCGTCGATCGTTGTTTGGAGAAAATTGTCGTTGATGGCAATCTCTAAACGCACCTTTTTGAGCAGATTAATCTCCGTGACAGCGCCTGCCGCTGCCCACAAAAAGAGGCAGCGAGCGAATGAGTATCCGCGCGAACGGGGAAAATTACAACAGCGTTACACCAGCCTTCTCGCACGCTTCGCGCACACCATCAGGCCAAATTCCGCAAGCGACCTCGCCAATATGCGCACAATGGAGCATATACATACAAAGTCGAGATTGTCCGATTCCACCACCCATAGTTTGCGGCAAGGCACCCTCGAGCAACATTTTGTGGAAGGGCAACTCTGCGCGCTCCTCACACTGACGGATCTTCAACTGACGCCGAAGCGCCTCGGCATCGACGCGAATTCCCATGGACGAAAGCTCGAACGCGCTCTCAAGAACGGGGTTCCACACCAAAATGTCGCCGTTGAGTCCAATCCCACCATCCGGTCGCGGGGTCGTCCAGTCGTCATAATCGGGAGCGCGCCCGTCGTGAATCGTCCCGTCGGGCAGCTCGCCACCAATCCCGATCACGAACACGGCACCAAATTTTTTGCACACCTCCGTCTCGCGCTCCTTCGGCGTCTTGTCGGGATACGCTTCGTACAACTCTTTCGACGTCACGAACGTGATATCTTTGGGCAAAATGGGCGTGAGCGCGGGATGCTGCGACGCAACGAACTGCTCCGTCTCGACGAGGCATGCATAAATTTTGCGCACCGTCTCTTTGAGCGTCTCGACGTTCCGCTCCTCGGGCGAAATCACCTTACACCAGTCCCACTGATCGACATAGAAAGAGTGAATCTCGTCCAAAGTCTCATCAGGACGAATCGCGTTCATGTCGGTATAAAGCCCCTCGCCCGGTTGGAACCCATAGCGTTTGAGGGCGTAACGCTTCCATTTTGCGAGCGACTGGACGACCTCGACGTTGCAATCTGCGCCCGAGACGCGAAAGGAAACCGGCTTCTCCACGCCGTTGAGGTCGTCGTTAAGCCCGGTTCCACTTTGCACGAAAAACGGCGCCGTCACGCGCTGAAGTCCAAGATTTTTAGAGAGCTGATCCTCGAAATGATCTTTCACCTGCTTGATCGCAAGCTCAACATCTCGAATACCCAAAAGCGGTACGTATCCTGCTCGAATTGTCATGATTAAGTCTCCCTTATCGTGAATGTGTTACAACAATGAATCTATTGATACTCGTGGAAACGAACGTATATTCGGGAAAAAACTAGTTTCCCACGTACATATTCCCATACGGACGACTGGTCGTTGGACGAATCCGGACGAACTCGGACATCGAAATCTCGTCGTTTCGAATTCCGAACATCTCGGAATATTTTTTCAAAAGAGGCGCAATCACCCTCTCGTCTTCAGGTGAGATTGGCTCCTTGCTCATGGCAAACGCGATTTTATACTCGTTCTCCTTTAAAATTTCCGTTTTATGCGACGCTTTGCGAAAAAACCAAGTCGTCTGCGGATCCGGGATATTTCATCTGTTTCGATTTTCAGAAACTTCTGGAATGGACTTCTGTCAGCAATCAGATATTCCATCTCCTCGTCAAACAAATGATAGGGCGCTAGCAGCACGGGGATTTTCAACATCATAACCGCGTCGTACGGCGGTCGCCCCCTTGTGGAGATTTTTTGCACAAAACCTTCAAATCGCCCCGAAACGACTCCCACGGAATCAACATCGCCAGAAAATCCAATTTGCACCCGATTTTCTCGAGCCTCTCGCCCCTTCGATCCGCTTGAAACAACCACCCTGTGCGCATGGCAAACTCCTATACTCATCGTCGTTTAAAATTCCCGTTTTGCACGACGCTTTGCGAGCCGTGGTGCGCAGCTCCGACGGCGGACGGAACGAGAAATTTCAACGCGAAGTATTATAAAATCGCGATCACAAACCTTTTGTCAATGCCTTAATGGTATTAAAATACTGTTATTTTGCAAGGAGTACCCACAGAAAAAATGAAAAAATAGAGGGGAAATTTTTCTCAGTTCCTCTTGACAACGCGATTTTGGCAAGGTGCGGTGGGACTGAGGTGAGAGCTTCTATGAACGAGGTTGGGGGAAGTTATAATACTTCGCGTTGAAATTTCCGGTGCCGTCCGCCGTTGGAGCTACGCACCACGGCTCGCAAAGCGTCGCGTAAAACGGGAATTTTAAAGGAGAACGAGTATAAAAAGTCGGAAAAATCAGAAAAGTATTATAGAGTTCTTTATTTCTCGAAAAATCGTCACAATCGCTCAATCGGATTGAGATTCGGAGAATGTACCGGCAACCTTTTTTGTACTGAAGTCAGACACGCTACCCCCACGCTAAAGCCGATGTTTTAGGGCGTCAAAGCGACCCGATTTGCTCGTTTGAAAATGGCTGCGGATAGTTTTCTTTTCTATCATCAGAACCTCCGCCACGTCGCTGGCGCCCCAGCCACTTGCGAGCAGAAAAACGGCGTTGATTTTGTCCGCCAACCATTTTTCCTTCGTTTTTTTGTGCACGTGGCGCAATTCGTTCAAATTTTCTTCTGATAATCAATAATTCCCCATCTCCCAGCCTTGACACCCTTCTCGCGGTGTGGTACACTGATCTTATCGTCCAAAAGTCGACGTGACTTTTGCGGGAATTTTATGGGAAGAAGTATATAAGAGACCCAAACGTGGCAAAGAAAAAGAATGTTCCCAGTGAGAAAGAGAGGCTACTTCGAGAGATTCAGAAGTATTCTCAGTGGGACGACAAGACGAAAGTGGAGATGCATCTCGAAGAGTTCCTTGAAAAGTTCCCAAACTGCCGCGAGGAAGCGGACGAGAGAATTGCTTTGGGAAAATATCTGAAAGAATGTGAGACCATAGCATACCGCTTGGGGAACGAAGGTAAGCCGACGACACAATTAACGGCTTTACAGAATGAAATAAGGCAAAAGGGGGTGGCACCTTTCCTGATTGACAAAGTGAAAGAGTCGTACGAGAAAGGGATGGCTGCGAAGAAACGTCGGGATGATCAAAAAAAGGCAAAACGTGCTCCTCTTCCTTCCGTGACAGTGGCACATCCACTTAATTTATCGAACCCTTTGAAAAATAAGCCTTTGCGGAATCATGCCATGGATATTCATCCCAATTTCCCGACGAATTTGTCGCCTGCCAAAAAGTGGACTGTTTTGATAGACGAGACTGGAAAGTATTTTACACAAGATGTTTTTTCCAATCAAATCAAGGAATTTGAGAAGGGGAAATGCGTTGCTCTGCTGGTTCCTGAGGGGTGTGAGTTGCCCCAGTTGCCTACAAAATGGCATGCGGTGGATGCGTCGCAGGCGGAAATTGAGAAAAACGTTGAAACACTCTTAAAATCCACCTGTGGCATTTTGGGAATTTCTGCGGAAGGCTTGCAACCGATGAATGGGGATGTGTGGTTTTCGTGTATAGAAAGCCTTCTGGATTTGATTCTGCGGCTCCTGCCGTTGGAGGAATATACCGAGCTTCAACTGTTTGTGGAACAGCGTGGCCAGGTGAAGCCTGAACATGACCTCCTGCTTGAGAAAACATGTAATGATGCACTCCACCATCTTTCTCGTTCTTTCCCGGACAGAGCGAAAAAAATTACCATTTTCCCCCGCATTATTAAAAAGGATGGACATCCGTGGAATGGCTATGTGGATACCGCAGCGTTTTTGTGGGGGAGTCCCGGACAAAATGAGTTACTTTGTTCGACAGGCTGGCGAAACACTTGTTTTCTCGGAACCGAAGCTCGGCAATTGCGAGACGCGTTTGACATGCTGGAAAGATTTTCCCCTCTCACCCCGGAGGAATGGTCTGCCTTATCGACAAGCCCAGACGGGCAGCATGCGCATTCGCTGGTCTCTTCATTGCTGAATATTTTAGGGGAAGAAACCCGGCAAAATCCAGAACTTTGGAACGCGTACCTGGATCATGTTCAGAATCATCTGTACTCCAAGGCAATCAATCTTCCCAATCTTTCCCGGCAGATTGGCTGGTTGAGGCGGTTCCAGCCGGAGGAATGTTCTCTGACACCACGTCTTCATCTGATTTGGCTGTCGGTTCAGTTGGCGGAGTCCAACCACTACGGCAAAACCGATACGTTTCAGGGACTCCAGCAGGAATTTAAAAACCTGTGCAACCAGCTTTACTACGAGGATGCGCCGCTGGTGTGCTTGGCAACGTTGCATATTGCCGTAGCCTTCATGAACGAATTCGACTTTCGACGGGCCATCCAGGCAGTTCGACCTTGGCACGATATTCCCATCGAAGTCCCTGGACGGCAGTACCATGCCCAGGTACTCTCCACCTACGGACAATTGCTGGCATTTCTCGGGAAAAACGAGGATGCGGTGAAGTTGTTCCAACGTGCCTTGGAACATTTTCGTAAACTCTCCGACACGCGGCAGGGACGTTTGGATTCCCTCCAGACGCAGGCGTATCTGCTGATTGCCATGATGGATTCGGAACAGACTTCTTCCCAGACGTTGCATAAAGAATTGGAGTCTTATTTGGGGACGACGTTGGAGGAAGCGATCGAAAATCTGGCTTCCTCCGCTTTGCCCAAAGAGAAGTATACTCATCATTTGCTTTTGCGGTATTTGCTTTCATTTGGCTCCGAGAGTCAAAAGAAACGCTACCTTTCCCGACAGCAGGACTGGCAACAGGGAACCGGGCATCCGTGGGAGTGGATTCTCTTTTATCGTGCTCTGTTGACAGAGGATGGAGAAATGCGAAAAAAGCTGCTTCGCCAGGCTTACCAAACCGCTCGAGAAGGGGGTGGGGCGACGATGAGAGTCATTGCCTGCGTCATTCTGGGGGGATTGTACCACGAGGATCGAACCTGTCGAGAAGAGTTGCAAACCCTGACGGAACAGACGGTTGCGGAACTGCCTGCACTGGGCAAACTGCGGGACGAGAGACTCAGGCAGCAGCTGGAATCTCCCCTTCCACCGATGGAGCTGGCGAAAGCCATTTTGCCGTTTAATTTTCGATAATAAAGAAAAAATTGTCATAATGCAGGATAAACTATACTATATATACATCATATACCTACATCCTTTCAGAACAACTTTCAGGGAGTAATAACATGTACGCAATGGAAAAAGAAGAACGAGGCGCTTTCTGGGCGACTTATTTCAATACGGCGGTCAATAATCTGCTCAGTGTGACGCAGTATCTCGGAGGAGAACGGCGGCATGTGGCCGAGCGTGGTACGGATTCTGTGGCTCCGAATGAACAGAATATGGACGAATTGGAAGATGGTGGTTTTAAGAAATTCAAGCAATGTGCTGCCATTCAGGAGTTGCTGAAAACGGGTTCAAAAGCCAATCTGACACGGCAATTGCGTCTGGTAAAGTCGTTCGGGAAGTATTTTCCGTTTATGAGATTACTCCGAGAATATCACGAACGTGCAAGTAAAAAACCGAACAAGGAACATGAAAGGCAGCCCCTCACTCCTCAGGAATTCTGCGATTTTTTTCTTGGTTTCGCGGAGTTTCTCTATGAACTGCGGAACTATTTTACACACGTGAAGCATGCTCCGGTACAATTGGGAAACATGAAATCGTGTTATCCTAGAGTTCTTTTTGAAGCGAGTGTTCGGACGGTGAAAGAACGATTTTACAAGAATGACGGAAAGGAGGATCGGCGGTTTAACCATTATCGCAAATATCGAGGAATGGATGAAGAAACCAAGAAACCCAAGGATAACCCCGATTACCGTTTTTATCTTTGGGAAAAAGATTCTTCCTACGAAATGACACCGCAGGGGTTGGCCTTTTTCGCATCGCTGTTTCTGGAGAAGAAGTACGTCAGCATGATGTTGGACTCTGTTGGGCTGGAGAAGAATCAGGAACCACTTCGTTCCGTCTTTCGGATTTCCGATGAGGAAAAGGATATGACCTTGCTGAAACGGGTCTATATGGTTCGATGTATTCGGCTGCCACGGACACGTCTGGAATGTGAGGAGCAAATGACCGACCAGACGTTGGGGTTGGATATTCTCAGTCATTTGCACAAATGCCCGAAAGAGATTTTTGAACTCCTCTCTCCGAACGAGCAGGAACAATTTCGGACGATTTCCGAGAAAACGGGACAGGAAGTCCTGCTCATGCGGAACCGGGATCGTTTTCCGTATCTGGCGTTGAATTACCTGGATCGGCAAGAGATTTTCTCGAAAATTCGGTTTTGTGTAAACATGGGAAACTATTACTACCGGTGCCATCCACGAAAGGTGATCGACGGGTCGGTACTTCCCGATCGTCGAATTCCCAAGCGGATCCTCTGGTTCCAGCGAATTCAGGATGCCGTTTCCTACTACCGGGAAGAAAGAGTCCGTCCAGGAACATTGTATCATTTGCCGCAGGAATTCATGACGCCACCAGCCGTGTATCGGAATGACATGTTTCCACAGTATTATTTTCGAGATAATCAGATCGGTTTTTGTACCCTTTCTGCGGAACAGGAATTACCCCATCCTGAATTGGACCCAGAGGGGAAAACGAAGCCGAAAATGCGGAAACCGGACGGTTGGCTGAGTTTGTACGAGCTTCCGATCGTGCTCTATTTGTCGGCACATGGAAAGGCCAGGGAGGTGGAGGAATGTATCGCCCGTTACATTGAAAACTGGCGTGGTCTGTTGGAGTTTCTTGGCAAGAACAACTCTTCCAATCCTGCTTTGATAAAGGCGGAAATGACTCGCCGAGGTCTGGAGATTCGGAATTTACCGGAAGAATTGCAGTATTACCTCAAGCATGGCAAAGTGAAGCCGATCTATCTGGAGAGTGAGGGCCCACGGTCTGCCAAAAAACTGTCGGTGGAAGATGCTGCGGAAATTTGGTTACGGAAAGCTATCGATCAGACGGATCGTTTATTGCGTGGCATGGAGAGGGATTCGGAATATGATTTCAAACTGGGCAAAAGTAAAAAAGCCAAGTTTCATCGGGGCCATATTGCGCGATGGCTTGTGCGGGATTTCATGTACCTTCAGCAATCCAATGAAAATAGTCGGGACAAGTTTGGAAAAATCAAATCCGCTCCCGATTATATGGCATTGCAGGCGGTGCTAACCTGTTTCCGCCAGCACAAGGATTCGATTGAGGACATTCTCCGCAACGCCCGTCTGATTGATGAAAAAACGTTCGATCACCCTTTCCTGAAAGAGGTTCTGAAAAAACCTTCCAATTTGCAATCGTTGGACGCGTTTTTTAAGGGTTATTTGGTGGAACGAAAGAAGTGGCTTCGCCGCATTGACGGAAATGAAGCCTATCCCTTGCGAAGGCTGTATCGACGTGGTGAATACAAATCGAAGAGACATCTGCAAAACATGCCAGCAATGTATTATTTACAACAAATGGCGAAGAAACTGTTGGAAGAGCCGGTCAATCTGCCGCGGAATCTGTTTGAGCCGATGGTTCGAGATTTGGTGAAAAACCAGTTTCCCCACCAATGGCAAGAAGAATCCATGGATACGCAACGAGCGAATTCCACCTGGCTGATCATGAAGGCGTTGGAATGGAGCAACGATCGCCCGCAATGGTTTTTTGAATTGCCTCGTTCGATGGACTCGGAAAAATTCGGATCACTGTTTGCGATACTGGGGACTTCGCCGCGGTATGATACGCAAGGAATGGAACGATTGGAAGAAATCCTGAAATTGGGGCGAGGCGTTCGGGAACGAGAGATTCGTGATTCTCTGCAGCGAGACCGTGATTTTTCAAAGTTAGAACACAAAGACCAAAACAAGGAAGTCTCCCGTCGTTTGGAGTCGCAGGAGCAAATGTACCGTCGGCTGCTGCGTCAGTATGGTGAATACGAAAAGGACATTCGTCATATCAAAATCCAGGACATTGCCCTGTTAAAAACGTTACCGCAGCTTTTAGGAATCCCGGCAGAGCAGATTCGCCTGAAGGACATGAAACCGGAGACAGGGCAAAGTGATGGGGACTTTATTCTGAACGAAATAGTACCTTTGAAGATGATGGTCGTGCTGCCAGATCAGGGTGGAAAGGTGGAACTGACCGGAACGATGAAGCGGAAGAATTACGGCAATTTCCACCGTATGATCAGCGACGTGCGGCTTCCGTCCTGCCTGTGGTGGAGGAAGGAATTCGGTTTGGATACGGTTTCGTACGACCACCTGGAGAAGGAGTTGGAGTATTACGACCGGGTGGCTCGTCCCGACATTTTTCAACTGGTTTACGCACTGGAACAGAAAATTTTGGCGAAGTGTCCCGAACTCAAACCCGATGGAACGGGTGGGGAAATCAAATTTTGGACGATTGCGTGCAATGCTACAAACAATAATCTATACCGTCTGGTTTTGAGCATTCTCCGAAATGCGTTTGCCCATCAGTATTACCCGATGTTTCAGCCTAATAAAAAGTGGAAGCCCAAAGAGATTGAGTCATATGGTCTGATGCTTCAAAATATTCGCAACGAGATACGCAGCCTTTGGGAACGCGATCCTGAAAAGTTGCTGATTCGAGCCATTCACGAATATGCCAAGACGGTTTTTCAAAAAGTCTTTAGTTAGGATACAGCCTATGGGTAGTGAAACACCACGTATTTTCATGCGAACGCTGTACTTGCAGAAGCAGGGAAGTACGTTGCAAAAGAACGGAGAGCGTTTCCTGGTTCGTTGGAATCAGCAAACGCTCCTGGAGGTTCCTGTGTGTAATGTCGAGCAGATTTGCCTGCTGGGTAACGTTCAGGTCTCCACTTTTGCAGGTACACCGCCTGAAACAATTTCTACAGGGAAAAACCAAAGAATATGTCCCGTTGGAGATGAAATAAGAGAGGGAGATGGTGGAACACTATTGGTTGGTCTGTTACGATATACGCGATGTCAAACGGTTGCGGAGGGTTGCGAAGTTGATGGAAGGGTATGGAAAACGAGTTCAAAAGAGTGTTTTTGAATGCTGGCTTTATGATTCTCAACTTCGGAAGCTCAAATCGGAGTTGGATATGTGCATTGATTCCAATGAAGACGACGTTCGTTTTTATAATCTCTGCACAACCTGTCGGAATGTGACCGAAAAATATACCCAAACGCCCCTCCGACAACAGGAAAAATACTTCATCATCTGAATCAACGATTACCACCCGTTGAAAAATAACAACTTACAGCAAATCCCAACGCTCAATCTTTGAAAATTTGCCCCCCCTTGACAAAGACTACCGAAAATGCTATACTGAAGCCCTCTTTTGTAAGGCTCTAAACGCCTTACTGTTGTAGAAGCCCCAACTTCGTGGGGTAGGTGCAACTCGCGCAAGGACAATTGGTTTCATTAGGTCAGGGGTTGTAGAAGCCCCAACTTCGTGGGGTAGGTGCAACGTCGGCGATTCCCACTAACTGTCCAATTTCGTTGTAGAAGCCCCAACTTCGTGGGGTAGGTGCAACTTTCAAGTCTTGTCATAACTTCCTTCTTTCTCCCGTTGTAGAAGCCCCAACTTCGTGGGGTAGGTGCAACAATTAAGCAAAAGAGCATCTTGTGCTCCTTTCTCCGTTGTAGAAGCCCCAACTTCGTGGGGTAGGTGCAACAAGAGTGAGAGAGGACATCCGCCTTCTGAAAAATGCAACCCCCTTTCTATTGGAGCGTTTGTAAAATTTGAAGGGATTCTTTTTCGCCCACAGTCTTGACAGGATGGACGGATTTCTCTAAAACGAAGAGATGGAGTGAAAAGAGGTTTACTGCGCAACGAACGCGGAGAATGGGGTTTCTGTCTTCATTGAGGTGAAAAATGTCTCAGGATAATGTGCATTTTGATATTGCCAAAATTCAAAATCTGGAGCCAAGTTGAGGGGATGAATGGACGCGGATTGTGGAGGTTTTGGTTACCAGAGATCAGGGGACCGGGAGACTCTATCAGACATGCTTGCAAATTGCTGGCAAGAAACAGGAGGTTGCGGAAAATTTTACCGTGGAAATTTTGATGTCCATGACGGAAAAAGTCCACAACCAAACACTTTTCGCGAACTACCGCCCTGAAGAAGGGATGTTTTGAACTTCCTGTGCTCTCATACATACCTAAAAAATGTTATCTCCGCTTTTCTCGGAAGGAAGAGAATTGTCTTTATTACACGGACATAGGTGGCAATTCTTTCCACCGTGACGAAGGTGGTAACAGGGATATGCTCCAGGCATTCCCGACTCCCGCAAGCCGTCTTGGAAAGGGGGAGCATGTTCAAATGCAAAAGGATCATTTTTTTCGGAAGTTTCTCGATTGCCACGCGTTGGTGATTCGCAGTTCGAAGAAAGGTGCCCGTCTCAATCAGCAAGCTGGTTGGCAACTCTATCTACGGTTGCCAGAACTTCGTCTGCGGACTTCGTTCCCCGGCTCGCAAAGCGTCCCATTCGTGATTTTGGCTTCAACGTATTGCTTGCAGATGTGCTCACCCAAGGTGTCCCTCACAAGTCCATCTTGCTGCATCACTTCAATGGCGCTTGATTCCGTCCAAGCCCACCCTCAAAATGACGGCGAGCAATACGTTGCACGACGAATCCGGGCAGTGCAACGCCATTCTGCTGCGGTCTCCAAGGGAAAATGACAAACGAGTCGTAATCGGGATAAAGATACATGCCCGACTCTTCAATTCGAACAAATCCTTCAATGGAAAATCCGTCGAAAATGCACTTGTTATCAAGCGCTTTTTCAAGTTGGCTGGACGTGATCGCAATATTTTTCAAGGTACCAAACAGGTCCGTGAATTGAAGACGGATGAAACGCACGTCATTTTCCCTCGCCATCTTCAGGATTTGTTCTTTTGTTAGTTTGCTCATGACACCCTTCTTTCTGGTTTTGCAAGCAGTCCAAAAAAAACGGCGCTCCCAGAGACTTGAGGCCATCAAATCTCAGGAAGCGCCGTTGCTTCATCAATTACGCCGCTCGTTGTACCACATTTCTCCAAAGTGTCAAGAGGGTGGCGCGCTTTTTTGAGAATACTTTTCCATTTTTTTCGCCTCGTCTCGAATTTTCTTCCACATTTCAAGGGAGATATCATACGCACCGAACTCAAGCAAGAGCGCAACAATCTCTTCATCCTCTCCGTCTCCCCACTGGCGCGCCAAAATGATAGGAAATTCTCCTCCCACCCCGACGCCATTCACGTACGCGCCTTTCTCAAGGAGGATTTTCGCCGCCTCAAAATTCCGATTCCCAACCGCGCGGCACAATGGTGGCTCGCCACAAATATTCGCGTTGATATCCAATCCGTTGTCGATCAGGTACTCAAAAAACTCTCGCTCCTCCACGATCTTTGCAAGATTAAAAGCGCAGGAACGCCTCGCTTCGTCCCAGTGCGCGCAATCCATGACCCCGCGTCGAAAGACTCGTTTTATCGCGTTTTTGTCCGTACAATATGATCTATTCGCCCAATAATGTTGATACGGGATCGCATCTAACTCGTTTATTCCCAACGCAATTAAAGCCCATATGCCATAGAAATCTTTGCGTTCGAGCGCGGACTCAAGGAGCGTTTTGGGTGCCGTGTAGAAATACGTCCTAAAAAGTGGATCGTCTTTCGACCTTGGAATTCCCCGCCCCAAATCCATTCCAACTTCGAGACACGCAGCAAGCCACCCTTCTTCGCTTGGATGAAGCCACGCCGCCGAGGCGCCCGTCGAATCGACAATATTCACGTCCGCGCCCAGCGTGCTCAAGGCGTGCATCTGCCATTTTGCGTAGCGCGTCACGGGTTTGCGCCATTCGTTCCCCATAAGCTCCATCCAAAGATCGTTTGCCGAGAGATATTGGTTCTCGATGAGATAACCCCAAATTTCCTCGCGATAATAGAGCGACGCCGCCCATTCCATCGAGACACTCGAGCCGTTTTCGAGGAGACAAACGACAATCTCCAATTCTCGCGCGTAGTCGAGAGGGATTTTTCCCTCCAACGTCTTTGCGTCGACACGAAGCCCCTCCTCCAAAAGACGCTGCACCAAGCTCAAATTCCCAACGCGCACAGCCTCGTGTAGCAGGGTGCGTCCGTCGCAAGCACAGACGTTCAAGTCGCACCCTTTCTCAATCAAACACTCAAAAAAAGGGAGCGTACCATGGTGCCTCCCTGCCTGAAATAGAATTGTCTCGCCTCGAAGATTGCGATGATGAACATCAATATTCCTCGCGAAAAGAAACTCTCTCAACTCGGCGCAATTCGACCTGTCGGAATTCAAAACGCACCACAAAATGGACTCCCCCTCCGCATCGGCATAATCAATAGGGACACCCATTTCGTCGAGGTAGAACTCCAGCAACGATTTCGAACGGGGAAAAAAACGAGCAGCGCGGTGGAATGCCGTCTCGCCCTGATGGTTCGTCGCGTAGATATCCAAGCCATTTGCGACCAAAAACCTTGCAATTTCTGGCGAGGTGGTTTCGAAAAGGAGCGTGTTTCCCAAATGGTCGCGAGAATGAAGCAACTCACTCCCTCCGTGCTCAAGAAGCGCTTGAAGTATCCTTAAATTCCCGCGCTGCGCCGCCAGCTCCAGGCACGATTCCGAAGGAAAAACCCTCTTACGCACGTCGCCGCCGTTTGCAAGCAGGCACTCAACCACCTCGGGCGTCCCTTCGCGAATCGCCTCGAGAAGGACGCATTTGGGGTGCCAACTCAGATCCGACCAATCCTCTTCTTCGTATATTTCGTTCGCATCCGCGCCAGCCGAGAGACATTTTTGGACGGCAGGCAAATCTCGCAAATCCACCCCAACGAGCGTTGCGGCAGGCGTTTGCGAGACTCGCCGACGGTTGGGAATCTCCAGCCAATCCTCGGATTCGACCTCTTGCGCCAGCGCGAAAAAGGAGGTGCCTGTCCCTAGGAAAGAGATTGCCAAAACGAGTGCGACGCCCAAACGACGCACTTTCGAAACGCATTTTCTGATCAAGAGATTCTCCACCTTTTCGCCCCTCCTTTCTACTTCGCTTTCGATCGCGCTGCGCGTCGAACTTTGGCTTCCTCTCGTTTTTGTTCGACTGTCTTGCGCTGCTCGTCAGTGAGAATTTTATCGACTCTCTCACCCATCTCTTTCTTGAGGGCGTCAAGTTGGCTCTCCAATTCTTGAATCTTCGGGCGATACTCCGCTTGTATGTCGTAAATTTGGTCGCGCTGGATCGGCGTGATCACGTCACGATAGAACGGCGGCAGCATCCCTCTCATAGGTGCGCGTTTTTTCTTCCCCTCCGTGGCAGGAGCTTCTTTCGGGGCGGGAGCTGGCGCGGGAGTCGGGGCGGCCGCTGGGGGTGGGGTGGGAGTTGGTGCCGCAGCGGGTGCGGGCGCAGGGGCTGCCTCAGGTGCGGGAGCGGGTGTTGCAGCGGGAGCGGGCGCAGGTGCCGCGACTGGCGCGGGTTTCTCTGCTGGCGCGGGTGCCGCCTCCTGCGCAAATCCTACGGATGCAACACACATCGAAATCAAAAGCGTTGCCAATGCCGAAATTTTTCTCATTTTAGCCTCATTTTGGTGTTTGTCTAAACTCGTTTTCTGACTTCGCGCACGCTGCGAGAAGTTCTTCAAATTTGGCGTCGGGAGCAAAATCGCCCCTTTCGTTCCGTCCATTATGAATATTTTTATCTCAAATAACAAGGGGGGGGGATTTTTTTCTCGTTCTATACACGCCGAACTTCATGTTCGTCGCACTTTTCCAGCGATTTTCGCCCGGATTTCAATAGACATAAAGGAGAATGGGCATATACCCGCGCACAAATGCCAAAAATGTGCGAGATGGTACCTTCCGAAAAGCTATTGTCGTTTGGAAAAGCCCCTTTTTCATCAAAACCGTTTTAACTCTTGCAGGTGTATTTATGGCACGCAGAAAAAATTTTTCTTTCCGCAATGACGATAGACCTATCGACGACGCCTGCTGCTTTTTCTACACGTCGTTCGTTTCATGTTTTTCATGTGTGTTCACCCAAACAAATATCGAGAGAATCATTGAGTACAATTTTGAATTCAGCACAACTTTTCGCGAGCGCTATTCTCGTGACGCTCTGCACGGCACTCCTTGCGCAATGCGCTTACGCGGAGACGGAATCCACTCCTTCTGCTGCGACAACAAAAGCAAATCCCAAAATATCAACCCCAAATACGCTTTTCTGGCACGAAGATATCTATGCTGCGATGAAACTCGCGCGAGAAACGAAACGCCCCATTTTGCTCCATTTTTATACCACATCGTGTACTCCCTGCCGACGGATGGAACAAGAAGTGCTCACGCAGGAAGAAATTCAAAAATTGGCGGCAACCTATTATATCGCCGTAAAAATCAACGGAAGCGAGCAGCCTGATATCGCGCGTCGTTTTTACGTGAATGCGTATCCGACGGACTTCATTCTCACGCACGAGGGAAAACTTGTCGGTCACCTTCGTGGGCTGCAAACACAAATCGCTTATCGGAGTTTCTTGCTCGATACCGCCAAGCGAATGGAATTCTCACCCCGTGGCGACGAAGAAAAAGTCGCGTCTGCCGCAGAAATTCCAAGTCGGCAGGTCTCCTCCTCCACTCAAGACGTTTCGGGCGATGCGATTGTGGAGATTCTCGACGAATCACGCCCAACTCCCGAGGTTGCGCAAGAGGCGTTTGTCCCCCCGTTTGTGGGAGACGATGTTGATTCTCGTCCAGGTCAAGAATCGACGATGTCTGGCACATTTGTTCGCACAAGCGCCCACCCCAATGCGTCTGGTTCGCTTTCCGTTTCAAAAACGCCTCTTCTCTTGGATGGGTATTGTGTCGTGACGATGGTTGAGCAGAATATGTGGGTCAAAGGGAACGTGCGTTATGGTATTCGTCACGCAGGTGGGCTGTATTTGTTCCAAAATGAGGAGAGCATGAACAAATTCTACAGCAACCCAGATCACTACGCGCTTGTTCTCGGCGGAATGGACGCGGTACTTCTTTCCGAGACGCATGAGAAGAAGCCCGGAAGCCGAGTTTTTGGAGTGCGCTACGATAATATGAACTTCGTCTTTTCGGATGCGCAAACGCGCGAGTTGTTTCGAAAGAACCCCGAAAAATACGCACGCCCCATTCGAGAATCTCTCGTCGAGACCGCCAAAATGCGGCAAAACGAAAGTCGATAAATCATTCTTTCCGAGGAGTTTTGAGAGAAAGGACGATTCGTGACACAAATTTTTCGTGTCTCTGAAGACCACGCGCTGGCGGAGAAAATTTTGGACGTTATCCTCCGAGGCTGGACACGCTTCTTGGTAGAGGACCCCGTGTCGCGTCCGTTGTGGAACGACATTTTCGAATGTTTCCCCGAATTCCATTTCGGCATCTCTTCCCCCGATGGCAGAGACCTTGCGGCAGTCGGAATGACGGCACCCCTCGCGTGGGATGGTCCGGAGAGCGAACTCCTCTCTCGCGGGTGGCACTGGGCGCTGCGGCAGTCGCTTGAGGATTTTCGCGCAAAGCGCCCCGTGCGAACACTTTGCGCGCTCAATGCCGTCGTTGCTCCCCCTTTTCGTGGGCAAGGATATTCGGAAAAAATCGTCACAGAAATGAAAAATCTGACGGAATCCCACGGCTTCAATCGTTTCATTGCGCCGCTGCGCCCCACTCAAAAGGAGCGCTATCCTCTTACTCCGATCGAACAATATGCACTTTGGAGGCGGTCGGATGGCGAGCCGTTTGACTCGTGGCTCCGTGTTCAAAAACGCTGCGGCTGTCGAATTATCGGCACCGCGCCGCGTTCGATCGTTATTGAGGCCCCCCTCTCATCGTGGCGGGAGTGGACGGAGCTTGAGTTTTTCGACTCGGGAAAATATATCCTCCCCGGCGGCGCGGTTCCGCTTGAAGTCGACATTGAGCGCGGCGTCGGGACCTACACGGCTCCGAGTATTTGGATTGCCCATGATATTCCCCGCTCATCACACCTATGTAACCCATAACATTTCATGAACTTCGCGTTGAATTTTGGCGTTTTTCACAATAATTCGCGTTGAAATTTCCGGTGCCGTCCGCCGTTGGGACCACGCGCCACGGCTCGCAAAACGTCGCATAAAACGGGAATTTTAAGGGAGAACAAGTATAAAAATACCACGAACACCCAAGAAAAAATTCTCCGCCCCCTTGCAACTTGTGAGCAAATGTGGTATCATTATAGGGAACCATTTTATAATATTCAGAGTGGTTCGCCTTCTGCGCTCCATTCCGACAGGCTTGATTCAGAGGAGATACTCATGGAAAACAAAATTCACTATCAAGGAATTACTTTCGACGACGTCCTTTTGGAACCTCGATACAGCGAACTGGTTCCTTCGGAAGTCGACGTCACGACCCAGCTCACGAAGAAAATTCGTCTGAACATTCCTCTTCTAAGCTCGCCGATGGATACCGTGACGGAAGCCGCTATGGCGATCGCTCTCGCGCAGGAGGGGGGCTTGGGAATCATCCACAAAAATCTCCCTGTTCAATTGCAAGTCGCTGAGGTCGTCAAGGTGAAGCGCACCGCAAACGGAATCATCAACAATCCCGCAACCCTCCCGCCGAGTGCAACCGTTGCCCAGGCGCGAGAAGTGATGGACACAAACCGCGTTTCGGGCATTCCGATCACGCTCCCAGACGGACATTTGGAGGGCATTATTACGCGCAGAGACCTCCGATTTTTGGAAGACGCAAGCTTGTCGGTTGGAGAAGTTATGACAAAAACAGGGCTTGTAACAGCGACAGGAAATGTATCGCTTGCGGAAGCTGAGAAAATTTTAATGAAAAAAAAGGTGGAGAAACTCCTCCTGGTTGACGATAAATATATATTGACGGGGCTGATTACGATTAAAGACATCGACATGCTTCGGAGCTACCCGATGGCTTGCAAGGATGCTCAAGGGCGTCTGCGAGTTGGGGCGGCGGTTGGCGTTCATGATTACGAACGCGTTAGCGCTTTGGTGGCAACGGGGGTGGATGTTTTGGTGCTCGACAGCGCTCATGGACACTCGAAAAACGTGCTTGATACGGTTCGCCGGATCAAAAAAGATTGGGATATAGAAGTGATCGTGGGCAATGTCGCCACGGCAGAGGCGGCGCAGGATTTGGTTCGTGCGGGTGCGGATGCCGTCAAAGTCGGAATTGGTCCAGGCTCGATATGCACGACGCGCGTTGTTTCCGGCGTTGGAGTTCCTCAGATTTCGGCCATTTATTACGCCTCACAGGCTATTGAAGGGTCGGGCGTCCCCGTGATTGCGGACGGTGGAATCCGATATTCGGGAGACATCACGAAGGCGATTGCCGCTGGGGCGCACGTGGTCATGCTCGGAGGACTTCTCGCAGGATTGGAAGAGAGTCCCGGGGCAAAGGTGTTTTATCAAGGGCGTCAATTTAAGGCTTATCGCGGAATGGGTTCGCTCGGCGCGATGGTCAAAGGGTCCAGCGAGAGATATCGTCAATCGAAAAGCGGTCCCGACAAACTGGTGCCAGAGGGCGTGGAGGGGAGAGTCCCTTATCGCGGCGCTCTGGGACCTTTCGTTTATCAGCTCGTAGGGGGGCTTCGGGCTGGTATGGGTTATTGTGGCACTCGGAATATTGAAGAATTGCGCAGGGATGCGCGATTTATTCAAATTTCCTCGGCAACGGTTCGGGAGAATCATCCCCATGACATCAAAATTACGCAAGAAGCTCCAAACTACAATTCGGAGGACAACGGTTGATCTCACGCGCAAGGCGGCGCTGGGATTCGTTTGCCTTGCCCTCACTCTTTCATGCAGCAACGCGTCCGCGCAAAGTTGGACTTCCTCGGCGGGCGCGATTCAAAATCCTACGGAATTCGTCCCGCTGAGCGAGGTGGGTTCCGGCTCGCAAACGACCTCCGCCGACGGTACAGGCTCGTCCAACTCGCAGCCACAGGTCGCCTATAGAACGTCGACTTCTCCAACGGGAAAAACTTTGAAATGGGTCTCCACCACCTCACCAGAGGCGCGGGATATCCATCGAAGCAGCACGTCTGCTCCCGCGCAAGCGACGACTCAAGCGGAAAAAAAGACCGCGTACCCCCTCAAAAAAGGCTACGTTCGACTTGCGTCTGGTGAGGAGAACGCGCACCTGCTCTTGCGGGATGGGGCGCGCTCGCAAGTGCGTCATGCCGCCTTCAACGACGGAGGCGACGCAGGGGGGGCGCTTCCGCCGGCGCTTCCCGACGCGACGGGTGGTTTGTCGGAGCTCCCGACGGATTTCACGATTCCGGAGAGCATTGATGAGCCTGCCGATGCTGGTGTGGACACGTTAGACCTTGGTATTGGCGACGACGCGGAGACTTCCGAAGCGCTTGCGCCGCCGGTGCCGGACGATCTTCCACTCGGCGAGGTGGGGGGAATGGAGATGTTGGAGACACCAACTCCGAGAAGAACTGATGCGCAAATACCGGGAGCGATTGGAAACACGCAGAACCAGGATTTGGGGAGCGAAACGGGCGCGTCAGACAACTCGGAGAGCGGAACGAGCGGATTGCGCCGCCAACTGCCAGAACCATCCATCAGGAGTGAGCCGGACGATCTCGCGCCCCCCGCCAACTTGGATGGAGGCCCCGACACGTCGAGGTGGGATCGCACCCCCGCTGGCGTCGCGCTCGACAACTCCTGCCCACGTCCGAAGGACATGAAGCCGATCAACGAAATCACGAACGACATCACCCCACCGGGCGGGTTTTTCCCCACTGATTGTCCCTTGGCGCAGAAGGACGAGAACTTCCCCGCGCGCCAATTTGCAGGCACGAACGTCACGTGGACAGCTTCCAACCTTTGCCACAATCCGCTCTACTTCGAGCAGCCCGCTCTTGAGCGATATGGGCACACGATTGGACCGCTTCAGCCGGTGCTTTCTGGAGCGCAGTTCCTCATCACGATACCTGCTTTGCCGTACTTGATGGCAATGGACCCCGTCAACGAGTGCCAGTATCCGCTGGGTTATTATCGCCCGGGAAGTTGTGCACCGTATAAATGGAATCCCCTGCCGGTGTCGGTTCGAGGCGCGATTATGGAGGGTGGAGTCGCGACGGCATTGGTCTTCCTCATTCCGTAGCGCACCTCGGGACGTTTGAGAGGGCTTTCTCACACAAGTCCCACGCATTTATACTGGCGGTCGAATAAATTTGAGCGCCAGTATAAATCAGCGAGACTCACCCGTCTCTTTGGGAGCCGACTCGGTGGTTTTTGAGTGCTCCATCTACGTTCTCTTTCTACGACTTCGGCTCTTGAGAACATACCTGCGTGAAGTGCGAGAAAGCCAACTTTATAGAATATCATAGAATACAGAGTACAGAATATTGTGAAATATTGTAGAATAGAAAGGAACCTACCATGAATCGACGCTCATTTCATCGGAGCGCACTCGCCGCCAGCGGCTCTTTGGGACTCGCAGCTATCCAAACAGTCGCGTCTGGAGCGCAAATCTTGGGTGCAAACGAACGCATTCGTCTCGGGTTTATCGGCGTTGCAAATCGCGGGGGGCAGCTCATCTCCGCGTTCCAACAAAGTCCCACCGAGATGGAGATTGCGGCAGTATGCGACGTCGACAGTCGAACACTTGAGAAAACCCGCAGCGTACTCGGAGAAAAGACGCTCGCGTTCCGCGACTTCCGCACTCTCTTGGAGCGAAACGATATCGATGCCGTCGTGATTGCCACCCCGGATCATTGGCACGCGATCCAAACGATCGAAGCGTGCAAGTCGGGCAAGGATGTTTATGTCGAAAAGCCGCTTGCGATTACGATCCACGAGGGGCGCAAAATGGTCGAGGCGGCTCGCAAATATGGCAGAATCGTCCAAGTCGGAACGCATCGACGAAGCGCGCCGCACTACATTGAGCTTGCAAAAGCTGGGGGCGATGAGCTTGTCGGGTTCGTCACTCTTGCGCGGAGTTTTCGGATGAGCAATATGACTCCGTCTGGCATCGGTCGCTGCCAAACTTCCGCCCCGCCCGAGGAACTCGATTGGGACATGTGGCTCGGTCCCCGACCACTGCGTCCGTACCAAGAAAACATTGCGCCATATAAATTTCGCTGGTGGGAGCTTTATTCTTCGCAAACCGGCAACTGGGGCGTGCATTATCTTGACGCCATCCGATGGATTCTCGGAGAGGAATCGCCCGAATCCGTCTGCGCCATGGGAGGGCGTTTTGCCGTCGATGACGACAGAACCGTCCCCGACACGATGATATCCACGTTCCAATTCAAAAGCGGACGACTTGTCACGTTCACTCAGGGCGAAGCGTGTGGCAATCCGATGGTCGCGACCGACGCAAGCTACCGCCCGTTGGGCGAGTTGGAGTTGCGTGGCACGAACGGCACGCTCTACGTTGCGGATCGACAAGTGAGGATATATCCCGAGCGTGGGGGACAATTCGCGCCGCGCGAGGCGAAGATGCAGGGACGCGAAATGCCCGGCACGCCACTTGCGGAGATCGAACGGCTCCACACGCTCAACTTCCTCCAATGCATTCGTTCTCGAGAACTCCCCACGGCAGACGTCGAAATCGGACACCGAAGCACCCTCATGAGTCACATGGCGAACATTTCTCTCGCCGTGAAACAACGTCTCGAGTGGGATGCCACGAACGAGCGCTTCCTCAATTGCGACGCAGCAAACGCAATGCTCCATTATGAGTATCGCGCTCCGTGGAAACTCGAAGTTTGAGCGGCACTTTGCGCGAAAGCGTCACTCACGCGTGGCGCTTTCTATACTCATCGAGCTTTAAAATTTCCGTTCTGCGCGACGTTTTACGAGCCGCGGTGCGTAGCTCCAACAGCGGGCGGTACCGGGAATTTCAACGAAAAGTCTTATAAACTCTCCATAAGCTCCTTCCGCGCCTCGCGCACGGCAGAGAGAGGATTCGCTCTTCCTTCGTACTCCACCGAGATGTAGCCAGCGAAATTCGCCTCACCCAATATCTTGAAGACCCGCTCATAATCGATCGGGATGGAGTACCACACGCCGCCTCCGTGGTAGAATTTCGCGTGGACGAAACACGAGTGCGGAGCAAGCTGCGCCATTTGTTCGTATCGGTCGTCGTCGAGGAGGTTGCCCGTGTCGAGAATGACGCGGAACCAAGGCGATTGAAGCGCGTTTATGAGTTTGATCGCTCCCTCCGCACGCCGCGCGAGTCCCCAATGATTCTCCAGTCCCAAAATGACGCCGCACTTCTCCGCGACGGGGAGGCACTTTTCGATGCTCTCCACCACCCACGGGAATGCGTCGTCCTCAGAATACCCCTCCATCGGTGGCTCAACCCCCTTGTTGTTCATCAGGTCTTGGAAGTCCTTCGACGTTCCCCATCTTCCCGTATTGACGCGCAAAACGGGTATTCCGAGGGCGTATGCCGTTTCGATCCCCGCAATGGTCGTGTCGATGTTCTTCTGCCGGAATTCCTTGTCTGGATGAACGAAGCTCTGGTGCGTCGCGTATCCGCACAAATCAATCCCATTGAGAAAAGCAATCCGCTTAAGCTCCTGAAGATATTGAGGATTGGTCTCGTAGGTTTGGAACATCTGCCCGCCGCCCGGGACGACCGACGAGGTGATTTTCCCCGCCTTTGGGTTTAGATACATTTGTTTTTCGAGAATTTCAAGCCCCGAAAAACCCATCTCCGCCGCCCAATGTACGCATTGCTCCATCGTGGAGCGCGCGATGCGAAAGAACGAATAAGACGATACCGCCAACGGATTGGGACGTCGAAACGCAGCCGTCGTGCCCGTTGTTGTTTCGTTTTTAACCTCGTTCTCTTCCGCGCGCAGAGTCCCCGTAGAGGCGAGTGCCGCCGCGCAGAAAGCTGTCCCCAACATTTCTCGTCGATTCATCGATATCTCCTTTTTGATTTATTGCACCTATGCTATACTCGTTTTTCTTAATACTCATCGTCGTTTAAAATTCCCGTTTTGCGCGACGTTTTGCGAGCCGTGGTGCGCAAGCTCCAACGGCGGACGGAACGGGAAATTTCAACGCGAAGTATTATAAAATTTCTGGTTTTGCAGTTTGAATAATTATTCCTGCCACAAAGCCATACATGCCCATTATACACCCTTCAACGGAAAAAGAAAAGCCCTACCCCATTTGTGGCGGGAAAGAAAACGTTCGAAAGCGAGAAATGCGTCCCCTTTACAACGTGGCGAATTTATGGTAAAATTGCCCCAAATTTTTATTTCCTTTCATCTTTTCGAGGAGAAATACCTTGTTACGTACCCATACTTGCGGAGAGCTGCGCAAAGAACACGCAGGTCAAATCGTCACCCTTTGTGGCTGGGCAGATCACCAGCGCGACCAAGGAGGACTCTCTTTCTTGTGGCTTCGCGATCGATACGGCATCACGCAAATCACCTTTTCTCCCGACTCGGGCAACTCTCCCGAAGAGGCGGAGGCGCTACTGGCGGCGGCACGAAAACTCCGCCAAGAGTTTGTCGTCCAAATCACGGGCGAAGTACTACAACGCCCCGAGGGGGGCGAGAATAAGGCACTCGCTACGGGAGATATCGAAATACGTCCCCTTTCGCTTGTGGTGCTCAATTCTAGCGATGTGCCGCCGGTCCAGCCGAGTATTCCAGACTTGCCGAGCGAAGACGTTCGGCTGCAGTATCGATATTTGGACTTGCGCCGTCCCGCGATGCAAAAAGCGCTCACGCTGCGCCATCGTATGATCAAAATCATGCGCGATTATACCGACGAGCTTGGTTTTTTGGAGGTCGAAACACCGGTTCTCGGGCGAAGCACGCCGGAGGGAGCGCGGGATTATCTCGTCCCAAGTCGCGTCCATGCGGGCAAGTTTTACGCCCTGCCGCAGTCGCCTCAGCTCTATAAGCAGCTGCTCATGATTGCCGGTTTCGATCGCTATGTTCAGGTCGCGCGATGCTTCCGCGATGAGGACTTGCGCGCGGACAGGCAACCAGAATTCACGCAGCTCGATATGGAGATGTCGTTCGTGACGATGGAAGATATCATTTCGATCATGGATGGGCTTATTGCGCGCCTCGCGAAGGAGATTTTGGGTTTGGAGTTGACGCTTCCGCTTCCGCGCATGAGTTATGCGGACGCCATGGAGCGATTCGGGCACGACGCGCCGGATCTTCGTTTCGGGATGGAGATTGTCGATCTCACGGAGCTTGCGAAAGAGTGCGAGTTCCGCGTGTTTCGTGCCACGGCTGACGCTGGCGGAAGAGTGCGTGCGATCGTTGCGAAAGGCGCGGCGGATGGCTTCTCCCGAAAGCGCATCGATGAGCTGACGTCGTGGGCGCAGGAGAATTTCGGCGTCAAAGGGCTTGCTTGGTTCAAGGGAGTGGAGGGATCGTTCCAATCGCCCATTGCGAAGAACTTCGACGAGGCGCTTCTCCAACGCTTCCGAACTCGGCTGGCAGCAGATGATGGCGACATTGTGTTCATCGTTGCCGACACGTTTGAGACGAGTTGCCGCGCCCTCAACGGACTCCGCCGTCGGCTTGGCAAAGAGCTTCAATTGTACGACGAAAATGCTTTCCATTTCTCGTGGATTGTGGACTTTCCCATGCTCGAGTTCGATGACGAGGAGCAACGCTGGGTCGCGGTGCATCATCCGTTCACGTCGCCGTTGCCAGAGGACGCACCCTTGCTCGACACGGATCCGCGGGCGTGCCGCGCGGCTGCGTACGACATTGTGATCAATGGTTTTGAAGCGGGCGGCGGGTCGATTCGTATCCATGACAACGCGCTCCAGCAGAAGATTTTCAACCTCTTGGGCATTGATGAAACCACCGCTAAAGAGCGTTTTGGCTTCCTGCTCGACGCGCTTCGATTTGGTGCGCCACCCCACGGAGGGATTGCGTTGGGAATCGACCGATTGGCGATGATTTTCGCAGGACTCGACAGCATTCGCGACGTGATAGCCTTCCCCAAGACGGCACGCGCAACTGATCTTCTCACGGGCGCGCCCGGCGAGGTGGACGACAAACAGATGAGAGAGCTTTCGATCAAAGTGGACAAATAACAAAACGCCACTTTTGAGTCGTCAAAACAGAAGACTTCCCCACTGGAGAGCGAGAGGTGCTTCTGTTTTGGCGTTTTTCATATTTTACGCTGGCTCCCAAACGAATTTGAGCGCCAGCGCAACAACTTTTCTCGGACGGCAGGGGGCTACTTCACGAGTTGCTCGTATTTTTCCTGCCTATCAATGTCCGCAGGCTCCATGAGTCGGAAATTATCCATGTCGCCGCGAGGACGCTCTTTCATGCGCTCGGCACCCTCGCGAATAATGGCGACCGCCTCTTGATACTCAGCGCTTGTTGGATCCATTTTCTTGAGACACTCGCTTTTCTCCGGGCGTTCGAGCACCAACATCCAATAATTCCAACGATGGCTCATGTCAAACGGCGTGCCAGTCAGTTCCGCAATGCGCGCCAACTCGGCATTGGTGAGCGGCGAGCGCCCGTACATATTGCCATGATAATTGCTGGCGTAGGTCGGATAGTACGGCGCATTGAGATCAATCCACGTGAGGATTCGGTCTTTTTCCTCTTCGGACAAGGAGAAATTTTCGTCGCGCGCATCTCCATGCCCCTCCAAAACGACCTTGCCCAAGCGACTTTGCGCCGCTCCCCACGATTTTGCGTTCATGGTTTTCGTGGGCCCCGCTCCTGGGACTTGCACGAGCCGATTGCGTCGAATGGAGGAGTAGGACTCGTTGAAAAGGAGGTTGCGATCTGGCGCAAGGACGACACTTTTCGCGCCCGGTCCGTCGTAATCGTGGCACTTCATGCAATGCTGCGTGAAAATGGGCTGCACCTCCGTCATATAATTGAAGTCGCGCGGCGCATCCATCCACGTGGGAAGTTCGAGTTTGCTCGGACCGCGCAAAAGTGCTTGAACCGTTCGACGCGGCGGCACTGCGTGAAGACGATCTTCGTGGCAGCCGATGCAACCTTGATTCTCGCCGGGGCGCACGATCGTTCCGCTGCGCATGGAGTGAATCATCAACCCATTTTCGTCCAGCAATTGGAAGTAGACGAACGTGTCCGCCGGAACCTCAAAATGCGCGCTCCCATCTTCCTCGACAGGGACGACTCCGAGGAGCCTTTTGTTATTGAAATCGTCGTAAGCCATGGCGGGAGCTTGGGTTCCGGTGCCGCCCTCCCAATACGTATGAGTGAAAAATCGTTTCTCTGGCGACTCAATCACGCGAAGGAATTTGGCTTCCCCACGTTTGACGTTCTGCATCTCCTGACTCTCATAAACGTCCGAGACGTAGAACGTCCCCGTCTTTTGCGACAAATCGACGCGCGCCTCAATTTCGCGAGGAATATCGCGCGACGCAAGAGGCATCGGATCGAAAATGCCTAGCGATTTTTCCTCAAGGATGAGCGTTTCGTGCCCGTCCATGTCGAGCAAAACCAGCCCCATTCTCTCGCCCTCCACCTGACGCGAAACGAGGAACGTCTGCGCGTCGAGCGGATAGGGATCTTCGTACTTGATTTTCACGTTATTGAACGTGTCGTAGCCTCCGACGTTCACGAAATTGATTGCCTCGGGCGGCCAGATTTTTTTCACGGCACTCGTGCTGTCGATCCCCTTCGTTCGATCCAAAAGAGCAATCGCGCCCCACGGTCGACTATGGCATGACGTGAACGTACAAACGACATCCTTCGAGCCGGGCAATTCGCGCGCATCAATCACTCCACCAGGAGAAGCGATATTATTCCCCCAATAAATGAGGTGCGACGTGCCGTCCGGGTTGGTTACCCATAATCCTTGCGCGTCGCCAAAGTTGCGATCCACATACTCCCATCGATCATAAATAACGCGCCCGTCCGACAGGAGCGACGCGTGCCCCTCGAAGAGCGTGCTGTGCCCAATCTGCTGAATCTCCGACCCGTCGGCATTCATCGTATAAAGATTGCACATAATGTGTCTGTTGCACATGCAGTATTTTGGCTCTCGAGTGCTCGAAAACAAGATTTTCCCGTTCGGCAGATAAATCGGATCAATGTCCGAAATTCCTTCCCCGGTCGTAATTTGGCGCAAGTCAGTACCATCGGCGTTCATCTCGTAGATGTGATAGTCGTCCGCCTTATCTTTTCTCATGGAGAAGAGAATTTTTTTGCCGTCGAAACTCACTTCCGGGTCGCGAACGACGCCCGTTGCGGTCTCGATAAGCGTGGTGATTTTGGGGTTGCCATTCTCGTCCTTCTGCGAGAAGTCCGCAACGCGCATGGCGGAGCCACCACAGAAGCTGCCAGTGTTGATTTCGCCCGTTTGGAACATCGTAGCGGTGTTGTGATGATCGCTTCGATACTGAGTGCGCGCAATGTACAAAATGGGGTTTTTAACGAGAGCGGGATGATCTTTCGCGTTCGGATCCGGCTGAGTCGGAACAATTTCGAAGACCGGCGGCAGATCGGGAATCAAAACGGCACGGATCTTTCGATACTGCTGGGTAAATTCCGGCATCAACACGCCCTTGGCGCGAACGTCGTCGAGCGTGATATGTCCCCAGCCTCCCGTGTGATTGTCCATAACTCGGATGAAGACTTTTTTGCCGACCAAATCAGAAACGTCCCAGACGACGGGGAGCATTTTTTGATTATCTTGTCCGCGTGCGTAGAGCACCTCTCGCGCCACGGGGGCGATGGTCGCGCATTCGTCCCCCTCGATCACACAGAGCGCGACGTAGACCTCCGCACGCCGACCGCCACCGATGATGAACGAGATTTCATTGCCTTGGTTTTCCCAAATGGGGGACTCAATCACGCCACGGAAGGGGTCGTACGAACTCCCTTTGTTTTCGAGCGTGGTGAGATGGACTTTGCCTTCTTTGTTGTATTTCACTTTGTCGAGGTGGAAGAAAAACTCGCGCGAGCTTCTCACGTCACCCAAGTGCCCCTCAACAACCTTCCAATCCTGCATTCCCTCTTCGAAATTGAAGACAATCTCCTCGGCAGGGAGCCACGACACCATCGTGGCAAAAAACAGGAGGGAGAGTAATAAACGTTTCATCATTGGATTCCTTTTGATTTGGATACGAAATGGAATTTTTGCACTATATTTATGCTCTATTGAGCGGGGAAAATCCGCGTTTCGCATGTCTTCTCTCGCCACGGAGCGCCAGATTTGAATATCTGAATGCGCGCCTCGACGACTCCGGGAAGAATTGTTTTCACCGGGATTCGAACACGCACCGTCTCTCCCGCCGCGATCGGAGGAAGCGATTTGTACTGCACGACACCATTCGGAACATCCGCAAAAGCGTCCGCTGGTCCTCGAATTTCGTCCTTCTGAATCTCCATGTTGTCGCGAGGAAATGCCGCCAAAAGTGCAAGCTCGCGCAGCGCCTCGGTTGCCGTATTCGTGAGCGTCAATTCGTAGTATATCACGTCGCCTTGAACAACATGCGGCTTCGACTCGACAAGGCGCAAAACGAGACCGTCCTTCGAATCGTCGGAATTCTGCATCAGGTCGCCAATATTCGGCTCGTTCGTGTTTGGAGCGGGATTCGCGGCAACAGGGACTGCCGTGTCGGAAATGGAGAACGGCGTCATGCTCTCTGCCGAAGCGGCGGAGTCGTCGGGGAGATTTTCTCCACCAACCTCGCTATTTTCGCCGCTCGCGCCACTTGGGTCGTTACTTGGTTCGTTACGTGGTGCGTGACTAGGATCGGTACTTGGTTCGTTCGCGCCACGAGGCG
>JAUNBK010000121.1 GCA_030527105.1 Planctomycetia bacterium
GGAACGAGGGATTGGGAGGGTTAGACCGAGGGAAAGCGTTTTCCACATCAGAACTGCCCCCCGCCCTGTGGGCGTGCCCCTTCAGAGAAGGGGAATTGATTGGTTTTTGTGCTGTATCTCGAGAAATCAAAAATTTGAGGTGGTTTTGAGGATTTTTCGCGATATCCCTGTTTTTACGAGATTATATGATTAGAAATTTTTTCAAAGCGTTTTAGTCCGCTATTCGTAAAAAATGCCATGTTGCGCAAAAATAGGGATTTGACGCATTTCGCACTTTCGCACCTTTTGATTCTTTTTGGTGTAAAAACGCGTTTTTCTGGTGTTTTTCACGATCGGATGTTTTTTTGCAAAAGTGGGTTTTAGTGCAGAATTTCTGCGTCAGGATTGATATGCGTTAATTTGATTGGTTTTGAGGTTGTTTTGAGATGTGTTTCACTCTTGTTTTTGCGCACTCAAACCGAATTGTGCGAAACGCGGACTAAAACATCGTGCTTCTCGGACAACAATCTTTAGGATGCGTGTTTTATGGATTCAATTGCGAAATGTGAAGTTTTTTCTCTGGGAAAATGCGGAAAAATGGCTCGAAATGGACGTTTGTTTGAATTCGTGCTTTTGAGGAAGCTCGTGAATGGAGGAAAAATGTTTCTCAGACTCGTTTTGATTTTTGCCAGAGTTTTGGTCAGCGTTTTTATCGGCGCGACAGCGTGGGGCGGAGAGCTAAAAATCCTCTCCCCGCCGAATGCGGAGCCGGCGTATCGAATTGCTGGCGAGGAGTTTCAAAAGTACTACGAAAAAATGACGGGCGTCTCCCTGCCGTTGGTCTCGGAGAGCAACGCGGAGGAAATCTTCCGTGCCTTGTCTCAAATCCATTGGAACGATCCCTTTTTGCGACGCGACACGATCGACCTCGCGAGAACCACGGCGACGAAAAAGGCGGACGCATTCATCGCGCTGGCGGAAGGAATGCGCGATATTTTGGCGCTGCACGAAGATTATTCTCTCTACGAAACGTGGGAACGCTGCAACGCGATCGAGCCGATCCAGAATCCCAATTTCGGCTGGGTGCTTCTCGACAACGCCTCGTGCCACTATTGTCGCTCGCACCAGTACGAGTTGATGGATCGATGGTATCTCCCGGTGGTTCGCGAGATTGCCGGGAGCGTGAAAGAATACGTCTCTGGCGAGAGGAAAGACACATTTGCCCGACCGAAAGATTTCTCCCAAAAGCGAGCGATGTTTTATAATACTTCACGTTGAAATTTCCGGTTCCGCCCGCCGTTGGAGCTACGCACCACGGCTCGCAAAGCGTCGTGTAAAACGGGAATTTTAATGGAGAACGAGTATACGACCAAATGATGAAGACGCCGCTTTTTGAAATGCGTCCTCAGTTGGAACGCAGCGCGGAGAATTATCGTCGGACGATGTTGAAGATAGCGGAGGGCGTCAGGGCGTTCATGGAACGAGTCTCGCCAAGTGGCAAGTTGCGCGCCCTTTGACGCACCAATCGGATCGAAACCGCCAAAACAAAACAACTCGTGTATTTCGCGTTGTACTGGCGCTCTAATGAATTCAAGCACCTGCATGTAGCAGGAAGAGATAGATAGGGAAAAAGGACAAAAGAAACGTATGGGAAAAAAGAATCAGGACAAGGTGCGAGTCAATTTTCGCAAGAACCGAGCGACTCGGACGCGTGGGAGGGATTTGACGAGAGATTTTACATCCGAAACGCTCGAAGAAGACTCTCTCCTGCGGCAAGAGCGCATAAGTGGTAAGGGAGATGTGGTGCGACAGCGTACGATTGTACTCGAAGAGCCAGAATCTCCCGAGGGAGGCGGCGCAATTCGCGTGGGTGAAACCGCGCGTCGTGGTCTCGTCGTCCGAATGCATGGTCTCAATACGTTCGTCGAGGAAGAAGGGACGGGCGTCCTCTGGCGCTGCGCCGTGCGTCGACTCCTCAAGTCTCTCACGACGGAAGATCGCCACGTCGTCGCAGTGGGCGATTTCGTGCAGTTCCGCCCTTCCACGGAACACGAGAAAGAAGGATTTATCGAACGCATCGAGCCGAGATTCGGGTGCCTGTGTCGAAAAAGTTGGAAGAAGAAGCATGTCCTCGTCGCGAACGTGAATCAAATGACCATCGTGACGAGCCTCGCGCAGCCTGGAATCAAGTGGAATTTGATCGACCGGATGTTGATAACATCGGAGAAGATGGGGATTCGCCCGATCGTTTGTATCAATAAAATCGACCTCGGCGACCTCGCGTCCATCGTTCCGATGATGGGTGTGTATGGTCGAATGGGGTATGAGATTATCCCAACAAGCGCACGAACGGGGATTGGCATCGAACGGCTTCGAGACCGCCTTAATGAAGGCAACGCGCGGAGTGTGGTGGTGGGGCAAAGCGGCGTGGGAAAATCGTCGCTCCTCAACGCGGTGGATTCCGCGCTCAATCTCTCCACCGCGCGAGTGAGCGACAGCAACGAAAAAGGGAGGCACACCACCACGTCTGCCGAGCTTTTGAAGCTCTCTGGAGGAGGGTATGTCGTCGACACGCCAGGCATTCGACAATTCGATTTGTGGGACGTTGTGCCGGAAGAAGTGGAAGGTTTTTTCAGGGATATCGCACCTTTTGCCGAGTTGTGCTACTACCCAAATTGTACCCATACGCACGAGTCTGATTGCGCCGTTTGCGAAGCTGTCGAGGTCGGAATGCTCGACGAAAAGCGATTCGAGAACTTCTTGCAAATAACGCAATCGTGCACGACGGAAGAATTTTAAGCGATGCGGAAGAGCAACGCAGGGAAAAATTTTGACAAGAATTCCCTAAAATTGAGGAAAAAAATCGCATATTTCGCGTAGAAACGATTGACAAGTGTTGCGATTTGCTGTATGATAGTAGGGTGGGAGCGGTGTGAAATGTTTTCTTTTAGGAGTAGGATCACAGATGGATGTAAAATTAGTCGTCGTGGGTGGCAAACATGCGGGACAAGAAATCAAAATCACCAAGGATGAGTTCGAAATAGGAAAATCGCCAAAGTGCCAACTCCGCCCCGGCGGAACGGACGTGGAGAGACACCATTGCAAAATCGTGCGTCGCGAGGGATACGCTGGTGTACGGGATTTGAACACTCCATCAGGTACTTTCGTAAACGAAGAGCGCATCGAGGGAGAACGAGAGCTAAAGAATGGGGACCATTTACGCATCGGCGTGCTCACCTTCGAGGTTCAACTCACGGTGGGCGTCAGTGGCAAAAAAATGTCCAAGGTCCAAACCATTAGCGAGGCTGCCTCGAGGGCGTCCCAAAAAAAGTCCGCAAAAAAGGAAAATCCTGACGACGATTTAGACGTCTTTGCGATTTTTGGCGAGGACGAGCCGACCGAGGAGGATTTGCCTTCGTTCATCACTCGCGCAAAGTCGACGGAGAGCACCGAAGTGAAGAGCGCCGAGGCGGAACAAGACGCTCTGGCGCAAGAGAAAAGGAAACAAGAATCGACGCGAAACGCCGCTGCCGACACGATAAAAGCAATGCTCAACCAGGCGCGCAACAGACGTTAGTTTTATACTGGCGCTCGAATGAATTGGAGTTTTCGCAAAAAAGTGAGGTGTCGGGGTGTGGCGTTCCAACGGCAGGCTCAAGGTGGAAATTCTATCACGATGTCGATGTGCGCAATGTGGATTTGATGTACGCAATGTGGATTTATTGTTCAAAACGTTCAACACTCGTGCGTTGGTACTCACGAGCCTCGACACACGGTGTGTCGTGCAGACCACTCCTTACAAAGTTCAATGGGGGTTATCATGAAACATTCAAATGAAAACGAAAAGCGGATTTCGTCCATCTTGGGTATCGGGATGGATAATGACGATGGTGAGTTCCGACTCACTCGCGGAGAGAATTTTGCGCTCTTCGGTGGGAGTCAGGAGACGCACGAAGTCATGCAAGAAACGGTCGTTAAAGTGAACGAAAATCTCGAAAAACGAGGGAAGTCGCTCAGCGAGACGACGCAAAACGAGTTTCGTACTGTACTGTGCGAAGTTGTTGAATCCTTAAACATCAAAAAATAACGATGCTTCGTACCTTTTTATTTCGTGTGATTGTATCGCTCGCCTGCGTCCTTTTTGGGGTCGCGCTCGGCGTGTGGGTGGGAGGAATGCGTTTTCGACAAATCCCCCAAACTTATGCAGATCCAGAAGCAAGCGCCGGTGTCAAAGAAGCGCTTGAGGAATACGAGGCGCAATACGCTCCCGCGCCGCTGCCCGTGGCGAAGGGGAGCGCTTTTGCCGATTTTAGCTCCACGCCACTTCAGCCGGGGGACTCGTTCGTCTCAAAATTCTCGATCATAAACTCCGGAGAGGCGCCTCTTCTTCTGGAGAAAGGGGCGTTTTCGCCTGAGTGTCTCGAATGGTCGCTCTCACAAAATACGCTCGCGCCAGGAGAAATCGCCGTCGTGGAGTTGCGCTGCGCCGCCCCTTCCGTCGCGGGTACGTTCGATATCAAAGCAACCTTATACACGAACGACCCCAAACGCTCCCAAGTCGTCTTTCGAACAAAAGGGCGCGTCGACTCCAACGTGAGTGTTGAGACCTCGCAACTCTCTCTCGGGTTGTGTCCCATAAATCAAACCAAAACGATCTCCACCCGCCTTTTGAGCAAGCTCAATGTGCCACCGGAAGTCGCGAGTGTGCGTTTCTTGAACGAGGCGTCGGCTCCCTTTTTCGAAGTTGCGTTTGAGAACATCGACCCAACGATG
This sequence comes from Planctomycetia bacterium, assembly GCA_030527105.1. GTDB lineage: Bacteria > Planctomycetota > Planctomycetia > Pirellulales > Thermoguttaceae > RGIG3701. The sequence goes on from JAUNBK010000121.1 coordinate 4,753, forward strand.
GTTCCGCTCGGCGCGAAATCGGCGTTGAGGATGATTTTGAGCGTGAAACCTGGTCTCCCAAAGGGACCCTTCCGCCAGACCGTGGAACTCACGACAAAAGCGCCAGAGGAACGGGTTCTGCGCCTCCATCTCGAGGGCTATTCGGAAGACGATTTGTCCCTCTCCGGCTCCGGTTGGACGCCTGCGGATCACGTCTTGGTTCTTGGCGGAGTGCGGCGCGGCAAGTCGATCGAGTCTCGCCTCACGCTCCAACAATCTGGCAACAATTTTAACGATGTTTTTGCGGTGGGAGAGGTTCAACCTGCATTCCTTTTAGCGGAGATTGGTGAACTGGACGTAGATCCAACGCGCGGAACTTCGAAGCAGGCGCTTGTCGTCACGCTCCCGAAGGATGCGCCGCGCGGGACGTTTTGGAGTGAGGAACCCGAGAAAAATGGGCGCATTGTGCTCAAATCTCCCACAACAGGTCGGGAGTTGGTTTTTTACGTAAAATTCTCCGTGTTTTAGGGGGTTGAACAAAAAGATAATTATATTTTGATACATTTTGCAGGGAAACGAGCGAGCCGGGATGGATTTGGTGCGGAGTCGCACACTGAGGCACGAAGGTCGCGCACGACATAGGAAGTTGGGATGGATAAATCAAAGTACTTGTTCATGTTCGTTTTTGTCGGTGGAGTTTTACTCACGGCAGGGCTGGTCTATCGAGTTTTCGAAACCCAAGACGCTGGGGGAGCCACCGTGGTCGAGGAAGGTTCAGACCAGCCCGCTGCGCTCCCGGTCTCGCAGGAGTTGCTCGCATTGGACGTTCCGCACCCATTTGAGGGGGGCGCGCAGACGGTCTCGTCGTTCAAGCCGAATTTGTATGGAGAAGTTTTGGGAGAATCCAACGTTTTGGGAGAATCCGACATCTTTGGCACGCCGACTCCTGAGGTCGTCCCTTCGGTCTCGAGTGGTGCTGTGGGGAATGATACAGGGAAAAATGCTGAGGAATATCGTCCCTCGCGCGCAAATATTGATCCGACGAAGCCGTTCGACCCGATCAAGGAGAATGGGGATATTTTCGTCGGGTGGGAGAAACCGCTCGTTACGCTTGTTCTCACGGGACGGCTCAATGGATATATGGAGCCATGTGGCTGCGCCGGGCTGGAGCGAATGATGGGCGGACTGTCGCGCCGAGCGGTTTTTCTCGAGCAACTGCACCAAAAAGGGTGGAATCCACTCACCCTCGACGTCGGTGGAATCAGCCCTGGCTACACGGTTCAAGCTCAACTTAAGTTTCTCTCCGCCGTGAATATGCTGCGCGAAATGAATTACGACGCGATCACGTTTGGCAATATCGACCTCAATTTCCCCGCTGGCGACATTTTGGCGGAGGTGTCGACTCCCGGCAAGAATGGGCGTTTATTCACGAGCGCGAACGTCGGCATTTTCGCGTTCGACCCTCAAACCCTCTCGCGCGCAAAAATGCACGAAAGAAACAACTATCGGATAGGAGTCATTGGTGTTTTGGGAGACGAGGAGCAAAAGAAAGTTCAAAACGACGAGATTGTGTTTGAGCCGGCGATTCAAACGTTGGAAAAATACCTACCCGTCGTACGAAAGAAGTGCGACGTCGTGATTCTTTTATCCCACGCAACGGAGGAGGAGTCGCGCGCTTTGGCGGCAAAATTCCCCCAGGTCGATATTATCGTTTCCGCAGGAGGTCCCCCCGTCTCGCCCTCGAATGTCGAAACGATTCCAGAGACGGGGCAGTATTTCGTCACCATTGGCGAGAAGGGTATGCACGCAATCGTCCTCGGGCTTTATGACGACGACAAAACCCCCATTCGATACCAACGGGTTCCTATGGACTCTCGCTTCGCGTCCTCACCCAAAATACTCGACCTGATGGCGCTTTATCAAGAGCAACTCAAAACGCTGGGTCTTGAAGGACTCGGCATCCGTCCCATACGAAATCCATACGAGGAGCAAAATGGGCGCTTCGTCGGCTCCGCCAGGTGCGAGTCGTGCCACGAGGAGTCGTATTTGGTGTGGCAAAAGTCGCGCCACGCCAAATCGTGGAAAACGTTAGAGGAGGCGACACCCCCGCGCACGTTCGACCCGGAGTGCATCGCGTGCCATGTCGTCGGGTGGAGTCCGCAGCATATGATTCCTCTTGAGAGTGGATTTTTGGATATGAAATCGACGCCGCATCTCTCGAAAGTCGGGTGCGAAAGCTGCCACGGTCCCGGGGAGAAACACATCCAAGCCGAGATGGGGACAAACCTCGCCCTCCAAGAGAAGTATCGAACCGCCGTTCGACTCACTCTTGAGGACGCGAAGAGTACCTTTTGCGTTCAGTGTCACGATTTAGACAACAGTCCAAATTTCAACTTTGACACCTATTGGCCCTGTATTGAACACCCCGAATCGGACGAATGAACGAAGTGTCGACCAACAAGCGCAAGCGAAACGTTTTTTTAATCCACTTCCAATGGCGCTTTTTGTGGCTTTTGCCAATCCTTTTTTTGATTTTGCAAGTCGTGGTGGCTGCTGCGCTCGGGTTTTTGTGGCTTTATGAGCACAACTTTTTCGTCCAATGGTTGATTTTTGGTCTCGTTTCCTCGCTCCTCGCGTGGCTCATCGGCTGCTTGTGGGCACGCTCGCGCTCGCGCCTCCCTGAGCTTGAAGTGAGCGAAGAGGAGTATTGGTCCAACTTGGAGAAAAAAGCATTCGCGCAGGTGGAGAGCTACACCTCGTCTTTGAATTATGAGGATTATGATTTCAAGAAGATGGACGACGTCGTGGGGACGGCGTCGGAACTTCTTCATCGCGTTGCGCTCGTGTATCATCCGAAAAAAAAACGACCGGAGTTCGACGTCTCGCTCGCGTTGGTTCTCCTCCTTTTCGAACGTGTCGTACGCGATTTGAGACAAAAATTGGCGGACGAGGTGCCCGGGACGTATCTTTTTACCGTTCACGACTTGATGAGGATGCAGACGCTCTACTCCATATATCGTCCGATTTATAATATCTATCGTGTCGTCTCGTTTCCTCTGAACCCCTTCTCGGCAGCCGTTCGTGAATCGCGCGCGCAGCTCAACAAGCAGGCTGTCGGCGCGTTTAGTCTCAAAATGAGGCAGATGTTTTTTCGCTATCTATTCAAACTCGTGGGGTATTATGCGGTCGAACTCTATAGTGGGCGCCTGCGTTATGAGGATTTAGCGAGTGGAGCGAAGGTCGCGAGGGAGCCAATTCGAACTCTCGTCGTGGGGCGCGAAGGGTCTGGGAAATCGTGCTTCATCCGCGAAGCGTTTGGAGAGGAGAATCTCAAAGAGGAGCAACAGAATGCCGATGGGAAGATTTTTTCCCTCGTTCATCCCGAGATGGGAGCGCTCATCATCCACGATTGCTTGGGATACGATCGCGCGCAGCCAGCGGGGTTTTTCTCATTCTTTCAAACGGAACAAACTCCCTTTGAGAGGCATCTCGAGGAAATTCGGACGTCGGACGTCCTTTTTCTCGTCTCGGACGTGACGAAAAACGATCGCAAGTGGGATCGACAATTCATTAATGCGTTTTATCATTGGTGTGAAAATCAGAAAGAGACGACGCCTCCCGTCCTCATCATTATCGTGACGGGGTTGGAGCGTTTGGAGGTCGTGCGTTATGCCGACACCCAGGGGAATCTGGAGAATATTGACGAAATCATCGAAAAAGCGCTCCAAGAACATTGCGAAAGTATCCACCTCCGGCAAGAAAATTTCGTCGTTCCCTTTTTCCCAATGCCGAAGGGTGAGAAAACCAACGAAAATGAAGATGCAAGCGAGATTGAGGACGAGGGCGACGAGGGGAAGGGCGAAACGAACGAACTCCACGAAAACGACGCGCAACACCTGTTGGTCACGATATTTCAAGAGCTGAACGACGAAATCATTCGTATCCAAGAGTCGCGCAAAATTAGCAGCCATCAGGCGAAAAGAGACTTCTCAAAAACCGCTCGCCAACTCGGCTCCATGAGCGCGCGCATAGGAATCGCATTATGGAAAAAAGGGAAGAAAATGATTTCTTCATCATAATCTTCCCTTCGAAAAAACGCCGTATAAAAATAACTCTGCCGATTTCTACTCGGCCGAGGGGCCATTGGCGGGAGCGACCGTTCCGACAAACGAGTGGAAGTTGTCGCGCCCTAATTTGGGCCACGGAGAGTCTGCCAATTCGTTCGACTCGCAACGCACGCCGACAAGCACATCGTCGTCGAGAGCGAACGCCAACAAGCGCGGCGCGACTATCGTCCCTGCCGAGCGAATCGAACTCTCAAATTTGACGGACCAGCGCTTGTCGCCATGGGCGTTGAGGGCATAGAGCCAACCCGCATTGTCTCCAAAATAAATCGTTCCGTCGTCGCCAACCACCGGCGTGCTCTCGACCATATCCTCGGCTTGATATTGCCACCGGATTTTGTGTGTCGCGCCATCGACGCACACAAGATAGCCCTGCCCACCTTGTCTTGTCGACAAACTCGCGCCGACATAAATGTGCCCGTTGGCATCAATCACGGGCGAGGCAAGCAGCTGCCCCGGCATATGCGTGACCCACGCGACTTCTCCATTGGAGCGGAAGCCGATGAGACGCTCCGTGCGTGCCGAGACGACGATGATTCCGTCCGACGCGACGGCGGGCGAGGAGTTAAGGAACCCACCGGCGTAGCCAACTTCGCGCCCCTGATCCCACAGGAGACGCCCACCCGCATCGTCAAGATCAATGGCAAAAAGGTAGCCATCCTCTGAGCCGATATAGAGCGTGTTGCCCGAGATGATGCCAGCGGAATCCAATTTCGCTCGGCAACGGAAATATTGGCGACTGTCGCGCCTCCCTTCTCGAGAAACACGAATCAAACCACCATTATAATCGCTGATAAGCGTATTGCCCCACGCGTCCACCAACGGCGCTGCATACCCCAACGGCTCGCCAACTTGAACCGGCATGTACGATTGCTTCCCATCTTTCGTGACGCAGTGGAGGTAGCCATCCATTGCGTGAAGATGATAATCGCCATCCGCATCCACGACGACCGGACCAGGAACGTGCGCCTTGAGAATATACTCCCACACCACGTCCGGCTCGCCGTGAGAAACGTCCAACGCGAACAAACTCCCTTGCGAAACAACAATCAAATTCCCAGCCGAATCGACAACGGGCGCATTCCTCATAGGACGCGCGTCCACCGTGTAGGGCGGAACCTCGGGGAAGCCCCAATAGCAACGCTCTGGACGATCCATCTCTGGACGAACCTTCGCTCGCGGCTCCGGCGGACGATACTTCGGTCGCGCTTGTGGGTCATTGCTCGCGGCAGGACGCCCCTGCGGCTTCGTCACGACATGAATCCCTCCCTTGCGTGCTGGCGGCTGCTGCTTCGGCGGCTCCTCTGGCGGCGCGCTGGGGCGAGTCGGACGCTGTTGGACTGGTGGCGTCGGACGCTGCTGCGGCGCGGGGCGTTGCTGAGGTGCAGGGCGCTGCTGAGGAGGCGCGGAACCCGACGGACGCTGCTGAGGTGCCCCTCCCGATGGACGTTGCGCAGGACGCTGTTGAACCGGTTGTTGCTGAATTGGAGTTTGTTGAACCGGCTGCTGTT
>JAUNBK010000122.1 GCA_030527105.1 Planctomycetia bacterium
GGTGTTTTTTGCGATCAATGTTTTTTCGAAAAGTGAGTTTCAATGCAGAAATTCCTCAGCGAAGTTGATAATCGTTAATTTAATTGTTTTTACACCCACGTTGAAGTGTGTTTCAGACTCGTTTTTCTGATCTCAAACGCTGTTTTCCGAAACACGGACTAAAACGTCGGGCTTCTCGGACAACAATCTTCAGGATGCGGATTTTATGGTCTCGATGGTGAAATGCGAAGTTTTTTCTCTGGTAAAATGCGAAAAAATGGGTCGAAATGGAGGGGTGTTTGAATTTGACTTTTTGAGCGGCATGGCAAAACGCCAATCAATTCTCCGAATAATGAGGCGAAATGTCGTGCGAGATTCCCTTTTGCCCTTGAGGGAAGAGCGGAGAGGGTTGGATACCAATGTGCGACAGTGGTCTGCCGCAGGGGAGGGATTCAATCCACGCTCGCAGCTCGTCAGGAGGCGTGACACCAGCAGCGTTGAGGGGCGGCGAGATTTGGGGCGTTGCCTTCGTGCCCGTCGGAAAAACGGCATTGCTACAATAAACCTGATGCCTCCAACCGCGAGAGGCGAATGTGTCGCAACACCACGCCGTGTTGTTGAAAATATAGTTTCGATTGAGGTGTTTCTCAATGTCCTTCATGAAAGTATAGACGCCAAACTCTTGGTATGTCGCGACGTATTTTGAAAAACGGTTGCGCACAAAATCGAGATAACGATCGTTGTTCCACACGGAAAAACTCAGCGCGGTTTTGCAATGAAGGAAAAGATTGCCTCTCACGAGATTGTCCTTTCCTCCGTGGATTTGGATGCCGCCGAAGAAGCCGCCTGCCGATCGGAAGAAGATGTTGTCTTTCATGACGACCTCCGAGATAGAGTCGTCGAGACGAATTCCCGCCTGTCCGCAGAGGGCGAGTCGCGAGCCGATGTGGTGCCAAAGGTTGTCGCGAATCACAATCCCGCGATACGTTGGGTCGCAATAGATATCGACGCCGCTTTGGTCGCTAAAATCATACACGACGCTATGGACTTCGTTTCGTGCGATGAGAAAATCGTTTCCTTCCGTCCGCAGCGCGTGGTGTGGCGAGTTGTGGATAAGATTATTGGTGATATAATATCCCGTCGCCAACGCGTGGACGGCGGGGGCGTACGAGCGATCAATACGGCAAAAATCGTGTATGTGGCAGTTGCTCACGCCGTGCCCGCAGGGGGTGAGTGTCGCGCGGTCGCCTCCCGAGATTCGGACGCCGCAAGAGCCGAGGGAATAAAGCTCGGAACCCCAAACGCGACAACCTAATCCTCCATTAATGACGAACGCATGGACGCCACACTGCCCCACCCGGCAATTTTCGAAGCTGACGAATTGGCAATCCGAGATTTCGACGGCGGTTCCGCGCGTGCATTTGAACGTCAGACCGTCGAAAACGACTTTTCTCACCCCCTTCAATCGGAGAAACGGCTCGTCAGACACCGAAAATTCCACATCCTCAACCGTTTCGGAAGGTATCATATACGCCAATCCACTCTCGCGATCGATATAATACTCGCCGGGCGCGTCCAACTCCTCCAAAACATTGATGAAGTGGAACGTGAAACGAGCGCGAACGTTTGGATAATCGACCTCAATCGTTTTTTCCTGAAGGTCGATATTTTTGACGCGGACGGTTTTTGACGCCCACTCCCACTGCCAAATTCCGTAGGCGAAAAAGTCGTTTGGAGAGCCTGCCTCGGGAATCGCCCACTGCGCGACTCTTTCGCTCGCCTCTCCCAAACGAAACTTGCCGCTCCCCGACGTGGCATTTGAGGGGGACGCAACACTGCCGTTGGGGAGAATCACGTCGCCAATTTGAAGCTCCGGCTCCCCTGCGTTGGGGTATCGCGCGAGGGTTTGCGCTTTGCCATTGATATAAAGGTCGGGCCAAGGATTCATCGCGTCCGAGACGGGGTAGCCACGCATGGCGCACGCGCCGAAATCCGAGACGCCCGATTGTTTCAAATCGCACACGAGAACCACATCGCGCGCCTCTGGACGCAATCTCGCCAGAATCTTTGCGTCGGAGACCTTTTTCCACTCCTTCAAATGAACGCCTTTCGTGAAAATCGGCTTCGCCCCCTCGGCTGCTCGAACGAAGAGAACTCCCCGCTTGTCGGGAGAGTTGGGCGCAGAATCGGCGTTCGACTCGTTAATTTCGGCACACTCGGTATCAAAATACTCGCCGTCCCCCACTTCGACAATGACGAGGGAGTGCGTTTTGCGCAACTCGAGCGCCTTTTGGAGGGCAGCGGCAAGCGTGCGAAGCGGGGCGGAGACGCCGTCGTTCGCATCGTCCCCATCTGGCGCAAGTCGGATGATTTCGAGGTCGACTTGAGACAACGCACTAGAACACCCGCTCTGAAAAAATTGGGACGCATTGCGCTCAATAAGTCTCGTGCGCGCGCATGTTTTCTCGTCGAGGTCTTGGATTCTCACGAAGTACTCCCACTCCGCAGAGAATTTATCCCTCAACGCTTCGAAAACTTGGTTGCTCGTTTTTGTGAACGTCGCTTTCATCGCCTCATCGTCCGGGCAAATTTTCGCGACTTTCTCCCACGAATCAAAGAGGAAGAAGATTCGGGACAAATGGTCGTTTTCGTCCAAAATGGATCGGAACTCGGTGGATTCTATCTCAAACGCTTTCTGCGTGAGTGCCGCGAGACGACGGAAGGCGGGGACAAATTCCTTCTCCTTGATGAGACGCACAAGGAGAGACTCTTCCACCTTCCGTAGAACCTCGGGTGGGAGACCCTCAAGGCGCTCAATGGCGAAGAGTTTCTCGATCGGCGTGCTAAAATCCACGGCACCAGGGATGAAAGATATTTCGTCCCAGAGCGCGATTTTCTCCCGTTCCAACTTAGGGAGGGTCTCGAATCGCGCAACCGCGTCCGCCTCGGAGAGCGCCGTTGTCCAATACTCGAGCGTGTCGACTTCCATTTTGAGGGAGCCAACGCCGAAATTGCCGAATCCCACATTGAGCGTGAAGGCTTTTTGAGGGGGGGAGAGTCCTGCGTCAAAATCCGACTCGCCACACAGCTGCCCGTCGAGATAGAGGCGCATTCGTGTGCCGTCGTAGGTACAAACGAGGTCGTGCCACAATCCCGGTCTGGCGTGCCGAGTCGAAAGGACGGAGACTGCGGAACCTTCTTTCGCGCGACCGATTTGGAATGCGACTTTATAGTCCTTCGCGTAATCGCAATACGCACGGAAGCCGTCGAACCAACCGCTCCCCCACGCGAAAAGCATCCCTGCGCCCCCGGTCGTATTGGCGCCCGGCGCGAGGGGCTTGAAGCGAATCGCGACCGAGAATTGCCCCGTCGAGAGGTCTGGCTCCGAGCCACGCAGCGTTTCGACGTCGATTTCTTTTTGCACTACGATTCTTTGCGAAGGCTCCACACTTTGTGCGTGGGGGGTGGGGACGGTTTGCGCTTTTTCCTCGTCGGCTCCTTTCGCGCCTTCCCCCCCTTTCGCGCCTTCTACTGCCGAAGCGACGCACGCCATCGTCAGACCAAAAACGACGACAAAGCAAAAGAAAGACCGGGTGGTAAGAATGCGGGGGACGCGGGGAAAAAACTCCCAAACGGCAGGGGCGGCAGGCGGGGAAAAACTCTTGTGTGTCATAAAAACTCTCCAAAAAACAAAACGGGGAGGGGGCGACAGCAAAACAATAACGATTCTGCATGAAAAATCGGAAACTCCGAAAGCAACCTTGATTATAGCCCCTCTCCACCGTGCGTCAAGAGGGAAAATGGGGAAAATTTCCTCTTTTTGATCTTTTTTTGTCGTCGTCCCGCTGAGAAATTTACGCGCTGGGGTGTTTGTAGGGGTTGTGTCGGATACGCAAAATTTTCTCCATTCACGTCCTTTCACTAAAGTCCGCCAAATTTCCAACCGAAAAAGTTCAATGCAGTGTTTGTTATTATTGATATGAACGAATGTAGTGCAAGTTTCTTCCTTTGAATGGAGAGCGAGAAATGAGATATCGAAGCCTGTTGTTTCATGGGTGTTGCGTTTTGGCGTCGGCACTTCTGGTTGGGAGTATTTTTGGCAGCGTCCTTTGGCTGCTCAATTCTGCTCCTGAGGGCGGAAAAATGTCTGCTGTCGCAAAGGAAAACGAAGAGGAAATCGACTTTTTCGCTTGTGACGATGGCAATACGTTGAAGAGCGTCGAAACTCTCATTCAAGAGTACGAAAAGAAACTCCCACCCGTCGCGTCGCGCATCGGGCAAAAAGTCGATCTTCATGCTCCAAGAGGGGATAATTCCTCTGCGAGCGAGTTGGGGCATTCTCTCTTGATTAGCGACGCCACGATCGTTGGGGAGAGCGCAATCCCGGGAGTCGTCCCTCCGCCAACGCTTCGAGAGCGGGAGCCTGCCGACATTTGGGTCATAGGAACCGAACGCGCTTCGCGTATGCGCCCAAATGCGCTCCAATACGCCAAAATTGCCGCAAGTCGTTGGAACGGAAACGGGTGGGACGATCTCACGCTCGACGAGTTTTTCACACAACAGACGGAGGATCAGCACGTCCTTCTCTATGTTCATGGGAATCGAACGAGTCGCGCCGACGCCGTGGCGCACGGAATGTGCTTGCTGCGCTCGACACTCTCGCCAACTCCCACTCGGCTCGTCATTTGGTGTTGGGATTCCGATCGCGTCTCTCATCGCCCTCGCGAGGAGTACATAACGAAGGCGATTTACTCCGATTATCAAGGATTCTATTTAGCCAATTTTCTACAGAGCCTGCGCAACGAGCGTGGGAGCGTGACGTTGGTGGGGCATAGTTTCGGGGTGCGAACCATTTTGTGCGCGTATCATCTCCTCGCGGGGGGAAGTTACGCTGGCAGAAAGTTGGATTCCTCTGCCGTGTTGGAGCAAATCACGTTACCAACCTCCAAATTGGTGCTGATCGCGGCAGCGACGGGGCATGGAGACCTACAAACCAAGGGGAAGTTTGGACTGGCGCTTGATCTTGCCTCGCAGGTGGTCGTAACGCGCAACGACTCGGACCCCGCGCTTCGTTTTTATCCCAAGATGGCACCCAAGCGCTCCCGCCTTCCCGACGCGATGGGGTATGTGGGAGTCTCACGTGGGGATATCTCCGACGAAAATTGGTCAAAAATCCAGACGATTCCAATGGCGTATCCCTCACACAAGTTTTTGGACTATATCTCCATGCGCTCCGTGAAAAGAGCGTTGGCGTTGGAAGTCGAGTGACAAAGTCGAAGCGATTATACTCGTTCTCCTTTAAAATTCCCGTTTTATGCGACGCTTCGCGAGCCGTGGTGCGTAGCTCCAACGGCGGACGGCACCGGAAATTTCAACGAGAAGTATTATAAAAAACCGACTGGCACGAGTGGTGTTGCGTAGCACAACGGGTTGCGGTGGCAATTACCCGACCCCGCCTCGTGCTGGACGGAGTTGTATTTCAAAAGATCAGGGCGAAAAATCGTCAAAATACTCTGAAAGAAAAAAAGAATGTGGAGAAATTTTGCAAAAAGAGGGAAAAAACCCTTGCAGAATCATAAAAGGTGTCGTATAATGAGAGTAACGTTATACCATAATAGAACTTTGAGTGTCCCAAACATTATATAGAGAAAAAATGAGCGAACAAATCCCAGCAGTCGGTATAGATCTTGGTACGACATTCTCGGCAATTGCCCACCTTTCTCCATCAGGAGCGCCCGTCACGCTTATGAACTCGGAGGGAGATCGCATCACGCCGAGTGTTGCGCTTTTCGAAAATGGTCAGGCGATTGTGGGTAAGGAAGCGTTGAAGGCTATCTCCACCGAGGCGAACTCTATCGCGCTCTGCGCAAAGCGTGATATGGGAAGAAAAGTTTTTCATCAAACGATCGAAAATAAGCAATATCCACCTGAAGTGATCGAAGCGTTCATTCTCAACAAGCTGCGTCGAGACGCAATGGGGCAGATCGGACATTTCACAAAAGCGGTCGTCACGGTGCCAGCGTATTTCGACGAGGTGAGACGAAAAGCCACTCAGGACGCTGGCTACATGGCGGGGCTCGATGTGCTCGACATTATCAACGAGCCGACTGCCGCTGCCCTCGCGTTTGGATTCCAACATGGTATTTTAGGGCAATCTTCCGCGCAAGAGAACATCCTCGTCTACGACCTTGGGGGAGGCACTTTCGACGTTACGATCATGAGAATCTGCGGCAACGATTTCACCACGCTCGCCACCGATGGAGACGTTCAGCTCGGTGGGTTCGATTGGGACAATCGGTTGGTGGATTATATTGCCGAGAAGTTTGTCCAGCAATTTTATGCGGATCCGAGAGAGGACGTCTGCGCACGTGGGAAATTGTGGCGCGAGTGCGAGGACGCAAAAAGAACGCTCTCCGTCCGGCAAAAAGCGATCGTTTCATGCGATTATCAAGGGCTGGCGGCAAAATTCGAAGTCACGCGTGAGGAATTCGAATCCATGACGATGGATCTCGTCGATCGAACGCGTTTCACGGCTGTCCAAACGCTTCGCGCGGCAGGGCTGGAGTGGAGCGACGTTTCACGTGTCCTCCTTTGCGGCGGGTCGAGTAGAATGCCCATGGTGCGCGATATGCTGCGGCAGGTCTCGGGCAAAGAGCCAGACGCAAGCGCTGCGGCTGACGAGGCGGTCGCGTTGGGGGCGGCGATTCACGCGGGGCACCTCTTGTCTCTCAGCGCGGGAAACGCCCCGTCGTTCAAGATTCGAAACGTCAATTCCCACTCCCTTGGCGTGATTGGTTTGGACCCTGCCACGCACCTTCAGCGTGTGGGAGTCTTGATTCCGAGAAACACCAAGCTGCCCGTGCGATATCGACGAAACTTCCGCACCCAAAAGGTGAATCAAAAGAATCTCCTCGTCCAGATTGTCGAAGGTGAGAGTTCCTCTCCGGACAATTGCACGTTTATCGGGAGCTGCAAGATTCCGGATCTTCCGCCAATGCTCCCTGCGGGGACGCCCGTTGCCGTCACGTTCCAATATAGTCCGGATGGTCGTTTGAAGGTTTCCGTAGAGATTCCGAACACCACGGCGGCAATCACGCAAGAATTCACGAGAGAAAACAACCTGCCGAAACACCTCTTGGACGGGTGGAGACAATATATCTCTAACGAACCGCCAACGGATTATCAATGAGACTTGGATTATCAAGAGACTGGATTATCATTGAGAATCCAAGTCGGCGAGGAAATAGAGCAGAATAGAGCAAAATAGAGAGAATGAACGAAACGGCGAGAGGAGGTTGAACGCCCACTCTCGCCGTTGTTCGATCTTTCGACTTTCAATTCATTAATTCGTCATAGAAGAGGGAGAGGGTGGAGCCGTGGCTGACTCGGGTTTCGTTGGAACCAACAAATCTCTCGATGGAAGAAGAGGGACGATTCCCTCGCCCATGATGAACTGCGGCAGACGTCCGTCCCATTTGTTCACGGCTTCCAAAAGCAACAATTTCTCGTCGAGGACTTTGGTTTTCAACTCCATCGCTTCCGCCTCCGCCTGCGCCTTCGCGAGAACGGCAGCCGCTTCGCCCTTCGCGCTTTCTTCTTTCTTCTGCGCCTCGAACTTCGTTTGCTCCAGCTCCTTCTCGGCTTGGAGCGCTTTTTGCTCTGCCGTCACTTTCGCCTCAATCGCGCGATTGAATTCCTCCGAGAAATTGAACTCCGCAATCGAAACGCTTTCGACCAGAATTCCGTAGGACGTCAACTTCGTTTTGAGGGACTCGAGTATGCCAGTCGAGACATCAGAGCGCCGCACGATGAGATCTTCCGCCGTGTGTTTTGCGGACTCCGCCTTATAAATTTCCGCTCCGTTCGGCATCAAAATGACCTCGGGGTAATCCATTCCAACCGTTCGATAAAGCTCCACAGCTTCTTCGGGATCGACACGATAATTGACGATGATCGTCGCGGACACCTCTTGCAGGTCTTTCGTCGAAGCGCTCATTTGGGCATCGATTCTCTGCACGCGAAGATCCATGATTTCCACGCTGTCCAAGAGGGGTACCTTCCAATGGAACCCACTCGGCAACGGTTCCTCATAGAGCGCACCCAAGAATCGTTTGACTCCGCAATACCCCGGCGGAACCACGACCCACGAGTACAAGACGACAATCATGAGAACCGCGCAGATCACGATGGCAGCGATCTTCATGGCGCTGGTGTTTTTTTCCATTTTCTCCTCCTTTTTGATTTTTATAGTACGTATAATATTTGCGTTCAATACATTGCGTTGAAATTTCCGGTTCCGCCCGCCGTTGAGGCTGCGTACCATGTGCCCTTTTTTGTGCAAACTCGAAACTCATTGGAGCGTCAACGCAAAAACGGCTCCGTTTTGAACCCTCTACTCATCGTCCGCAGGATAGACTGGCGGTCGTTTTTCGATTTGCGCCATTGCATTTTCGGCCGCGTGCTGCTCCGCCTCCTTCTTATTTTTCCCCCAAGCGCTTTGGAATCGCAAACCACTCACCTGCACTTGAACGCGAAAACACCTGCTGTGGTCCGGACCTTTTTGCTCCAAAACGCGATAAGAGGGCGTCTGGTGGTAGTGTCTTTGTGCGTATTGCTGAAGCAGCATTTTGAAATTCGACTGCGGCTCACCTGAGAGAACCTTCTCAATTTCATCATGGAAGGCGCGGAGGATATATTCACGCGCGGCATCCAGCCCACCGTCCAGATAAATCGCGCCGATAATCGCTTCCTGCAGGTTCGCAAGAAGGGAGGGTGGCAACTTTCGTTTCTCCATTCCTTTGCCCAGAAACATGAAATTCTCCAAATGGAGCGATCGAGAGACTCGATTGCAAGTTGCTCGGCTAACAATCACCGACTTCATCTGCGTCATTTCTCCCTCCATGAGCGACTCACATCGATGGAAAAGCATATCCACGATAACGAGTCCCAGAATCGCGTCGCCGAGAAACTCCAAACGTTCGTTCGACACCAATCGCGTCACGGCACTCGAGGAATGCGTAAGCGCCGACGCCAAATAGTGCGGTTCTTTGAATTGATACTCTAGCGCCTCTTGACACGCAACGAGCGTCGCAAGCGTCGATTCGTCAAACATTTTTGCCTCCAAAGGGAACATTCTCGTGCTTTATGTTAGAACTTCCGGTTCTGTTCGCCGTTGGAGCTACGCACCACGGCTCCCCATTTTTTTGTGAAAACTTAAATTTATCTGAGCGTCAACACACCCATCCTCGCTGGATTATACACTTTATTAGATTTTTTACCAGTGGGGGGGAAATGAGGGGGGGGGGGGACTTTCAGGGGGTGCGATCAAAAAGAGTTGCGCTCAAAATTCTACGGAGCCGAGAACGAAGGGCGCAGCCCGTAGTTCTGGATGGTGGAATAATCGTTTGACGCTTCATCCAGAGCTGCTGTTGTGTCAATTTTATAAACACTCGTGTTTTGACTCGCAATCTTCCAACCCTCTTGAGAGGAAACATTTTTGAAAAATTGTTTCCTTTCAAAATCACCTTCCAAAAAACTTGTATAATTCGAGCATTCAGGTATTCAAGGAGATTGATAAATCTCTGGATATTGGTAGTGCGGCTTCCTCTATCCACTTCAATCCGAACGGTTGCTGAAACAAAAAGCTCGTATCACAAGTAGGGAAAGGAATGTTGGGAACATGAAAAACAACACAAAAATCGACGTTTGCTAACTCGATCGCGATAAGTTTTCATCATTTGAACATTCTCTCAAGGGATTGCAAAAGCCAGTTGCTACAGTCCCATACTGATCGTCGTTTAAAATTCCCATTTTGCGCGACGCTTTACGAGCCGTGGTGCGAGAGCTTCCGAGGCAGACGGAACCGGGAATCTTAACGCGAAGTATACTACTTCTCCAATAAAATTCCCGCAAAAGTCACACTGACTTTTCGACGATGAAACCAGTATACCACACTTTGCGATTGGAGTCAAGGCTGGAAGATGGAAAGTTATCGATTATCGGAATGAAATTGAACGAATTGTGCCGCGCGCACAAAAAAGCGAAGGAAAAATGGCTGGCGGATAGAATCAAAGCCGTTTTTCTTGTCGGGACTGGTCGGACTGTCGGCGACGTGGCGGATGATGGACGAAAAAACCGTCCGTAACTATTTTCAAACATGGGAATCAGGTGGTGTTGATGCCTTAAAACAAAGGCTGTAGCGCGATCGCGTGA
>JAUNBK010000020.1:0-23130 GCA_030527105.1 Planctomycetia bacterium
TAATACTTCGCGTTGAAATTTCCGGTTCCGTCCGCCGTTGGAGCTACGCACCACGACTCGCAAAGCTTCGCGCAAAACGGGAATTTTAAAGGAGAACGAGTATAAAATAGGCAAAAAAGGATGTTTTGATCCGCCTGAGCCGAGAACGAAGCGAAGCGTAGTTCTGGATGAAGCACCGAACGATTCTCCCTTCCGTCCTGAACTACGGGCTACGCCCTTCGTTCTCGGCTCCGTCGAATCTCAAACGCAAACTTTTTTTGAGAGCACCCAAAGCGATTTTATGGCGAAACGGAAAATTTCCCCTATTTTTTATATTCCCCGGTCTTTTATTCTTCTCGTTCGTCTGGTATAATACCAGAGGACGTCGTTTCGACGGCGGACTATACTCATCGCGGTTTAAAATTCCGTATTGCTCGATGCTTTGCGAGCCGTGGTGCGTAGCTCCGACGGCGGACGGAACGGGAAATTTCAACGCGAAGTATTATAAAACCGAAAATTCAAACAAGAAGTACTATAAAATTTCAAGGAAACCAGGAGGAGAAACCAAGATATGAGCAAATGGATGCCACATTGGTTTGTTTTAGCGTTTTGCGTCTGTACGAGTTGCGCGGCGGCAGAGAATGAGCCGTCGCGACCCAGCGCAACGCCAGTGGAGCAGGCGCACCGCGTCGCTCATGAGTATATGAATAGGGGAGAATATCTCAATGTTCTCACGCTCGTCGATGTGTCTTTGTTTGGCAGCGTTGATGGCGACGCGAAGCCGAATGCGTTCTGGACGCAAGAAGAAAATTCGCACCAGCTCTACGAGATGCTTGTCTATCGGATGAATGCGCTCCGATCTTTGGGGAGAATGCCCGAGGCGGATGCGTTTTTGGAAAAATTCGTTCGAGTTTATGCTCGCGAATGGCGCGCCATACAAGCTGCTGCGAGAATCTACTCTTCCGCCTTGCCGAGCAATGGGCGAATCATCAGTGGGGAGTTCTCCCGCGCCCCGAGAACGAACAACGGTCAGTTCGCGTCGTGTGCCGAGAGAGACCGCGTGCGCGCGTTGCAACTCATGAGTGCGTGCGTTCCGCTCGTCCAAAAGGAGAAAGATTCCATCGCGGCGGGGTGGTTTTTTATCTCTTATGCCGATTTTATTCTCGAGCTTCGGCGGATGAACAACTTTTCGTGGGAACTGCAAGATATCACGGATTTGAGCAAACTCCCCGATTACGAAACGACGAATCCGTGGGGAAATCCTCGAAACACCTCGGGAGCGGCGGTCGATGAGGACGGAATGCCGATCTTTTTCCACCTCCCCGAGTCGTTTGAGGACGCCAAGAACGACGGCGAGCGCTGGCGTTGGTGTCTCGAGCAGGCGAGGGTGCTTAATCGTGGCGTCGTGATCGAAAATTTCGATATTGAGGACGCATTTCGAATCGAAGCGCTCTTTCGTCAGGCGCGTTTCTATCAGGAGCTTTTCGGCGTCCAAACCCTGGCGAGATTGCGCGGGCGCTTCTCGGACGACAACATGGGCGAAGAGATGGATCGTCGCGGGGGTATTCTCGCGGTCGGAACGCTCAAGGACACGGAAACGACCGCTCAACTCGCGTCTGGCGTCAAGAGATTCTCTCTGCCAGAAGAGTTTAATCACGTGTTGATTTGGCAAGAGATTGCGAAAACGCCGAATTTGCACACTCGCGCCGCGCTGGATGCTCTAGCGAATATCATGAAAAATCGTCGCCAGTTCCCAAGAACAGTCGAGTATTATCGCCAACTGTTGGAGACGAATCTCACGCTCTCGGTTCCGCCCGCGTTTTTCAAGAATAGAGACTCTCAGGTTGAGCGTACGAACGAGTCGATTCGGCAGGAATTGAATCAAATCACGGGCAATTGGGGTCGTTTCGAGCCACTTGCGCAGCAGACGAGCGCGAATCCAACCGCCTCTTTCCGCTCACGCAACGCGACGAAAGTTTCTTTCTCGGCATACGAAGTGGACGTCGATAAATTCTATGCCGCGCTCCAACAGCGGTTCCTCGAGGCTGAGAAAAAATCACCTTTCCCAGCGAACCAATTCTCGAAAGTGGTGGATCATCGTTTGATGAACATTCAGGGAATCGCCAGCTATCTCATACGCAACGAGATGGAGGAGTATCTCAAGCCGGATCCGATCAAGTGGGACGTCGAGCTGACGCCTGCGCCGGATTATGCGGACTCAATCACGTCGATATCCCTCCCGTTCGAAAACTCGGGCATTTTCTTCATCAAAGCGAATGTGGAGAACGGAAACGAATGCTGCATCATCGCGCGGATTGCGGACACGACGATTGTACGAAAAACGATTGACGAGGCGATTTGGTACTACGTTGCGGACGCACAAACGGGCGAGCCAATCGCGAACGCGGAGATGAATTTCTTCGGCGTAAATCAATCATGGCTCCAAGAAGGGCGTTATCGAAGGAATCCTCATCGTCACGTTCGTGTGAAAAAGTTTTCGATAAAAACCGACGAGAACGGCGCGTGGATCGCAACGAACAAAGATATGCAAGACGATTATCAGTGGTCCGTTTGCGTCGTGCGTCCGGGAGAGACGAAAATCGCAGCGGAACTTGGGTTCAATTGGAACCAAGTTTGGTTTGCTCGCAAGTACGACGAGGTGTACGACCAGATGAAAACGTTCCCCGTCACGGATCGCCCGGTGTATCGTCCAGAGCAGACGGTGCACTATAAATTCTGGATAGCGGGCGCGAAATACGAGCGAAAGGCGGACGGTTGGACGCACACCACCTCGGCGAAAACGGGGCGAGGACCTGAATTCTTCGCGAATCAAAAGGTTGTCGTGCGATTCCACAATCCTAATGGAGAGGAATTCCGCAAAGAAACCGTGACGACGAACGAATTCGGCGCTTTCTCTGGCACGTTGGAGCTTCCGAAGGACGCGCGACTGGGGCAGTACCAAATCTCCGTCCAGCGCGAAAACAACGACTGGCTCGGCAACGCACATTTTCGTGTCGAGGAGTACAAAAAGCCGGAGTTTGAGGTGAAAGTCGACGCACCTTCGGAACCCGTGATGCTCGGAGAGAAAATCGAGGCAAAAATCGAAGCGAAGTACTATTTTGGTGCGCCCGTCTCGAACGGCGTGGTGAAATACAAGGTCACTCGCGAGGATTATCGCCGCGTCTGGTACGCTCCCGGTCCGTGGGACTGGCTCTTCGGTCAAGGATATTGGTGGAGCGCCCCGAATTATGTTTGGTTCCCCGGCTGGGGTGAGTGGGGTTGTCCTGCGCCTCGACCGAGTTGGGATTTCGGCTCGCACGGTGCGCCAGAAATCGTAATGGAGGGTGAAATTCAACTCACGGAAGCAATGGAGGGGAAAGCGACGATCGAGGTCGACACCGCGATTGCCCACGCGCTCTATCCCGACAGAGACCATAAATACACCATTTCGGCAGAAGTCACGGATGAATCTCGCCGCATGATTTCCGGCTCGGGGAACGTCCTTGTCGCGCGCCGTCCGTTCCGCATTTATGCGTGGAGCGACCGGGGTTATTATCGAGTGGGACAACAAATCAGGGCGAATTTCAAGGCGAAAACCCTCTCCGAGAAACCCGTCTCGGGCGACGGAATCATCAACGTTTTTGAGCTTTCCTACGACGAAAAGGGGACGCCCTCCGAGAAGTTGATCCACACGGAGAAGGGCACCACCGATGCCGCTGGCGACGCGATGTTCTACTTCAAAGCGACAAATGCCGGGCAGTATCGAATCTCTTTCGTCCTGACGACTCGCGAAAAGACGCCCATCACGCAGGAGGGTGCGATTTTGCTCACCGTTCAGGGTGAGGGATTCAACGGAGAGAATCTGCGCTTCAACGACTTGGAGTTGATCCCCGACAAATCGGAGTACAAGCCGGGCGAAACGTTGAAACTCCTGATCAACACCGATCGTGCCAACGCAATGGTGATTCTTTTCCCACGCGCGACGAACGGCGTTTGCGCCCGACCGCTGTACGTGAGAATGAACGGCAAGAGCCAAACGGTTGAAATTCCAATTGGCGAAAACGATCAGCCGAATTTCTTCATCGAGGCGACGACAACGTACGACACGCAGGTCTACTCGGTCTGCAAGGAAATTTTCGTTCCGCCGGTCGAGAGAATTCTGACGATGGAAATCACTCCGAGCAAATCGAGTTATCTCCCGGGCGAGAACGCCAAAGCGATCGTCACGCTTCGCGACGAGAATGGCGAGCCGTTTGTTGGCGACACGGTCGTCACGGTTTATGACAAGTCGGTCGAATATATCTCCGGCGGGTCGAACGTCCCCGACATTTATCCCTTCTTCTGGGGATGGAAGCGTTCGCACCAACCTCAATCCGCCTCGAACGCCTATTTTGTCGCTCCCAACCTCTTTCCCAATTGGGAGCAAACGATGGTTGATTTGGGCGTGTTTGGCAACATAGTTCAGGCGCGATCGGAACGTAAGATGGCACGTCGCTCCAGTCGTGAAAACTTCGGCGTTGGCATGGGCGGTGGCATGGGTGGCGGGATGGTGCTCGCGGAATCGAACGCCGCTATGCCAATGATGGCTGCTGCTCCTGCTGCCGCTCCTCGGTATGAGGAAACTGTTGCCGCTGATGAGGGAATGGCTTTTGCGGCGGAGAAGTCTATGGATTCTATGGATGGTATGGATAGGAAGATGGACGCAACGTCCGAGATGGGCGCTCCGCAAGAGGCGTTCGTCGAAGCGTCGGTTCGAGCCAATTTTGCCGACACAGCTTTTTGGCGCGCGTCGATTGTCACGGACAAGAATGGCTCCGCCGAGATTGAGTTCCCCATGCCTGAGAATCTCACGACGTGGAAGATTCGTGCCTGGGCGATCGGTAGCGGCTCCCGCGTTGGAAAAGCTGAATCGGAAATCATCACGACGAAGAATCTCATTATTCGAATGCAGACGCCGCGCTTTATGACGACTTCCGACGAAATCGTTCTCTCTGCCAACGTCCACAACTATTTGGCGGAGGAAAAGAAGGTGGAAGTCTCGATCGCGCTTGAGGAAGACGCGCCGATCGTCCTTTTGGAGGGGGAAGGGAACGCTCCAAAACGTCTCGTGACGATCCCTGCGAATGGCGAGCTACGTGTCGATTGGCGCGTCAGAGCCGAAGATGAGGGAACGTGTGTCGTCCAGATGAGTGCGCTCACCAACGAGGAGTCCGATGCGATGAAGTTGGATTTCCCGATCCAAATTCATGGAATGCTCAAGCAGGAAGCGCGCAGCGGAATGATTGGCATCTCGGGAGAGAAGGCGCAGATGTCGTTCGTCGTGCCTGAGGCGCGCCGCGAGGCGGATTCGCGTATGGAGATTCGTTTCTCCCCAACCTTGGCGGGTGCCATCTTGGACGCGCTCCCCTATCTCGCCGACTATCCTTACGGCTGCACCGAGCAAACGCTCAATCGTTTCCTCCCTGCCGTCCTCACGCGAAAAACGCTCTCCGATTTGGGCATCGATCTCAACGACATTCGGGAGAAGAGCGCCAACCTCAACGCGCAGGAGATGGGAGACCCCACCGAGCGTGCGAAGCAGTGGAAGAAGGCGACGCGCCTCGACGCCTCACCCGTTTTTGACGATGCCGTCTTGGCGGAGATGGTCGAAGTGGGAGCGCAGCGTCTCGCGAACATGCAGTGTTCCGACGGCGGTTGGGGCTGGTTCTCCGGCTATGGCGAACATAGCTCCGCTCATCTCACGGCGTACGTTACGCGAGGTCTGATGCTCGCGAAGCAGTGCGAGGTCGATATCTCGAACGAAACGATTGATCGCGGAATCCAGTGGCTCCGAAGGTATCAAGCCGAGGAGAATGCGAAACTCGCCAGAGGTTTGGAGACAGAGCCGAAGCGACCCTTCAAGCGTCAGGCAGACAATATGGACGCCCTCGTCTACTCCGTCTTGGCGCAGACTGGCGACCTGAACGACGATATGCGAAAAATGGGAGACTTCCTCTTCCGAGATCGCGTCAAACTTTCCCATCAAAGCAACGCGTTTTTAGCCATTGCGTTCATCCAAACGGGGCAGAACGAAAAGGCGCAGACGATTCTCGATTTCCTCGCTCAATTCATCAAGATTGACGAAGAAAATCAAACCGCGTTCCTTGCCCTCCCAGCAGACTGCTGCTGGTGGTATTGGTACGGAAATAATATCGAGACGCAAGCGATGTTCCTCCAACTCCTCTGCATGGCGGACACGGATGCGGGCTTCAAAGCGTGTGTTGATGCGCATAGCAATCGCGAGTTGGCGGCGTACTTCGTCAAGTACCTCCTCAACAATCGAAAGAACGCGACGTATTGGAATTCCACGCGAGACACCGCGCTCGTCGTGGAAGCCATGACGTACTATTTGCGCCGCACGAACGAGCTTGCGCCGAATATGTCGGTTGAAGTGTATCTCGATGGAGAACTGAAGAAAACCGTTGAATTCACGCGAGAAAATCTCTTCTCCGCAGACAATTCGCTCATCCTCGCTGGCGAAGAAATCTCGGGTGGCGAGCACGTCGTCGAGCTTCGACGCTCGGGGTCGGGTCCCGTCTATTTCAACGGCTACGTCTCCTTCTTCACCCTGGAGGACTTCATCACGAAGGCAGGTTTGGAGGTCAAAGTCGAGAGGAAATTCTATCGTCTTGAGCGTGTCGAGGCGACGCGAACCGCCGCTGGTGCGCGTGGGCAAGTCGTCAAACAGGCGGTTGAGAAGTATGAGCGCATTCCGCTCGAATCGGGCGCCTTGGTAAAAAGCGGCGATCTGATTGAGGTCGAACTCTCTATCGAGAGCAAAAACGACTACACCTACCTCATGTTTGAGGACATGAAGCCTGCGGGCTTCGAGGCGGTGGACGTCCGCAGCGGGTACAATGGCAATCCGCTTGGTGCCTATGTGGAGTATCGCGACAATCGGGTGGTGTTTTTCGTGAATCGACTTGCGGAGGGGAAACACAGCGTGTCGTATCGACTCCGCGCGGAGACGCCCGGAAGCATGAGCGCGCTTCCCACACGCTGCGAGGCGATGTACGCGCCTGAGCTTCGTGCCAACAGCGACGAGATGAAGATCCGCTGCGAAGATTAATCTTTACCCCCAAACGCCGTTCCTCACACGAGGGGCGGCGTTTTTTTCATTTTCTCACCACTTTTTGCGCTTGCGAGAAGAGGGGATGCCCATCTCTTCGCGATATTTGACGACCGTGCGTCGTTTGATAAAGTAGCCTGAATCCTCAAGGAGTGTGGCGATTTTATCGTCGCTCAGCGGGTTTTTCCCATCTTCCGACTCCACAAGCTCGCGGATCCTTTTCTGGATCGCGTCGCGCGACACTTTATCCCCCAGCGAGGACACATCGTCAGAGGACGACGAGGCGTGGGGCGTTCGCGAAACGTCTGCGGACGGGTCGAGCGCGGAGTGGGCAGATTTCGTAGAAAGTCCGCCCGTGAAAAAACTTCTCAGAGGGAAAATACCCCGTGGGGTCTGGATCCATTTTTCGCACACGGCGCGACTCACGGTGGTGACGTGGACTCCCGTCTGCGTCGCGATATCCTGCATCTTCAACGGTCTTAAAACTCCGTCGCCCGAATCGAGAAAGGCACTTTGAAAATCAACAATCGCCTGCGAGACACGCAAGAGCGTCTCCTTGCGCTGTTCGATTGCCTGAATGAACCATTTCGCGTCGTCGAATTTTTGACGCAGGTACTTTCTCGCCTGCGGGTCGGAATTCTTCCCTTTCTTGAGGAGTTCGCGATACTCACGATCCACAGCGAGCTGCGGGATTTCGTCCTCATTGAGCGTAACGGCGTAGCTCCCATCCTCCATTTTGGCGCAAAAAACGTCGGGCACGACCGTTTCCACGCGCGTATTGAGAAAATCTCGCCCCGGATTGAAATTAAGTTTGCACAACTCCCCGATCCATGCGACGACTTGGTCGATCGAGACGTCCATTGTCTTCGCGATTTTGGGGAGTCGATTGCTGAGAACGTCGTCGAAATGGCACAAAATCAACCTCCGCAGCGCTTCGTACTCTGGCAATTTTTTGTCCAACTGGAGGAGGAGGCACTCCTTGAGATTCGTCGCCCCGACGCCCGTTGGCTCGAGCGTTTGAATCACGGCAAGCGCCTTTTTCCCCAAATCGAAGTCGTAATAGTAAAATTGTCCCAAATCCTCGAGAGGAGTGGACAAAAAACCTTTCTCATCGAGACAATCGACGAGCGCCTCAGCCGATTGCCGCACTTCGGGCGCGAGATCCATGAAACGAATTTGCTCGCAAAGGTGTTCCGCAAGCGTAGGTCCCGGAGCGGGGATATTCGCCATCAAATCCGCATGGCGCTCCGAAAGCTCCTCCAACGCAGCACGAGAAGGACGAAATTCCTCCTCCTGAATGTCCGCAATTTGATCGTTCATGGAGTCAAGTCGCTCGAAATCGTCGCGCGCGTCGGAAGAATCAAAGTCCAATTCGCGCTCGTCAATAGAATGAGGTGGAGAAGTGTCACGCTCGTCGATAGGCGGCGCTTCGCTAGGGATATCGTTCACTATTTCAAGAACGGGATTTTCCGTCACGGCGTTCTGAATCGCCTCTTTCAATTCTTGGGCGGAACATTGAAGAAATTCCATGGATTGAATCATGCGCAGTTGCATCACTTGTTTTTGCACCTGCCTTTGTTCCGGACGAGTGACTTGTCTTATTCTCATGAGGATCTGTTTCTCCTGATCTGATCTTCTTTTTGGGGTTCTTCACTCTGCTTCGAAACGTACCCCTGTCTCCCCTCGAGCGCATCGCGAAGGATGTCTTTGTTGACGAACTCAAGAGCGCTCCCAGACGTGACGCCACGAGCGAGACGCGTGATTTTTATGGGATAATCGCTCAACAAACGCGTGATATAAAACGCCGTGGCGTCCCCCTCCATGTTGGGGTTTGTCCCCATGATGATTTCGCGCACGCTCCCGTCCGCGACACGTTTCTCGAGCGCCTTGAGGGTTAAATCGTCGGGACCAATATTGTCGGTGGGGGAAAGTCTCCCGAGAAGGACGTGATATTGTCCATGAAAAACGCCCGTTTGCTCCAAGGCGGCAAGATCCCGAGGCTGCTCCACGACACACAACGTGGCTGCGTCGCGATCGGGATTCTTGCAAATCTCGCACAAATCCTCCACCGCGAGATTGAAGCAGCGCGAACAATAGCGAATATTCGTCTTCACGTCGCGAATCGCATCCGCCAAGGCGAATATGTCGTCTTTTTTCGCAACCAAAACATGATACGCAAAGCGTTCCGCCGTTTTTTTGCCCACGCCGGGGAGCTTTTGAAAAAGCGTCGTTAATTCTTTAATCGATTGAGTTAAATCCGCCATAAAACACCTATTTGCTACGGAAGGGGAAAGCCCATTTCTTTTGCCGCGCCAATGACGCGTTCTTTGTACTCGGATTTCAATTGCTCGCCCAAATTGTCGAGTACCTGCTGGACAAGCGCCTCAAGCTCCTCCGCGCGCTCGGGAACCAATATCTCTGGCGCAATCGAAACGGATTGAGTTTGCACCAACCCATTCATCTGAATCTCGACCAATCCGCTGCGGCTCGAATCTTGCACATCCCCTGCGGACGCCGAGAAGACTTTTTCGCCAAGCTCCTGTTTCGACGCATCAATCGTCTTGCCAAGCGTCATTGCCAAGGACATCATCTTCCCGAAATCACCAAAACCAAACATAGAAGGCTCCTTATCTAGTCGTTTTTTATAATTACATTTGAAATTATTGAAGTTTATTGTTCATCCGATTGTTCCACTTTCGAAACGGAGGCGTTGAAAATTTCTTCTGCCGCATGGATCAACGGATGAGCGCAAAGTTTTCTCAAGTCCGGCGGCACACGCGAAGCGACTTTGCGATCCGCACTCTCCAAAACGCGAAGCTCGAGCACGATCTGCCCCCCCGCCGCCGCAGAAAGACGACTTTGCACCGCCGCTTTGGCCTCCGTGCGGAGAAACTTTTGCACGACAAACGAAAAGTCGTTGTGATACTCCACCACCACGGTTTGATTTTGCGAATTGTAGTGGAAATTCTCGAATTCGGGCAAGAATTCTGCCGATTTTTCCGCGAATTGCGCCGCCACGTTGAGAAATGCCCTTTTGATCGACGCCTCCGACGCGGAACCCGCTGGCGTGTCTTGGGGTGGCGCAGCCCGAGGCGCACAATCCAACGGTTCGTCCGGGCAGTACTCCGACTCATCGGGGAAAGGGGGGCGCGATGCTGGTGCTTTGGGGGGCTCCTCCTGAGGTGCGACTTGGCGTGTTGCCGAATCTTGCAACGCACGACGTGGGGAAATCGGCGGAGCGTCCGCCAACTCCTGCGAAAAATTTCTCATCAAACCCGGCGGTGGGACGATTGGGGTCTTTTCTCGCGGTAAATTTCTAGCTTGTCGTACATCATTCTGCGGGGGCGATAATGCCGGGGCGGATGCCGTATTTGAGCCAGCATTCGACTCAGCGTTCGACCCAGCATTCGAGCCAACGAGCGCGGCGGGCGGCACGTCCTTCTGAAGGTTGGCGATCAAATCGGAGAGATTGTCCAAGTTGCCGAGGGAGCAAATCCGAATGAACGCCATCTCGACGAGAAGACGCGCCTGCGTGCTGATTTTTAGGCGCGCGAGCGTGTGGTCGGCAATCTGCATCGCGGCAAGAACCGTCTCCAAACCCAACGATTGGGCGAACTCCCGCATCCTTTCCTCAAGCGCTGGCGAGGCGAAAAGAAAACTCTCCGCGCCGCAGCCCGCCAAAATCGCCATAAGGTCGCGCAGGTAGCCAAAAAGCTGCTCCAAAAGGAGTGCGGGGTCGCTCCCCTCGTGGGCTGCCGTGTCGATGAGACGAAGAATATTCCCCGGCGCGTGATGAACAATGGCGTCCAAAATGGAGACAAGCACGTCTTCGTCCGCCGTCCCCAAAAACTGATGGACGTCCTGGAGCGTTATTTTCCCGGACGCGAACGCAAGCAACTGCTCAAGGAGCGACTGCCCGTCTCTCATCGATCCGGCGGCACGCTTCGCGAGAAGTTCCACCGCCTCTGGCTCTGCCTCCAACCCCTCCGACGCAATAATCTCCCGAAGGCGCTGCGCAATATTGGGGACGCTGATGCCCGCGAAGTCGAATCTTTGGCAGCGGGAGAGAATGGTGATTGGTATTTTCCCCGCCTCGGTGGTGCAAAAAATGAATTTGACATGCTCTGGCGGCTCCTCGAGCGTCTTTAAAAGCGCGTTGAATGCCTCTCGCGTGAGCATATGAACTTCGTCGATGATGTAGATTTTGAAGCGTGAGCGCACGGGTCGCACCGTGACGTTTTGCCGCAAGGAGCGAATCTCGTCGATTCCTCGATTGGAGGCGCCGTCGATTTCGAGAACGTCCAAGTCCTCTCCCGCGCTAATGCTTCGACACACCTCGCATTCGTTGCACGGCGTGATGGTGGGGCCCTGCACACAATTGAGCGATTTGGCGAAAATTCGGGCAGACGACGTCTTCCCCACGCCGCGCGCCCCCGTGAAAAGATACGCGTGCCCGATTCGATTCGCGGCGATTGCGTTCGCGAGCGCCTTCGCGATGTGTTCCTGTCCGACCAATTCCGCAAAATTCTGCGGTCGATATCGTCGAGCAACCACCTGATATTCGCGTTCTGCCGCCATTCTCTTCCCTCCAATGTGTTTATGTGCGCCATACTCCAGAAGTGAAGTATTGTAAAAATCCCTATCCGACGAGTCCCCAAACGAAAAAATACCGAAAAACTCTCTCCTATTTTACCTGATTTGTCCAAAAAATGCAAGGAGAGTGGGAAAAAAAACTTGACACGATGTGAATTTTTTGTTATACTTCTCCGTTCAATCGTTATAGTCCTCTCGAATAGGAAGGAAAAAAAGATGAAAAGAAGAAATACGATCGACAGAAGGATAGGTTTGATCGCGTTTTTGGCTGCGTTTTGGACTCTGTTTTTGGTCGTTTCCCCCGCCCCCTCCTTTGCCTCCGAGGAGCGCACAGCAACGCTCGCGAAACAAACGCTTTCGGAAATCATGGAAATTCCCGGACGCAGCATCCCGGAATTCCTCTTCGAGAAAGCCGAGGGCGTGGCGATTTTCCCCAACATGGTCAAAGGCGGCTTCATCCTCGGCGCGCAGCGTGGGAAGGGAATTCTCGTCGTGAAAAACGATACGGGAGATTGGGAAAATCCGCGTTTTGTCGTGCTCTCTGGAGGAAGTCTTGGATTCCAAGCGGGTATCCAAAAGGCCGACGTCGTCCTCGTCTTCTGCACGCGAAGAAGTGTCAAATCCGCGCTTGAAGGGCATTTCACCATTGGTGCCGACGCAACCGTCACGGCGGGTCCCGTCGGACGCCAAGCGACAATCGGCACGGACATCAAACTCGCCTCCGAAATCTATTCCTACTCTCGATCCCGAGGCATCTTTCTCGGCGCGGCAGTCGATGGGTGCCGAATGGATATTGATTACGACGCCGGAACCAATTATTACGCTCATGGCGTCCCCGACACGGCGCAAGAAATCATCGACCTCGTGAAATCCTACACTCAAACAGCCGTCCCAGTCCCGGAATCCGCGCCAGCCGAGACGCCGCTCGCGGAAGAGAATGGCGTCGAAACGCTTCGCGCTTTGCTGCACGAGTCGAACACCAAATTGCAATCGATCCTCAGCCCGCAGTGGCAAACGTGGCTCGCGCTCCCGCAGCAACTTGCCGTCCCAAACGCTCCCAAACCTCCACTCGAGGACTTGATCCGGGCGCAAGAACGATTCCGCATCGTGAGCGAGTCGGAGAATTATGCCGAGCTTTCCGCAAGGGAGGAGTTTCGCACGACATACCTCTTGCTCAACGAGTATGTGGAGAAATATTGAGAAGTGTGGAGTGTGAAGAGTGGAGTGAGCAAAGAAGCTGGTGGAGTCGCTCACACAAGGGCGAGCGGCTCCAATCCGGCGCCACGCGGGTCGTCTACTTCGCCAAAAGCTGCACGCAGTCCGCAATCACGTGCCCATTAACGCCATCCGTCTTGATAACGACGACCGCCTTGCCGGGTGCGAACTCAAAAGTGCCAAGCGTCGCGAAGAGACCATCTGCGTTGGGTCTCGTCTTCTGATTAAGGGTCACGACCTTCACGCCGTCTTTTGCATGAATCTCAATCGGAACGTTGGTCGCCCGATTTTCGTGGGGAGAATACGAGATTCGGACTTCATACGTGCCCGCTTTTTGAATGGGCAACTCGTATCGGACGGATTTTTTCCCCGCCCCGGTCGCGTCGTTGTGGATATACGCATTCCCCACGCGCGGGGTGCTAAAGCTCGCGGAAATCCACTCCCCCTCGAGAGTCGCTTCGGTCTCGTCGCAAATGATGCCAGGGAGATATTTCGCCGGAATCGCGGGATAGCTCGGCGGCGCCAACGGACGCTCAACAATCTGCCCGTCCGCCTTGAGCCGAGCCGCCAACTTCGTATAATCCACATCCTGAACGGCGACGCCATCCTGAATCGCCATGCACGCCGTCGTCGCGGCACTCTGGGCGAGAATCATGAAGACCGGCTCCATTCGAATCGAACCATACGCGATGTGGGAGCTGCTGCAGCAGACCGGCACTGTGAGATTCACGCATTCCGATTTTTTCGGCACAATCGCGCCAAAATCGATAGGATACGCGCCCCCAGGACCGACTTGCACGTCCCCCTCATTCATGCAGACGTGGCGTCCGTCGGGGAGAATTTGCAAGTGGCGCTGTACGTGGTGGGAGTCCATAGTATAGGAGCCAAAACCCACCGGTCGCGGCGTTTCAAGAATCCGTCGGCAATGCAGCTCCGTGTGGACGAAGTCGCTCACCATGCGGCGCCCCTCTCGGACATAGATTTTGTGCCCGAAATGACGCGTGTCCTGGAATTCATCCTTCGCCAACCCCCACGCAGCATACGCCCTCTGGACGTCCTTCGGGACACGTGGGTCGTTTTGAAGCGTCCACATAAGCCCCTGCTGCCATTTTTCGTGGTTGAGACAAATTTCGACGCGTTTTTCGTCGGACGCATTGATATAATCATAATTCCCACCGATAAAATCGTGCGAGAACGGACCGCCGTTGTTCGTGTCGGTTTTTCTATTCGGCATCGTGGAAATAATCATGAGAAACCTTTGCCCCGCCTCGAGCGAACGAAGGAACAACTCATAATTTTTCGGATCATAATTGTCGGGCTTCTCAAACGGGACGCGATTTTCGGGGACTTGCGTCATGCAGAGACGATAACAATACGCCTGAATTTTCGTGTCCGCTTGCCCATCCTCGCCACCAGCGGATCGATTGATCATGGGTAAAAGACCACTCTCAGGCTTGCCCGGGACGACATAAGGATCGACGTGGGGGACGAATTGATGATATCGCGCATTTCCGACTTGGATTCCATTGAGCGTTTCGCCATATTTGTCGTTATTTTCGCGCCCCAAGGTGTAGGAGACGCCCGCCGCCGCGAGAAGATCGCCCTCATAGGTGGCGTCGATAAATTGCTTCCCGGAGAAAGTCTCGCCGGACTTCATCGTGATGGAGACGATTTTCGCGCCGACTTTTTTCACGGCATTCTTCGGATTCTGCCGATCAAGATACATTCCACGAAAAACGGGGATTTGGTACTCTTTCACAAAATCTTCAAACACCTGCTCCGCAGCGTGCGGCTCGAAGACCCACGCCGTTTGCGTCACGTTGTCGAATCCGCGCCCGCCTTGCCCCGGTATGTCGAGATTCGGTGCCTCCATCCACTTCCACGACTCCTTTTTTTGATAGTGGAGCCACAACCGATGATAAAACTCGCGCGAAATGCCGCCAATGACACTCCGATCTCCTGAGTCCGTCGCTCCGAGACCCGCAGAGGAAAGTCCGCCAAGATGGACGTCGGGACACACAATCACGGGTGAGAATCCCATTCTCTTCGCTTGGACCGCCGCCGCCACGCCCGCGCTCGACCCGCCGTAGATGACGAGGTCGTATTCTGCCGCCTGAATCGGAAGACCGCATAGGGTCATTATCAAGGTGAGAAACGCTGTTTTTAAACGCATGAATCAAGTTCCTTTCATTATAAAACAACCGAATAATAAACTACAACTATACTCATCGTGCTTTAAAATTCCCGTTTTGCGCGACGCTTTGCGAGCCGTGGTGCGTAGCTCCAACGGCAGACGGAACCGGAAATTTCAACGCGATATATTATAAGATTTATACGCACGCCAAATAGCCGAAAAAGCCGTTTGGCACCAATTCTTCTCTACTTCCGCCACATTTAGATCGGGGGCAGACTCGACATTTTCGAGTTCAAAAAACGCCTCCTGTGCCGCGTGATAAATCTCGGCACACGCCTCTTTTCGCGCCTTGAGTCGCTCTTGAGTCGCGAAGCACCATAGCAAAAAGAGGGCGGGAAGCGCCAAGGCAAGCGACTTTGCCCCCGCCAAGCGACTTTCGCCCGACGAGAATGTCGTGATAAAAATGGCGAACCACCAAATGGAGGCACCCAAAAGCCAAAACTTCGCGCAAGCGACTGCCGTTGTCAAAAAGCGAGCATTCGCAAAACGAACGAACGTCTCCATACAGCGCGTACTCATGCGAGACTTGATCTCCGCCTCGTCGACAATAATATTTTCCTCCGTAGCAACGCTGCCTGCCAGATTCTGAAGAACCACACGCAACGCAGATTCTCGCGCAGGTGTCGGCACTTCAAATCGCAGCGGAGTCTCGGGCGAAAATCCCAATTCCGCCGTCCGAGCGCAAAGTGGGAGCGCTTCAGAGAGGAGTTTGTACAAAAATCGTCTCCTCGACCAACGCAAATAAAGACGGTCCACACAATAAAACCCTATGACACCTGTCAAAAGGATAAGCGTGACGACTTGCAAAAACGAGGCAAAACCACGACCCAACACGAGGAAATATTCCGCCAGCGCAAACAAAAATAAAATCGACCACGCGCCAAACGACCACGCAAGCACTTGGCTGTGAAGAGTTGAATAATGCTCATACCACACGGATGAAATCGAGCACAAATTCTCAAAATACGCGGAATCGTTGTCGTTCGAAAATTGCGCCAGCGGAGGGGGTGGGGTCGAGATAGGTTCCGACGCTGGGGGCGAATCGGGCAGGGGGGGCGGGGGCGAAATCGGGATTGCAGCGTCCACTTGCGAGGCAGATGGAGAAAAATCGCCCTGAGGTGTCCGTTGGGGCGCGGTTCCTCCAAAGGGATCATTCGAAACTCCAGGAGGCACAAACGCGACCGCAGGTTCGATCCTCCTCCCCTCGGGAGTCTCGACGCTGTGCCCGTATAGGTTCGTCGAATCCAATATAATCGGATCACCTTCTCCTGGCATTGCGCCATATCCCGTGAAAGATGGGGACGCTTGATATTGGGGAGCGTATTGAGGCGTTTGAGGCTCCGTGGGTGTTTGGAAATCCGTGGGTGTTTGAGGGGTTGGATCCGCAGGAGGATCGAAATCAAAAAACTGCGCACGTTTTTTGTTCGTTCTTCGCACTAATTCCGACTGAGAAATATCTCCTGGAGAATTTATTTCCCCACAGATTCGAAGCAACTCAAAAACATACTCGTCTGGACAGGAAAATTCACAAAAATCGAACTCCCTCTCTGCTTCCCCCTCTCCTTTTCTAAAGACCGAGTAAAGCAAGGCAAAAAATGAGGAGAGGTGGAATTTTGTTGCCTCTAAAAATGAAATTACCTTCCTGGCGGCTCGGCGCGTCCAAATGGAAGAGAAAATTTGCCGAGGCGTCGCCGCAGATCTCCACAACGACTCGCCCCAGCGGGTAGAGCGAAGGTGGCGCTGATCCAGGGGCAGGGGACGGAGAAAATAGGAGGAGGAAGGAAGCGTCGGGATCGGATTTTTCATGTTTTGGGCGACAATTTGAAATACGCACCCGCCATTTTCTACAATCGTACGCCTGACGACATCTCCCGTCCCGCCCGGCGAAAGAGGATAATCAAACCCATCCCACAAAGCGAGGAGAATCGCGCTGTGCCTTGAGAGGAAATCCCCCAGTTCAACGTACTGCGCCTGACGATCGATCGCGCCCCCATTCTGATCCACATGGAGGTT
The DNA here is from genome assembly GCA_030527105.1 of Planctomycetia bacterium. Classification (GTDB taxonomy): domain Bacteria; phylum Planctomycetota; class Planctomycetia; order Pirellulales; family Thermoguttaceae; genus RGIG3701. Next base: position 17,103 of record JAUNBK010000020.1, read on the forward strand.
CTCTTGAGTGAGAGGAAATTCACACACCGTAGAACAAGAATCCAAAATTCGACGAAATCCCGGCAGCGTTTCAGCATCAAAATCTTCCTCATAAAAACGCTGCGGCATGGGAAGCACGCCGACCAACTTAAAAGGAGAGGGAGCCTCATCGGAGGATTGGGCAATAAGGTCAAGAACCACCTCGGCAACCAACAAATCCGCTCCCTGAGCGAGACCATCCAACACAAAAATCGGTGCGCGAGCGTTGTTGGGATTCGACTGCCACGCCTTTTGTGCGCAAACGAAGAAATCTTTGACTTTCTCCCTTAAGTCAGCTACTTTTTCTGGGTTCAAATGGCGATGACCCGAGATACCAATCACCAAAGGGCAGAGCGGGGTACCATTTTGGTCGACACACAATTGTGAAAATGGCAATAAAGGTTTCATTATATAATCCTCATCTGTTTTGTATTTCAAAAAGTTCCGCAGGTGCGACGAGTTGTGGAGCCGAGCGTTTCGATTCGAGAACGGACGGCTCGATAAAATTTTACACAATGGTACAAAGAGAGTCTCACTCTGCGTTGGAGTCCGCTTGTGGCTCCGCCTCCGCAGGCTCTCGGAATGGTTTTCGTGCGTCGTAAAACGATTTCTCATTAAGGAGCGCCTCGACCATTTCGTCCTGTTTTTTCTCCTTTGCCAAATCGATTGCTTTTTGAATAATCTCCAAAGCCTTCTCGAAATCTCCCGCCTCAGCATACGCAGCGGCTAGCGTGCTAAAATACCCGGGGTCAGGATGAAGCTCGCACGCTTTGGTGGCAAACTCGACCGCATCTTTTGAACGCAAATCATCTTCCGGCGCTGTGGACATTATCCACGCCAAATTATTGAGGGCGAGATGATAATCGGGCGCCAGACGCAGCAATTTTTCGTAGCAATCTTTCGCCTCTCGTCGATTCCCAATATTCAAATAGCAATCAGAGGCAACGAGATAAAAACGTCTTGCACGCGCACGATTGTCGTCCGCTGTTTGAGTATCCTGCGTTTGAGAATTCGCATCCGCTTTCTCGTCAAAAACGCTGGCGAAGTCCCATTTTTCGTTCATTTTTTCGAGATGCTCCACGGCAACGCCATATCGTTCCGCAGAGACGAAAATCAAGACTAAACCAAAGTTGAATTCGAAATCGTCTGGATTCTCGCTCGCAAGTTTCTCCGCATCCTTGATTGCTTCGTCGACGCGCCCCTCTTTTTGCAAGATGTCCCACTTCAGGAGATACGCCTCCATGTTGCTGGGGTCAAAAACAGCACATTTTTCTAAATCCTCGAGTGCTTTTTCTACGTTCTTGTCGTCATAAAACAACTTTGCGCGACTCAAATACAATTGCGACGAAATTGGCTCACGCTCAATAAGGGCATTAATCCTCTCGAGCGCCTCGTCACGCCGCCCCAGCATACCAAGCAGCATGAACTCCATTTGGGCAAGCTCATTATTCTCGGGGATATCCTCGCGAAGTTGTTGCACAACCTCCAGCGCACCCTCAAATTTCTGCTGCTCAATGAGGCGCAACATCTTTAATCGACGCAGCTCAAACAACACCTTTTTTTGTGTTGGATCCTTCTCCGCCTCGGCGATTTGTTTTTCTATTTCCTCGCAAAAACGAGAGTCGTCTCCCATTTTTGCGAGAAGTTGGATATAAATCGTCCGCAAATTTTGGAACGCTTCTGGATTAAACGTTTGAATCTTTTCGATAGATTGAATGGCGCTTTCGATATTGTTTTCGCAAAGCCACATCGTTTTGAGGAGGAGTGCCTGCGTCACAATGTCCTTGTTTTCGATGGCAAAATCGCCTTGAAACGCAAGCTCCAACCCTTGCTCCAAGTGCTCGAGCGCCTCGACGCTGTATCGCACTTTTTCTGCGCCATCGTTTTGCGACGCACCATCCGATCTCTCGTCCTTCGGGGCGTTGATTTTTCGCTCCTCCTCCAAAATGAGGGCGTAATATAAATGTCCGGCAATCGATTGAGGAGAATGCTTCAACACTTTTTCCAACGTACGACGCATTTCGAGAACCAACCCCTTGGCGTTCTGGATGCCTTGCTCGCCTAGGTTGCTCAACTGAGGAACGACGACTTCTGCCTGCTGAAGTACCGCGTTCTCCGCAATGGCGGCGAGAAAAGGTCGAATCTCTTTTTCCGTTTCAGGATTCTCCAATAAATCAAAACATCGTTGCGCCAACCCGCCCACATCGCGAAGCGTGGTCGCCTCCAAGCGCATTCGGATCAGGTCGTCCAGTCTGATTGCTTCATCGGTTGTGGTCTCCTCAGAGAGGTGCTCGATTTTATGGAGTTCCGCAAAAGCGACGCAGACGGGAGCGGCAGGAATTTCCAACGCCTTTATGAATTTCGGCGCACCTTCCTCCACGCGAAAGAGCGTGATATTGTTTGAATCTTGGTTTGCGACGATTAGAAATTTTCCCGAGGGGTCCAACGCGAAATGGCGCGGCGTTTTCCCCTCGACGGAGGTGGTCTCCAAAAACGTGAGCGTTCCGTCGTTTGCGATTTTGAAGCGCGCCACGCTATCGTGTCCTCGATTCGAGGCGTACAAAAAACGACCAAAAGGTTCCACCGCGACCTCCGCAGCGGTATTTTCTCCGCTCCAATCTTTCGGAAGAGTGGAAATTGTTTGAATTTCTTTCAATCCACCATTGGATTCGATCGAAAAAACGCACACCGTGTTGGATAATTCGTTCACGACGTACGCAACCTTAAGATAAGGGTGGAAGCTCATGTGGCGCGGTCCGCTCCCGGGCGCGACTTGGACGAAAGGCGGATCGTTGGGCGCAAAGGCGCTTTTCTCGGCGTCCAAACGATAAATCATGATCCGATCCGTCCCCAAATCCGGGACGTAGAAGAGATTCGTGCCGGGCAAAAACAATACGCCATGCGGGTGGGGCGCGTCTTGACGCTGCGCGTTGGGACCTTTCCCCTCGAACTTCTGCCGCTGCGCCTCTTTCTCGATCGAGCCATCCGGCTTCAAGGAAAAAAGGGCGATTTCGTGCGACCCATAGTGTGCCGTGAGAATAAATCGCTCCGACGCATCAAGCGTCAAATGGCACACCGAGCGCCCCAAGTCTCCCAGCGAGTTGAGGGATTCGAGCACCCCCTCTTTTTTGTCAAGATGGGAATGATAGGCAAAAAGAAAGTCTTTTTTCTCTCCACCAACGGCATAGAGAAAGTCGGATTTTTTCGAGAGGGTGAGAAAATAGGGATTATCGACCTCGACCGCGCGTTGCGGTGGGGAAAGTTCCCCGGAATCGGCATTGAAGTCCGAGACGTAGATGCCTTTTGCGTCGTTTTCTCGATTGTATGTCCCGAAAAAAACTCGATATTCTTGGGCACAAAGAATTGTAGGAATCATAAGACAAACAAAAATTAACGTTTTTAATTCTCTTCTAAGGTTTCTAATGAACCAAAACATGGTGATCTCCAAAAAAAAAGCGTGAAAGTGCGATTGTATCGGGCAGTCCCGATTTATACTCATCGTGCTTTATACTCATCGTCGTTTAAAATTCCCGTTTTGCGCGACGTTTTGCGAGCCGTGGTGCGTAGCTCCGACGGCGGACGGAACGGGAATTTTAAAGCGAAGTATTATTCGTGAGGAGTTTCCGCGTCCTGCGAGCCTCCCGCATTTGATGCAGCGCCCTGACTCACGCGGCGTCGCGCAGGCGGATCCTGGGGTGAGGATTTCGCTTCAAGGCAGGTGACCCGAAACTCGACAATTCTATTATAGCCGATTTGAAGAAGAATTGCAAGGGTGGAAAAATGAATGTGAGGAAAAAAATACCTAGAATTTCATGCTCGTCGTACGACGGCTCGCTCTTCTGTGGTGCATGGCTCCAACGGCTCGCTTGTCTTGTGAAAATCAACCCCAAAATGCCCCCACCGCCACATCTACAATCGACGAGGAATAGGGGAAACAATAGAAAAAGCAATACCGACAGTGTGTTTTGGGGATGCCAATATCTTCGAGTGAAATGGCGAAGTGCATGGAGAATATCCTGATTTTCAGATAATCTTTATACATTCCAAGGGTTTTCGTCTTGTCAAAACCTCAAAAATAAAGTAAACTCCGACCAGCGCGTTTCCAGGGAAGGAAATGACCTGATTTTGGTCTGAACGGAGTGTATTATGGTGGATAATCGAAAGGAAATCGAACGGGCGGAACTGCACCGTACCATTTGGAATATTGCGAACGAACTGCGCGGGAGCGTGGATGGCTGGGACTTCAAACAGTATGTGCTCGGTATGCTGTTTTACCGATACATTTCGGAAAATTTGGCTCATGAAATCAACGTGAACGAATGGAAAGCCGGGAATAAGGGGTTCGATTACGCCGCGATTTCCGACACGCAAGCGGAGCGGGCGCGGGACGATATGGTGGACACGAAAGGGTTTTTCGTGTTGCCGAGCCAGTTGTTCGCGAATGTTCTGGCGAACGCTCCAGGTGACGAGAATCTGAACGAAACGCTTGAGGCGGTCTTCCGGGGAATTGAAGCCTCGGCACAGGGCACCGACAGTGAAGACGACTTTCGCGGGCTGTTTGACGACATTGATGTGAACAGCAACAAGCTGGGCGGAACCGTCGAAAAGCGGAATAAAAAGCTCGTCCGGCTGATGACGAGTATCTCCCAGATGAAACTCGGCAATTACGAGGACAACACGATTGACGCGTTCGGCGACGCGTACGAATTTCTCATGGGAATGTACGCGTCCAACGCGGGCAAGAGCGGCGGGGAGTATTACACACCGCAGGAAGTTTCGGAACTTCTGACGCGGATTGCGGTTGTCGGGAAAACGGAAGTCAACAGGGTTTACGACCCCGCTTGCGGTTCCGGCTCGCTGTTGCTGAAGTTCGCCAAAATTCTGGGACGGAACAACGTCCGGCAGGGTTTTTTCGGGCAGGAAATCAACATCACGACCTACAACCTCTGTCGGATTAACATGTTCCTGCACAATATCGGGTATGAAAAATTCGACATTGCGCACGGCGACACGCTCACCGAGCCGAAGCACTGGGGCGACGAGCCGTTTGAGGCGATTGTGTCCAATCCTCCGTATTCGATTAAGTGGGAAGGGGACAGCAACCCGCTTTTAATCAACGACCCGCGATTTTCTCCAGCGGGAGTTCTGGCACCGGCTTCCAAGGCGGATTTGGCGTTCGTCATGCACGCGCTCTCGTGGCTCGCGTCGGACGGCACGGCGGCCATCGTCTGCTTCCCCGGCGTGATGTATCGCGGCGGCAAGGAACAGCAGATTCGTAAATATCTCATCGACAATAACTTCATCGACTGTGTGATTCAGCTTCCCGGCAACCTGTTTTTCGGCACGAGTATCGCGACCTGTATCATGGTGCTGAAGAAGTCGAAAAAGGATAACAGCACCCTTTTCATCGACGCTTCCAAAGAGTGCATTAAAGTAACGAATAACAACAAGCTGACGCAGGCGAACATCGACACGATTCTTGGGGCGTACGTTTCCCGCACCGACGCGGAGCACTTCGCCCGTCGGGTTCCGAACGAGGAAATCGAGGCGCAGGACTACAATCTTTCCGTTTCGACGTACGTCGAGCAGGAGGACACGCGGGAGAAAGTCGACATCCTCCAACTGAACGCGGAAATCGAGCGAATCGTCGCCCGTGAACAGGTTCTGCGTCTGGAAATATCGAAGATTATCACGGAGATTGAGGCTTAAATACGGAGGGTAATACGGAGGGTGGTCGTCCCCGGCCACCCAAAGTAAGAAAAATTTTTAAGGCGGCCGAGACGACCGCCTTCCGAAGAGAAGGGTTTTCGGAGGGTGGTCGTCCCCGGCCACCCAAAGTAAGTAAGATTTTAAGGCGACCGAGACGACCGCCGTCCGAAGAGAAAGGTTTTCGGAGGGTGGTCGTCCCCGGCCACCCAAAAGTAAGTAAGATTTTAAGGCGGCCGAGACGACCGCCTTCCGAAGAGAAAGGTTTTCGGAGGGTGGTCGTCCCCGGCCACCCAAAAGTAAG
>JAUNBK010000020.1:23230-49987 GCA_030527105.1 Planctomycetia bacterium
GAGGGTGGTCGTCCCCGGCCACCCAAAAGTAAGAAAATTTTTTAAGGCGGCCGAGACGACCGCCTTCCGAAGAATATGGAACATCGACATAAATACAAACCGAAACGTTTGCCTCACTGGGATTTCGGAGAAGCGGCACAGACGATTACTTATCGGTTGGCCGACTCCCTCGCGCAAAGCGAATATGAAAAAATCCAGAGTGAATTATCGACAGTGGCTCCGGAAAATCGGAACCTTTACAAACGTACGCGAGTGGAAAACTGGCTTCACAACAATCGTTACGGCAGTTGTTGCCTCAATGACCCAATCGCGGCAAACATCGTTATCGACGCGTGGTATTTTTATGCCGACGAGTGGTACGATCTTTACGAATGGGTCGTTATGGGAAATCATGTTCACATATTAATTCGGCAGTATGAAGGACATCGGCTTGCGGATATTGTGAGTGCATGGAAAGGTTTTACAAGCAAACAAATCGCACGGCAATTACACGTTCCTCAGCCCATTTGGAGAGAAGGGTACTGGGACCGAATGATTCGCGACGCGGAGCATTTTCAAAAAGCACGAAATTACATTTTGAACAACCCCGCCAAAAGCGGTTTGACCGACTGGCCTTACATTTCCTCTTCGAAGGGTAATACGGAGGGTACTTCGGAGGGTGGTCGTCCTCGGCCACCCAAAAAGTAAGTAAGTTTTTTAAGGCGGCCGAGACGACCGCCCTCCGAAGGACACCCCTATATTCGGAGGGTGGTCGTCCCCGGCCACCCAAAAAGTAAGTAAGTTTTTTAAGGCGGCCGGGACGACCGCCCTCCGAAAGGCACCCCTATATACGGAGGGTGGGCGTCCTCGACCACCCAAAAAGTAAGTAAGTTTTTTAAGGCGGCCGAGACGACCGCCCTCCGAAGGACACCCCTATATTCGGAGGGTGGTCGTCCCCGGCCACCCAAAAAGTAAGTAAGTTTTTTAAGGCGGCCGAGACGACCGCCCTCCGAAGGACACCCCTATATTCGGAGGGTGGTCGTCCCCGGCCACCCAAAAAGTAAGTAAGTTTTTTAAGGCGGCCGAGGACGACCGCCCTCCAGAGAGTATAAGAAAGATTTTATGAGTACCTTCAAGATCATCCTTTCCGACGATGAAAGCACCGTCGTTTCCGAATACGTTCCCGATTCCCAGCGCTCCGAGGCGTTTCAGAGCGAGGCGGAACTGGAAAAAGAGTTCATTCGACTTCTGGTTTTGCAGGGGTACGAATACCTCACGATTCACAATGAGGAGGAGCTGGTCGCCAACCTGCGGCTACAGTTGGAACTTCTGAATGAATACACGTTTTCCGATGGTGAGTGGAAACGGTTCTTTCAGGAGTGCCTCGCGTCCAGCAATGATGGAATCGTTGAAAAGTCCCGGAAAATCCAGACCGACCACGTGCAGATTCTCCGTCGGGACGATGGTTCCACTAAAAACATCTATCTCATCGACAAGAAAAACATCCATAATAACCGGGTGCAGGTCATCAATCAATTTGAGGAGGACGGCGGCACTCACGATACCCGGTACGACGTGACGATTCTCGTGAACGGTCTGCCGCTCGTGCACGTGGAACTGAAACGCCGAGGCGTGGCGATTCGGGAAGCGTTCAACCAGATTCGGCGTTACCAGCGCGACAGCTTCTGGGCGACCAGCGGGCTGTACGAATACGTTCAGATTTTCGTCATCAGCAACGGTACGCACACGAAATATTACTCCAACACGACCCGAAACAGCCACGTCCGCGAACAGACCAGAAGCGGACGGGAAAAGGGCAAAAAGACCAGCAACAGCTTTGAATTTACCTCGTTCTGGGCGGATGGAAACAACCGGATTATTCCCGATTTAGTCGATTTCTCGAAAACGTTTCTTGCAAAGCGTACGATTTTAAGTGTCCTGACCCGGTACTGCGTTTTCACATCGGAAAACCTGCTTCTGGTCATGCGTCCGTACCAAATCGCGGCTACGGAGCGGATTCTGAACCGGATTCTGATTGCCACGAACTACAAAAAGACCGGCTCAACCGACGCGGGCGGTTACATCTGGCACACGACCGGAAGCGGCAAAACGCTCACTTCGTTCAAAACCGCCCAGCTCGCCTCGACGATGCCCAGCGTCGATAAAGTGCTCTTCGTCGTGGATAGAAAGGATTTGGACTATCAGACGATGAAGGAGTACGACCGCTTTGAAAAGGGTGCCGCCAACAGTAACACGTCCACCCGAATCCTGCAAAAGCAACTGGAAGACCCGAACGTCCGAATCATCATCACGACGATTCAGAAACTGGACGTTTTCATTCGTAAAAACAAAACCCACGACGCGTACCGCCAGCATTTCGTCATCATCTTCGACGAGTGCCACCGCAGTCAGTTCGGCGACATGCACGCGGCCATCGTCAAGGCGTTTCGGAACTACCACATTTTCGGATTCACCGGTACGCCGATTTTCGCGGTGAATGCCGGAAACAACGGCAACCCGAGAATGCGCACCACACCGCAGGCGTTCGGGGAGAAACTCCACACGTACACGATTGTGGATGCCATCAACGACGGAAACGTTTTGCCGTTCCGTATCGACTATATTCGTACGATTCGACAGAAAGACGATGTGGAGGATAAAGACGTTCTGGGCATCGACACCAAGCGCGCCATGGCCGCCCCGGAACGGGTTCGGGAAGTCGTTCGTTACATTCTGGAACATTTCGACCAGAAAACCCGGCGCGAAAGTTCCTACATGCTGAAAAACCAACGTGTCATGGGGTTCAATTCGCTCTTTGCCGTGGACTCCATTCCGATGGCGATGAAATACTACGCCGAATTCAAACGTCAACTTGCGGAAACCCGCAGAGACCTGAAAGTCGCCACGATTTTCAGTTTCAGCCCGAATGAAGAAGAGTCGGACGTGCTCCCGGACGAAAACTTCGAGACTGCCGCACTTGACCAAACGTCGCGGGACTTTCTGGACTCTGCCATCGCCGACTACAACGCGAGTTTCAACACGAATTTCGACACGAGTTCCGACAAATTCCAGAACTATTACAAGGACGTTTCCGACCGGATGAAGAAACGCCAGCTGGACTTGCTGATTGTCGTGAACATGTTCCTGACTGGCTTTGACGCGACCACGCTCAACACGCTCTGGGTCGATAAAAACCTGAGAATGCACGGTCTGATTCAGGCGTACTCGCGCACGAACCGAATTCTGAACTCCGTCAAGACGTTCGGAAATATCGTCTGTTTCCGAAATCTTCAGCAGGCGACCGACGAAGCTATCGCGCTCTTCGGTGACCGCGCCGCCGAAAGTATCGTGCTCCTGAAAGATTACGATTCCTACTACAGCGGCTACGACGACGAAGACGACAAACATCACCCCGGTTACACGGAAATCGTGGAACAACTCACCACGGAGTTCCCTCTGGACGAACCGATTGTGGGCGAAGAAAACGAAAAAAAGTTTATCTCGCTCTTCGGTGCGGTTTTGAAACTCCGAAACATCCTCTCCGCGTTCGATGCCTTCGAAGGAAATGAGATTCTCACGGAGCGGCAAATGCAGGATTACCAGAGCCGTTACCTCGACCTTTACCAGTCCCGACGGCAGGAATCTAACGACAAAAAAGAGAACATCAACGACGATGTCGTCTTCGAGATGGAACTCATTCGGCAAATCGAAATCAACATCGACTACATTCTCATGCTGGTTTTGAAATACCACGATTCCAACTGCGAGGACAAAGAAATTCTGATTGATATTCGGAAAGCGGTTGATTCCAGCCTTCAGCTTCGTAGCAAGAAAGACCTGATTGAAGCCTTCATCAGCCGTGTCAATGCCGATACGCAGGTGGACGACGATTGGCGTGAATTCGTTCACGAGCAGAAAGAAAGCGAGCTTTCCGCCCTGATTTCCGAAGAAAATCTCAAACCGGACGAAGCCCGGCAGTTCCTTGCGCTTTCCTTCCGTGACGGTTCCCTCCAAACCTCTGGCATCGATTTTGACCACATTCTCCCGCCCGTATCCCGCTTTGGCAGTGACGACCGTACCGCCAAAAAGCAGGGTATCGTGGAGAAAATCACCCGCTTTTTCGAGAAGTATTTCGGGTTGGTTTAATAAAATTTATTTGCGAGCGATAAAACGTTTGCCAGAACCTCAATCTTGTGTTGGAAGGGAACATCGCCGAGCGCGTGGGTTGTCGGGCGTTCTCCAAACTTTTTAAAACAAGAATAAGTGCACAAAAAAATAGTGCTCATGTTCTTTCACGAAAATGAACCCTTGTAAATATCCTAAAAAGTTTTGGGAGGAGGGACCGGTCGGAAAGTTTGGAAGCGCGATAGAATATGGGAGGTCAGAAGCGTCAGCGCCCGCCTCCCGGTGATGTTTCAATTGGCGGAAGCCGTAGTCGCTCCCGGTCGTATCAGATTGAAAAATTGTTTCCTTTCAAACACTCCTTCCAACGCTAATTTCGCTTATCATCTTGACACAGCACGAAGAACTGGTTTCTGAGAAGCGCGACGACGACAGCCAAAACTTTTGAAAAACGTTGATTCACAACTTCGTTAAAGCGCAGAATCTCGTATGTCCCATCGTCGTTCTGAACAATGTTTAGCCGTTCTTGTTCAGGAATCTTTGCTGGCTGGATAAGAAGGTAATCGTTTTGGCAGATGCCATACTTCTTTGCATATTCGTTGCTTCCGACAATAATAATTCTATTTTCAGTACTCATAATCGAAAGTTTCGATACATTGGGGTGTGCGGCGTCCATCTCTTCGCAAGAGTGTATTCTTCCGCAGTGAAGGATTCCTTCGATGTTTGGCGAGAAGTTCATGCGAGGAACGTCTTTGAGCAGAATTGCGCGCGAAGAATTTGTTTTTCTTTCGATAAAGCCTTTCCGCTGCAGCGCGAGAAGATGTCCAACGACCCCATTGGGTGAATGGATTCCGAATTCATCGCCAATTTCACGAATCGTTGGGGCGATTCCGCGCTCGCAAATACATTCCTTTATAAAGTCGAGCACAGCTCTTTGACGCTTTGTGAGAGCATTTTTCCGAAGTTCTTTCGAATTGCAATTGATTCTTTCTGACATGATATAGCCCTTTCTATAATAATAAAACCTGCATTCCAGATGAAATATATATTCATCTACTGAAACAATGATACCACGAAAAAATTTGTTTGCAAGTGAGTGCTGGTAAAATTGGAAATTCCTTGTTGTAAAATTTTCTCTCGAGAAATAACGCACCTATACAATATATTAAAACGACGGTTAAATAAGAAAAAAACCTGCACGGCTTGCGCCAAGTTAAACAATTCACACAAAAATTTCCATAAATACCGGTTATTCTTCTGGTGAACAAAAGAAATTTTCAACTTTAGAATTCTTTTTGTTCCTCGCGCACATTTGTGGAGATTTAGAGAGGGTGAATTTTATACGACTTCTCCTACAAAATTCCCGCAAAAGTCGCACTGACTTTTTGACGATAAGATCAGTATATCACACTTTGTGAAGGGGGGCAAGGTCGGAAGATGGAAAATTATCGATATCAAAGCCGTTTTTCTGCTCGGGTGTGGTCGGACTGTCGGCGACGTGGCGGAGGTTCTGATGATGGACGAAAAAACCGTCCGCAACCATTTTCAAACGTGGGAATCAGGTGGCGTTGACGCCCTAAAACAAAGGCTGTATCGTGGTCGCGTGGCGCGTCTGACTTCGGTACAGAAAGAGGGGTTGTCGACACTTTTGCGCGAATTCTTAATCAAAACCAACGTTCGCCTTCATTTTTTGCCCGCCTACTCACCAAACCTTAATCCGATCGAGCGATTATGGCGATTTTTCAAGAAAAAAGTACTGTATAATCGGATATTTTTCTGATTTATTCGACCTTTTCAGGGAATACAGAGAATTTCCAAATTTTCGGCGCAAAAACGGAATTTTAAATGCGATTGAGTATATACAGACTCGATTTGTTCGCGCCGGGAACTTAAAAACACACGCAAATGTTCTCGGAAGTGGAGCAGGGGGCTTGCCGATATTTGAAGAACCACGCCTGAAAAGAGCCTCGGGGGTTGTTAAACTCGTTCTCCTTTAAAATTCCCGTCTTGCGTGACGCTTTACGAACCGTGGTGCGTAGTTCCAACGGCGGACGGAACCGGGAATCTTAACGCGAATATTATAAGTTGGTGATTTTGGAGAAGTGTCGCTACTTTCAAACTCTCCTCAAAAAATTTTTGATACTCACACTACACACATAATCGTCTTTTGCTCCGCAGTCCAAAAGTTAAATTGGGGGGCATGAATATCATTTAACAAGACCATACGCTGTTCGTCAAATGAATGTTGGCAAATATGATCTGACAAATTTTATCGTGTTGCATTTCTTGATTCATTTGCTACAACGTCCGATAATGTCTATTATGTGTTGTAGACACCCAAAAAAATTTTTATTTCATCTCGCGAGGAACTCCAGGCTTCCAAGCCGTCAAAAGGAGCTCACTGCGAGTAAGGTTTTGACGTTTTCCGTCAACATATGCATTCGAAAACTCATTAACGAGATTGCCAGAAACAACACCAAGACCAATGGAAAGTTTAGAAAAAAGCTCCTCGGTCAAAGGCACTCGACGCAAAACTCCACCACAGGTTTTCAAACTTGCTGAAAAGAAGTTACGACCATCGTCGGTAGAATAATGGCGCTTATCTAGAATCTCACAGAAACCAGAAACCACCATCCCTTGCATCGACTCATCAAAAGACACCTCTTTAAAGCCCTCATCTCCATCAAAGACAATCGCTCGCACGAGAGCACGAGGCGATCCAGATGAAAAAATAACGTCACCAAGGACACGAACATCAACACCTTCATCACGCAACGAAAGCGCAGAAAAACGGGCACTGTCAATCTCGGCGGAAACCTTTCCGCCCCAAAAGTCAACACGCATAAAATAGCGTTCTTCGTCTTCATCCTTGAAAGAAGATACTCCACCGAACGAACCAGCGCAACGAAAACGCCACAATAAACCTTTCATAAAACCTCCATAAAAAATCTATCTATCGCGCGAAAACAAAACTTTAAAAAAAGATTTGCCTCGGACGCGACAAACAACATAAAGAACAAAAACACTAAATATAAAAAAACACAACACAGGTATCAAGAGAGACAGAAAAAAGCTCTCAAAGGCATCAAAAAAAGGAGTCATAACCCTTTGCGTAATGGCTGACTGATCAATCTTCGTTACATCACAAAAAAAACGTAACATGTTACCTCCCGTTCACGAGTTCCCAAGTACGCCCAATATAGCAGAAAAAACACACCACGTCAAGACCCATTAAACCTCATTACAAACTTTTGCCAGAATTTTTCAAAGAAACCTCCCGAATTTTTACCCAAACCGTTACAATCTCATCATCTTTGCTTGAAGACAAACCAAAGATAACCCCCTTTTTACTCTCTTCTAAAACCCTCAAAGACCCAACAAAAAAAACCTCTCCATCCGCAAGTAAAACTCCTGGCGACAAAAGCCGCGACTTGTTAGATGCTGGAATAGAATCTAGAGAAGCTCCATCGAAGCTACTTACACTCAAATCAACATCTACAGAAATAACGTCATTTGAAACCCTAAAAGGAGTTAAGCTAATCGAGACGCCATCTGAAAAAGTTTCATACCCAGTTACACTACTATACCCCGTTTCACTAATCGAATAACGACTACGGACAACATCAGATCCAACTTCAAGGGTACTCTTGCGCCCTTCGGAAAGATAAAGAATTGGGCGACTTTCCATACGGGATTGCAACGCCTCGCCAGTAACGTCGACATACATCGAAAAAAGAGTTTTCAGATTAAACGAACTCGAAAAAATATCAATGCCGTTCGATTCCAAATGTGCTTGCAAATCGAAAAGCTCCGAATCGTGCAGACGGACGAAAAACACCTCTGCAATATAACTCCGAAGAGAATCAGAACGAATAGACGAAATCACACCAAGCACCTCACGAAGATTCTGAAAATAATCGGAAATTACGAGACAACTGCCGACACAACTTACTTTCCCGGAATCTGAAAGACACTGCAAAAGCGACTTCTCTAAAACCTCCAAATCAGAAAATGGCGACCGAACAACAACGCTAATCTTATCTGTCGCGCTGGCTTCGCCCAAAAAATAAACTCCTCCAAGGTCAGAAAACTTTAGATTATAGCGCTTTGCAATGCCGGCCAGAAGAAGCCCTAAATTCTCATCAACGAACGTGCCAGACACAAGGGTATCATCAATCGACGCACTCCAGACAATCGAAACACCAGTCTCAGCAGAAATCGTCGACAAAGCTACAGGAAGCGGGCAAGCCTCAAAACTCATCGAAATAGGCATGCTGTCAAAGTTACTCAGTTTTACCTCCCTTTCCACTGTCTTCTCGAACGGAATCGAAGACAGATCCAAGGTCTTGTCCAGCGGCTTGCACCCGGACAGGCTCAGCAGACAACAAATGAAAAGAAACTTTCTTACAACGACAGTCAACACTCTCAAGAACATAAACTAAACCATCCCTTTCAAATGACTCACCAACCGCAACTCGCCCAATATCCATGACAACAAAATCACGACCGAACACAAAAACTCGCTTGTCTTTGTACCAAGACTTGCGAATATCTTCCTTTTCGTGTTCCACAGCTTTCTCACCACCCCGCGCCTCATCAACTCTTTGAACGGACTTTGCCGGCAAACTACGGTTTTTAACGTCAGAAACGGATTTAGCCTCTGTAGATTTAGATTTAACGTCAGGCGTCATACTCCCAACTAAAGTACGAGAAAAATAAGAAGGTCCCTCAGCGAGAACAAAATAAACAAGATAGAGCACAAACGCACAAGCACCTAACTTTAATGCTAAATGCCAAAAATGCCTCCGCAGGAACCAGAGGATAGCGCCAACTCGCGACAGATTCAGAGACGGCCTATCCGATTCCTCATCACTCATCGTATGGGACTTATACAGAGCAAAAATCGACTGCAAAAGTACAATCGTCGTCTCGCTTTCAAACTTGAACGACCTGCTCAAATAATTTCCATAAATGACGTTAGCAACTTGATTTTTAATGCCAAACGCTTCTTTTACAACATCAAAATCGGCGAAAGGAATACGCAAAAAAGGGATGACTCGTGTTTTTACATTACAGATATGGCAAGCGCTCTCAGCAAAGCAAAGAACATTTTTGTGTAGAGTATCCGTATGTTGAGTGATAAAAAGCAAATCTTGCCGTCTATGACGATGTTGCGCAATGTATTCGGAAAATACTTGAATCCAATCCGCCGAACGCCCTTTAACGGTACCAGACGGAATAAAACGATGTACTTCATCAACTACAATGAAAGCGCCATCCTCGATTTCTTCCCACCACAGCTTTTGATGTCGAACTCCATCAGACCCGACATCAAAAAAGAACTCGTCATCTAAAAAAATGATATGGGAGGATAAATCAACCGACTCCCCAACATGTTTTGAACAATATTCGTTGATTTTTTCAATATTCAAAAGGAGATTCGTATAAATATTTCTCTCAAATCGAATTTTGTTTTTAAGTTCGTAACGAGCAACATCACACAAAAAATCAGCTATTTTACTAACAGCAAAATACGTTTTTCCGCTACCCGGCTTGCCAATAATCAATGATAAAGCCATAATCTACCTCAACCCGATAACGTAGGAATCCAACTCTTAATAAACCGGTAAACAATCCACACGAGCAAAACAGAAATATAAATAGCAAGACAGAAAAAGAATGTATCAAGAGGTACAAAGTTATTCGCAACGCTCAAAACAGCTTTGATCGTCTGGTATAAAGAAACAATAGTATTAAAATCGATAAAATCAAAATTGTCAAATGTAAAATGGGAAAAAGCGATGCCCTGGACAAGAAAAAAATCCAACGCGAGATAAAAAGCCCAAACGATCCATTGCCAAATATAATCAAAAAAATCAAGATAGAACTGCCCGACAGCGCAAGCGGCAGTATAAAAAACATTAAAAATTTCAAACAAAAAATTCACTAATGCATTAAAACAAGAATGAATTAAATCACCAATCCATTGGAAAAAAGCACTCATGATATCCCCCCTACACAAAAAGTTTTAAAATCATATAAACAAGAAAAAAATAGGCGCAAAATTGCAAAAAAACACGCAGCCATATAAAGAGCGAATAGGATGCCAATGACCTAAAATCTAATACAAACCCAAAAGTAACTTTGGACCCCCAGGGGCAAACGACACTCACTGCATGATTCTGTATAAAAGAAGATTCTGCATAACCAAGGACTTGATCAAGAGTGTTGACATCAACAACTTTAGCCAAAGCGGAAATGAAATCGGCTTGCAACTTTTCCCAATCAACCTTATACTCAGGATACACTCCAGTGATGTAAACAAAAGTTGCTTCATCGTGTTCGGCAAACCCCTCAACATACAACTCTTCAACAACAGGCGATTCAACGACACTGTCAACCATATCCGCCTCGCCAACATCAACATTAATCTCAATATTCGTCTCGTTGTTATAAGTAACGCTTGCACCAGAACCAGAAGACGATTCTGTTGAAGTTGTCGAGGCATCATAAGTAACCGCCAAGCCAGAAGCGTTTACAGACGTATTGACGCTATTTGTGCCATCAACATCCGTAACACCCGGAATTTCGGTTGACGAAGAAGCCGCCTCGATATTTTTTAAGACTGTAACGCTATCCGCTATAATATTCGAACCACCTCGAACGGAATTGCTGACCTCGGCAGTCTGCTCAACTGAATGGCAAAGCCAAACGGCTTTTAGCGGATCTAAAGCGGGAAAGAAGCGATAACCTCGATTCCGCAAATAAATAGCAAACGAGAAAGCAATATCAGCAAAATCACTTCCAACGACATATTTATCTTCATCAGACGTAAAAGCAACAAAAAAAACAGAAACGGGAACAGCCTCAAGATATGCAACATCCCAAGAATCTCCCAAAAGAGTGCAAGGAACTAAAGCGGGACGCATAAAATAAGGACGACCAGCAACAGCATTATTCCCACCTATAGGCTCTCCCCACTGTGTCCAAGTCTCAAAAACAAACTCATCCCAAGCCTGCTGAATCTCAGTCTCTGATAAAACATCAGGACTATAAACTACCCCACACACTGCCTCAATCTGACCATCAAAGATAAGAGAGCCAAGAACGTCATACTGAACATCATCATAGATAAATCGAAGCTCCTGAGCGCCCAAAAAAACCGGACAAAAGCAAAGTAAGAAAAAAATTTTTTTTATCATTTGGCACTAAATTTGTTTAAAAGCCACAAAAAGCAAAACACCAAGGAAGAGTGAAACGGAAACGAAAATATAAACCAAAAAAGAATTTATTTTCCAAAAAAACGGCTCGACTTCTGAAAAAGCAAAAGCCCCAGAACCGCTAGACAAAGCATCAAAATACTGATCAGGAGTAATATCAAAAAAATACAATGTTAAAAACTCATACGAGGAATCAAATCCTAAACTTTCTACGGCAGAAATAAAATCAGGCATCAACGAAAGAATTGAAGGATCGGCACAAAGAACGCCAACAAAACGCTCTACTCCATCTTCAACAAAAAAACACTCGTAGTAACTCACGCTAACATAGACAAATCCAGCTTTTTTACAAGCCGCTTTAGCTTCGCCGACTGAAAGACCACGAAAGAGATAAAAATCGGAACAACCCGCTCCAACATCTTCTAAAACATAAAAAAAATCTCTTCCTCCTGAGGAAAATTTATAATATGCATCAGAAACAGGGGTAAAAAGTAAGAAAAAAACTAAAAAATATTTCATCTTTTCACCCCAACTTGAATGCTATGAAAAGCAAAACGCCTAACGCAAGCGAAACACCAACAAAAATAAAGGACAATAGATCACAAAAACACGATAAAAATGGAAAAATATCACTCACGATAGTAATGATTCTCTAAATACAAAAACAAACAAAGAAAAAATACAGCAAGTAAAGAAAAATAGCTCAAAAGGGTAAAAAAACTAAAACCAACGACCAAATATAACAAAAATATGGAAAAAAATGAGCAAATCATATAACCTCCTAAAATTAAAAATTACCAAGTCCTCTATACATTTTTTGCAAATCGTTATATTTGCGAACGGCTTGCGAGTACGACATAGCTCTAAATGGATCAAACTGAAGAGCGCCATTTTTATCACGCTTCAAGCCCGATTTATACATCATTTGCGCAATATAGCGCTCATCCAAGGCTTTAAAGGGTTGAGCACGAGAAACAACTTGAGGTGAAAAAATTCTCCTTGAAACGAGCTGTACAAACAAAATTCCACACGCGACCCCTAACATCAAAAGTAAAGGCAGAGCGACGCTTCGAGCGACATCAGCAAAAATCCTTGAAAAATCTATACACTTAAAAATATCAGTACTACGAATTTTTAAGATCTCAGTACTAGCCGTACCGTCTGCGGACTCGGCGAGCACAAAAACAGGACAGCAAAGTAAAAACCAAAAACCGAACCGAGAAAACATAAAAAAGGCGGGAGCTACCCCGCCCCTCCTTGGTTTTATTTAACCTGCACTTGAACGAACTTTGCGCCAAATGAACAACACACCCCAGATACCTGCGGCAAGACTCAAAGCCGAGATCATCGCAGTCGCAGCCATAGAACCGATATCAGAGATAACGGAACCAAAGTCAATCGAAGACAAAGAACTGTCAATCGAAATGGTACCATCAAAAGGTTCGGTAGCCTCTTGAGCAAAAGTAATCAAAGGCAAACAGAGTGAAAGCACTCCAAACGACAACTTTTTAAACATAAAACCTCACTAATCAAGAATACGTTTTACACCAGAAAGCACTGCATTCGGTGCATTAACGAGAAAACCTAATACAAAACCCGATGCAACTAACATAACGAAATATGTCATTTCATCACCTCCAATAATGTAATCGGCAAATTTTACCAAAAACTTTAAGGTTTTTTGATTGGTTTGATTGTTTTTATTAAAGTTTACGAGAATTCAAGGAATTCCACGTGCGTCGGAGGAGCCATAGCCTCGATAATTTCACAAGGCTCAGTAAAGGAGGGACCACCCACAGGTGAAAACCCATGCACAACAGCGTTAATAATCTGCTTCTGAACAGTCGAGTAATAGAGACGCTCCCCAAAATCGAGCAAAACAGAATTACAAAACCTGATCACATCACTAGAATCTAAAACCTTCTCGAGAGAAACGGACGCAGCCGAACACAAACAGCCGACAGCCTGCAAAACAAGCCTTCTGACGGCTGGGACACTATCCTTAACCGGTCGAAAAGTACGTAAAGTGTCTACATCCGTACCACTATCACAGTCAACCGAGGTCTCAACTTCTCTAAAATAGTGCGCAAAGGCGTCTAAAGTACGTTTCCAAATAGGGGCAATTGGAATCTCTTTCTCACTACCTCGGACTTTATCGCGCTCAAGGATACGAAACCAGTCAGTACCAGCGAGCTGAGGCAAAGCAACTTGACACCGACGCAACTGATCAAAAGTATTAATTCCATAGCGCTTTAGCGCTTCGCGACGGAAACGAAACTCTACCCGCGTTAAAGATTCGGGCATCTCTGAAGAATGTAAAACATAGCGGTAAAAAGTATCACAGTAGACCGCATCCGACTGAATCAAATGAGCGCGTTTGTCGTAGATGCACAGTTCGCACGAAGAAGACCGAAAAGTAACGGTTTCGACTTTCCACGTCGACAAACTCGAATGAAGTTCAAATTGACCACGACAGCGCGTAACGACGCGATTCCCTTTCATCGCATCAAGAAACTCAGAAATATCGACTGGCAAAAGTACTTGCATATCAACGCGTGAAAGAACTTCACCATCCCAAAAAAAGCCAACATCCTCCAAGCACGCACGAAGGCAAGAGACAGCATCGAAAAGATTTGTACGCGCCAAACACTCAAAACCAAACCGCACACGCACAGGAATAACGCCATCACGAGGCGAAGAGTGAATATAAAGCTTAATACCATGCGACTCTAAAACATACTTGTATTTGAAGAACCCCGACCCTGCCCCAGTCGGTTTAACAAGCCAGAGAAACCCACCAAATTCAACAAAACTCTCATCAAGTTTTTTCTCATCAGCGGCTTTCTTGCACCGGTCAAGCTGAGAGCAAAAAAACGAGAAATTATCAGACCATTTCCCGTAAATAGAAGCCTCAACGCCACCATCATAGCCGCCCCAGTTTGTGGGATACTGGTACTTGACTAGCCCCGTGTTACTGGCAGGGGGCAAAATGTCACACTCGCAAGATTCTGCGACCTCCGACGGTGCGGCGCGCCGCTCGGCACATCCGCAACCGTTCGAAGGTCGCAGATTGTCCCAATCGATCAACATTTGACACTCGCCAATAAACGACGTTTTTGTACGTGAATGACAAAATTCAGAAATGACGAAAGGCGACTCGTTTTCAATGTCATAACGTTTTACAACATCAGAAACCTCTGAAATAAGGTCAACAATATCCGTATCAAACATAACACTCCTCAAAATTGCTCAAAACACCCAACAAAAAGGGGCCGCCGCCCCCGTCCCCTCTGCCATGCCCGTCGCCCAACGGCTACGCTTGCACGAACCTAATCCGCCGACCAATTTCGCTAACGCGTAGACAAAAATTTTTTTCTTCACGCTACGCTAAAAAAATTTTTTGTCTACGCTACGAAATCGGTGCCCGGCGGGGTTCTTTGCTTCGCTACGCCTCCCAAGGGCGAGCGACGGGCACGGCGACGGGAAGGGGGCTAGACCAACCCCCATCAAACTTGATAAATCTCAAAATAACGTTCTCTCAACTTTTCATCTAAAAGCCTAGAAACGTCATCACAAGTATAGGGAAACTCAAAAAATTTTAAAATTGAGTCACGCAAAGCAACACACTCTTTTTCAGAACGCCCTTTACGACCTTCTACAAAAGAGGACTCAATACTACACAGCCAGCCCAAAAGCGGCATATCGAACGGCGTATGCAGCCGAACAGCTCCAAAATCAGAGACGACAAGATCAAAGCGTCCATCTCCAGATTTTTTGGCAGCATAAACTCGACATGCAACCTCGCTCAAAAGAAATTCTAAATCAACATCAAAATTCATCACATAACCTCACTAAAGAAAAAATCAACTCGTCGGTTGCCGAGAACTCGCGCTTGGCAACCGACTCAAAACCTAAAACCAAAAAATGTAAAAATTTCTGTAAAAACTCCGACCGAGAGCAAGCAAAAGGATCTAAACTACAAATCCAAAACTCACACACCGGAGAAATAGCGCCACATGCACCGAGCGCGTGAAAAAAACCACGAAACTCACCAAGCGCATAGTAAAAACTATCATTCTTTGCGCTTCGTGCTTTGTAAATCTTTGCTATATACTCCTTTCCTTTTCTTTTCGCCTGATGAAGAACGCGACTCACTACGCTTTGTCCCACTAAGACAGAGTCCTTTTTTTTCATTAGCAAACCTCGTAAAATCACAATTAAAAATGTTTAGTAAAACTCCTTTCCGCGTTTTTTCGATTTCCTCAACACGCCGGAGTATGGATTGCACAAAAGGGACAAGTGACAAAGGAACTCGAACGAGCTGCGTTTTCTCACCATATTTCCCACTATTTACTGGACGACCTGACGGTAAAGGTCGCAAAACATCACCATCGAGCACCCGATATCGATGACCACAAAGATACGTGTACTTATACTTGGTCATTTTATCCCCCCCTCAAAAAACAATTGTGAAACCTTAAAAACAACAGCATAAAAAGACACATTAGTACAATAACATTTAATGTCTATTATGTGTTGTAGAATAATTGCCTTCGAAAAAACGCCTTATTTCGATTGGTTTCCCTTTGATGAAAGGTTCTCAGCTCGACTTGGGGGACGAAAAATTGCAAATGTGTCGCTATCGCGGCTTTGTCGTGCGCCTGTTTGCGTGCCTAATGTGAGTGCAAGTAGTGTGTAGAGACTTTTGGTTTGCGTGAGCTTGGGTTTAATTGGCGGATGGAGACGCTTTCGCGCGTGAAATATAGGTTTTGCCACCTGTCGACATTTCCGAATTTGCCGAGGCTATTACCCTGCCTGCTTTGCTGTCTCCCGCCTCGTGTGCGTATCACGAATTCAAACAACCGGTCATTTGCTCCCTTTTTTCGCATTTTTCCAGAGAAAAGACTTCACATTTCACAATCGAGACTATAAAGCAGAAAAACAAGAGTGGAACACCTCTCAAAACCACCCCCAAAAACAATTACACTCGTTCTCGTATAAAATTCCCGTTTTACGCGACGCTTTGCGAGCCGTGGTGCGTAGCTCCAACGGCGGACGGCACCGGAAATTTCAACGAGAAGTATTATAAATTAGCGAATATCAACTCTACTGCGGAATTTTGCAGTAAAACCCGCTTTTGAGAAAAGCATCCGAATGTTCGAATTTCCTCATGGCAATGACCATGGTCGAAGGCGGTGTGGGAGTCCTCTGGATTATCTTCCAAAAGCACCTCTAGTTCTGTACGATTGGAGTTCTCCTGCCTCTTTTTTGCAAGTTTTTCTCGTCGAAGCCCCCCCAAACGACACCTCCAACTGTGAGCACAAGGGCGAAACCGAGTGCAAAATCCTGTTCCCTGGATGCTTGTAATAACCGGTCGCCGACTTGCATCTGTGGCGATATGGGAGGAGTCAATCGACGGGGCGGATTGGTCGAGGAGCCTTAAAACTGCGGATTGAAACGTTTTTTTGAGGAACTCTGGATTCACCATCGAAAGCACCTGCCAGAAGTATCCCGCGACGGCGTCTTCCCCTTCGGCAGCTGTGTGTACTGCCCCTGCCAATCCGCCTGTGTCTCCGCAAAAATCGCCATGTGAGTGTGATTTTGCATGACAAATCACCGCCGCAAACGCAATAAATAGATATCGCACTTTGTTCGTCTGGCTCAGATTGAGGTCTTTGATTTCCTTTATATTTTCCACGATGCATTTTTCAAAGCCGTTGTGGACCAAAGGAAAGTTTGAGAGATTGAGAGATCGCGAGTCGTTGAGGGTGCGCACAACGACTCGCGAAAATGGGAAGAACCGCGAGAAATCATACCTCCCCGATTTTCGAAACGCCCGGCACGGCGGCGTCGTACAATCCGTCCGCATTGGGAAGAATCGGCGGGTCGCTCTCGATCGTGAGCGCGTCGTGGTTCTCATAAATCATGTATGTTTTTCCCTGATTGATCGCTTGCTCGCGCGTGACTTCTTGCCCGGAGTAAGTCGCCATGCGCCCCATGATTCCCGTGAGACTCGCGGCGGCCCCCGCCCAACCCTCGTGGTAGGGAAGGTTGTTGCGAATCGCGTTGACGAGATCCGTGTGCTCGACTTCGTAAGGATTCCGCTCCCGCTGCCCTCTTGCGAGCGGCATATAAACGGGACCGGAACCTTTCGTGCCGTGGATATGCTCGCTCACTTGATTCCACGTCCCCGCCATCTGCCGACTTTGGCTAAACATGCGGCGCCCATCTGCGTACACGAACTCGACGAAATGGTGGTCGAAAATGTGCCCCACACGTGGGGTTCCCTTGCGGACTTCGCGACCGCCCATTCCGTTCGCGCGGACAGGCATGAAGTTCGGATCCCCTCCACCCAAAACGAGGTTCCCAATGTCGAGGTTGTGGACGTGCTGCTCGAGGATATTGTCGCCGCACAGCCAGACGAAATAGTATCGATTCCGGATTTGTCGCTCCATCTCGGTCGGCTCGTCGCCCGTGCCGCGGACGGGGATTCCTCCCATGTTCCAATAGACACGCGCCATGAGGACGTCGCCATACCTGCCCTCTTGGATTGCCTTCAAACCATTGAGGTAACCCTGCTGGTGTCGGCGCTGCATACCAACGCCGATTTTGAGGTTTTTCCCCTCGGCAATTTTGTTCACTTCCATGAGCATTTTGTAGCCAAAGGCGTCGACGCAGCATGGCTTTTCGAGGAAGCAATTCAGTCCCTTCTCCACGGCGTAGCGATAATGGATCGGTCGGAAACCGGGCGGCGTGGTGAGAATCGCATAAACGGCACCGTTCGCGACGGCGTAATCGATCGCCTTTCGATAGGCGTCAAAACCCGTGAAACCCGCCTCGGGAGTGAGGTTGAAATTTTTGATCGCTCTCTCCGTCTGGTCGGGGAAAACGTCACCGACGGCGATAATCTTCGTGTTTGGGTTCTTGAGAAAATCGTGCGCGGCACCGGTGCCACGTCCGCCGCAGCCAATAAGGACGGCTTTAATCGTCTCGTCCGTCCCTTGCGCATACGCATGAGCCGCAACGGCGGAACCCGCCAGAACGCCAGAAAGGTGGGTGAATTTGCGTGAAATCATAATTATCTCCTTATGTCTCAAATTTTACAATACTCCTCGTTGAAATTTCCAATTCCATCCGCTGCCAGAGCTGCTCACCACAGCTCGCAAAGCATCACACAAAACGGGTATTTTCAAGCACGATGAGTTATACTTCTCGTTCCCCCCATTCTAGCATGATTCGTGAGAAATTACAACCCCCCGGAACTTTTTTTTCTATACTGGCGCTCAAAATATATTGGAGCTTTCGCAAAAGGCGAGAGACTGTGGTGCGCAAGCTCCAACGGCGGACGGAAACGGAAATTTCAACGAGAAGTTTTATATACTCGTTCTCCTTTAAAATTCCCGTCTTGCGAGACGCTTTGCGAGCCGTGGTGCGCAAGCTCTAACGGCGGACGGAAACGAAAATTTCAACGAGAAGTTTTATAAAACTTCGCCAAAAAAGGCGCCCCCAAAGATTGAGGGCGCCAGATAAACTCATCGTACCTATAAAACGACACAGTAAGAGAAAAGACGCGAGAACTACTCTTCGTCCAAAATCTCAACGGCTTTGAAGACCTTTCCTTCGAGCATTTCGAGGCTCGCGCCACCTCCCGTGCTGACGTGGGAGACTTTGTCGGCATAGCCAAGCTGCTGAATTGCGGCGGCGCTGTCCCCACCACCAATGATGCTCACGCTGTCGCTCTGCGCGATTGCGTCCGCCACGGCTTTCGTGCCCGCGTCAAACGGAGGAATCTCGCACACGCCCATAGGTCCGTTCCAAACGACGGTCTTGGCGCTTTTCACAATGTCGGCATACATCTGCGCCGTTTTGGGACCAATGTCCAACCCCTCAAAGTCGTTCGGGATTTCGCCCGCGCCAACGATGACTTTTTTGCAGTCTGCCGAGAAGTCGTCGCCACAGTGCGTGTCGATCGGAAGCACGAGCTTGTCCTTCCCCTTTTCGAGAAGTTCTTTCGCCAAATCAACTTTGTCCGGCTCGACCAAACTCTTCCCCACCTGCTGCCCCTGCGCGAGAGCAAAGGTGTACGCCATTGCGCCACCGATGAGGATTTTGTCGCAGATTCCGAGCAGATTGTTGATCACGTTGATTTTGTCCGAGACCTTCGCGCCACCGAGAATCGCAACGAAAGGATGCTCTGGACTCGCGATAACGTCGGAGAGATACTTGATTTCCTTGGCGACCAACGACCCGACCACGCGCGGTTTTCCCTCCATCGCAAGCGGGACGGCATACATCGAAGCGTCCGTACGATGGCAAGTTCCGAAGGCGTTGTTGCAATAGATGTCGCCAAACGCCGCGAGTTTTGCCGCAAAGGCTTCGTCGCCTTTCTTCTCCCCCTTCTCGAAACGAAGATTCTCAAGGACGAGCGCGTCGCCATTTTGAAGAGCCGCGACTTTTTTCTCCGCGTCCTCACCCACCGTATCCGTGGCAAACGCAACATCTTTTCCCAAGAGTTCGCTCAAACGTGCCGCCGTGGGCTTCAGGCTGAATTTCGAATTGTCCTGCCCTTCCTTTGGACGACCCAAATGACTCATGAGCACCAACTTCCCACCGCGATCCAGCACCGATTTGATCGAAGGAAGCGCCATCACGATACGTCGATCGTCCGTGATATTTTGATTATCATCCAACGGAACGTTAAAATCCACTCGCATGAGGACGGTTTTCCCTGCGACATCCACCGAATCAATCGTTTTTTTAGCCATGAAAAATACTCCTTGAGGAAAAAGGGTCTTGCGCCCTGCCCCCCTATCGCGAGCAGCAGGCGCATAAAACAACTTGATGTCATTATTATGCGCTTTTTCCAAATTTTGACAAGGGGGAGGGGGAACGCCTGGCAATAAAGGGGGCCTGCAAATTTTGTGGATACCTATTTGGGAGACAAAGGGGGGTGAAGGAGAGTTTGAGAGCGCCTCCTCAAAATCAAAAATTCAAAAAACGCCCATTTAGAGCCATTTTTTCGCATTTTCCCAGAGGAAAAACTTCCCATTTGGCAATAGACAGCGAAAAACACGGTCTCAAAATAATATCGTCCAAAAAGCCAGATGTTTTAGTCCGTGTTTCGCAAAAATGCGTTTGAGTGCGTAAAAACAAGAGTAAAAAACCCATCAAAACCACCTCAAAAACAATTAAATTAACGCATATCAATCCTGCTGCGGAGTTTCTGCATTAAAACCCACTTTTGGAAAAAAATTTCGATCGCAAAAAACACCAAAAAAACGCATTTTCTCACTAAAAAGAATCAAAAAACGCAAAAGTGTGAAACGCGTCAAACTCCTATTTTTACGGAACAGGTCATTTTCTACGAATAGCGGACTAAAACACTTTGAAAAAATCCACAATCATACAGCCTCATAAAAACAGGCATATCACAAAACACCCCCGAAACGCACCTGAAATTTTTGATTTCTCAAGAGGCCGCACGAAAACCAAATTCCCCTTCTTTGAAGGGGTACACCCGAAGGGCTGGGGGTAGTTCCGATGTGGGAAAGCCTTTCCCTTCAGCCAAACACCCCTTCAGCCTAACGGCTGCCACCCCTCTGAAAGAGGGGGAATTTGGTGGAGAGCAAGAGTGCTCTCCCTCCACACAAGAGGTCGAAAGATTGCGAGTCAAAACACGAGTGTTTATATACTCGTTCTCCTTTAAAATTCCCGTTTTACGCAACGCTTTGCGAGCCGTGGTGCGTAAGCTCCGACGGCGGACGGAACGGGAAATTTCAACGCGAAGTATTATAATATCTCTCGTCGGAATTTCCGGTTCCGCCCGCCGAAGTTACGCACCAAGGCTCGACGACCTCCAGCACTTATCGAAAGGCGCAAACTCGGTGTAAAACGTGCGACAGAGGCGCGTTCGTGAGCGTTGTATGGATTTCGATGCCAAATCGTGCGCACTCCTCTGCGAGTCTTTTTCGCCAAATTGCAACGTTTTTTTGATAAACGTCACGCACCTCCGAGGCGTTAAGGGTGAGTGGCTGCTCACTACCCTCGAGGGCAACAAAATTGGAATATGATTCAAACGGAAAGTCAATTTCATCCGTATCTAAAATGTGAAAAACAACGACATTTTGTCTTTTGGCACGCAACTCACGCCATTGAGGACGGAGGGACTCTAACGAAACGTCCAAAAAATCGGTGAAAATGAACGAATACCCTCGCCGAAGCGTGTCGGAAGCGAAAAAATTGAGCGCCTGCGAAAAATTTTCCACCACGTTTTGCGAAACATCAAGCGGCGGTGCCTCCAAGAAACGAAGACACTCACCCCAATGCGTTTCTCCCGAGGCAGGACGAAGGCGCGCGTATTTGTTCTCGTCAAAAATAGAAATACCCGTTTGATCTTGTTGATTAATTGCGAGAAAGACAAGCGCCGCAGCAAGCGATTGCGCATATTCGAGTTTCGAAAGTGGCGATGGTGCGCCGCGATACGTCATGCTTTTCGAAAAATCCAACATGAAGTAGAACGATGCGTCCGTATCCTCAATATATCGACGTTGGAAGAGCTTATTCGTGCGCGCGAAAACACGCCAATCAATGAGTTTCGGATCGTTCCCCTCTTCCCACGGTGCGTGGTCCAAGTAGTCGGTGGAATACCCCAGCCGCATACTCGCGTGGGCACCATAAGAAAGCCCCGAGGCGAGGCGCTGCGCCCGCAATTTAAGCGACTTCAGTTGCGCGAGTGTCGTTGGGTCAAAGATATTTGATCGAGATTCTACCATTGTCGACTCCATTCTTTTCGAGTCAAAATTTCCATGTTTTCACCACAAAACTCAAAAATCACGGCACCGTCTCGTCCCGTGTGGAACACGTTTGCCCCCATTTCGCGAAAAAGTTGAGTCGTTTGCGCCTGCTCGTTATTGTACGATTCGCAAATTACGAAATACGTTGGTCGGCACCAGCGCGCGAATTGGGGTGTGCAGCAATTTCTCCCACCATGATGAGGGGCTTGAACAATCGTACATTTTTCTGGATATTGCCTCAAAACGTGCTCTAATCCCGGCGGCGCGAGGTCGCCCGTGAGAAGAATGCGCTGCGTCCCCATTCGAATGAGGAGGACGAGGCTGTTTGCGTTCGTCATTTCTGGCGCGGCAGCAATCGACTCCGCCGACGGATGCAGCACTTCGATCGTGCAATCGTCCGACACGACAAGGACGTCGCCCCGCTCGAGAGTCCGAATCGGAATCGCGGCGCGATGGATGGCGTCGTACACCTCCGCAAGCGCTTTTTTGTCGGAATTCTTGTCGATTTTCACATTATCGTGCGCATCGCTCATCGAATTCAGTGTCATTTGCGAGACGAAAATCGCATCCGTGTCAAACCGTTCAAGAATCCCTGAAATTCCGTTGTAGTGATCCATATCGGGATGAGAAACGAAGATGCCGTCCAAGCGATAAATGCCCGCGTTCCACAGAAAGTTCGAAATGGTGCGCGCTGGGTACTCCGGCGGCGCGAATTGCCCAGCGTCGAAAAGAAACGTTTTCCCATTCGGCGCCTCAATAACGACGGCGAGACCATGCCCAATCGAGATGAATGAGCAACGCATTTGCCCCCGCTCGGGCTGTCTCTCGTAAAGAGCGACGCAGAGGAGAAGGAGCATTCCACCAAAAAGAAGCGCATAATGTCGACGTTTTTTCAAACGAACCTGCGGAAAAACGGCAAGAACAATGAGCACCAAATAGAGAACGATATTCCACCAGTCCGGCGTGCCTTGGAACCAAAAGCAGTGTCCGGGAATTTCCGCGCCAAAACGAATGAGCGCGTCGATGAGCCACAGAGCGTAGGAGCAGGTGGAGCCAAGGATCAAGCCGAGGGTTCCTCCCACGAGGGGGAGCCAACTCAAGGAGAGAAGGAGAAAACCCGCCGACATTGCGAGCATAAGTGGCGGCCAAAGGAGAATATTGAGCGCAAGTCCAACGGCTGCCGCGACGTGAAAACGACTCACTACGAGCGGCAGGAGAACGATCGTCATAATGAACGAAGAATAAAGCATCGCGCCAATTATATTGATCCCACGAAAAAAAATCAAGTGTATCGTTTCCCAACGCCGTTTTTTGGAAAAGAGAAGCCTTTCCCATGGGATGGGACGCAGCGATTCTTCCGCTTCTTGCGAGGATTCCACTTTTGCCTGCGACTCATTTTGAACACGCAAGATGGGTGTGAATAAAAGCGTTCCGACTGCGAGAAACGAGAGTTGCGTGCCAGTCGAAAAAATCTCCGTCGGATTGAGAATAAGAATAAACAACGCCGCTGCCGCCAAGGTGTTGAGCTTCGAGGCGGGATAGTTTCGGTAATACGCAA
The DNA here is from genome assembly GCA_030527105.1 of Planctomycetia bacterium. Taxonomy (GTDB): domain Bacteria; phylum Planctomycetota; class Planctomycetia; order Pirellulales; family Thermoguttaceae; genus RGIG3701. The sequence continues at coordinate 46,903 of JAUNBK010000020.1, forward strand.
GAAGCGTCACGCTCGCGATAATCCCCGCTCGGATGGCAGGCGGACGCGCGCCCGTGATAAGTACGTACAAAAATATAATACACAGAAGCGTAATCAAACTCGCTCGACGCGGCATGCGACAAAGATGAAGCATAAACGAAACTCCGCCCGCAAGCAGTCCGACGTGGAGACCCGAGACCGCCATGAGATGAATGACGCCCGTCTCGAGGTAGAGATTCAAGTCGAAAGACGAGACCTCGCGACGATTCCCCAAAAAAAGAGCGAGCGCGAGCGGCTGCGCGTCGGGGGCAACGTGCTTTCGAATCAAAGATTGTGCCTGAGTGCGCAAAAATTCCACCACGCGAAAAATGCCCCAAACGGTCGGGCGCACGACGACTTCGGCGTTCTGGGGGGAGGGTGCGCGCAAAAATGCGAGTATACGCTGCTTGCGATAATGCGTTTGAGGCGAAAAATCACCGGGATTCATCGCCTCCGGGGGGCGCGTGAGTTTCCCCGAAACGTGAATAAGGTCGCCCGTGTGGAGGTGGGAGGCCTCGCCCTGAATTCGAATAGCAATAATCCCCGACGCGCGACGCCAATCCTCGCCACTCTTGCGACGACACACTCGAGCGAGAAAATGTGTCGTTATTTGTTCCTCCTGAGAGCCATAAAGAAACGCCGTCTCCTTGTCGAATTCAGGAGGCCGTATGATTTTCGCTTCGACAAATCCAAGTGTCGTGTCGTCTCCCACGCAAAAGGCGATTTCGTCTCGCGCGTAAAAATTCCAATAGAGCGTGTGGTACAACCCTCCAAAGGCACCGATCGCGACGAACAACGACACAAGCGGGCGCGGCGAGAAACGAAAACAAAAAACGCCGCCAATCATAAGAGAAAGCCAGACGACAACCCCGCATCCCACCGAGGCACTCGGCGCGTCGGACGCAAAAAACGCACGATCGAGAAGAACCCCAGAGAGAAACGCAGCCAGAATCGGAACGAGAGGCTGATTCTCGCGAAAACGACTCTGAAAGGGGAGCACCTCGGCTTTTTTTTTCATTCGGCGCGTCATCTTCCTGGCGACTCGAAAGTCTGCCTCTCCTCCAGACGCGGTGGGACAATTTTTTTCACGCAGCCGCCATTTTTCTCGAATCGCGCTATCGCGACACGAACGAAACGCGAGCGGATGTTGTCGAAGTCGAAAACAAAAAGCGTTCGATACTTTTGCGTCCCAATTTCCCAGAGCGGCACCGATTTTTCGTCGAAAGAAAGCGTGCTCAAATAGAGCGTTTTCTCGGAGACAAAAAGCGCATTGCGACATTCCTCAGACTCGTTAGAAAAATCGTAACGGACGCCGTTCGGAATCAAAATCACGTTGTCGAATTGCGGGAGGTCTCGCCAAGGAATCGCTCCGTCGTTCGTTTCGAGAGAAACGCGTCCCGAAATGAAGACCGCCGAGGCACCAAGCCGACGCGCTGCGTCGCTCGACGAGGCGGATTCGTCCGTCGACACGCACGCGAAAACGCTCTGCGCGAAGAGTGTCTCATCAAGAATCAGCCCGAGGGGGAGTCCCTTCTCGAGTCTCTCGGACGACGGGAGCGAAAATCGGATCGGAATCCCTTTTTCGTAGCACTCGCGACGCAGTGGCACAAGCGTCTCCTCGCACCAACGATCGTGAATCGTCTCGTCGATATCGCGCCGAATTTGCTCGTTCGAGGGTGCCCAAAGCTCGTCTAAAAAAGGATTCAGACGATACCCACGCTTCATGGAGAACTCACCCAAAAAGTCAGGATCGGAGAGCGTTTCGCGCACACTCTCGCGATAGGAATCGTCGCTGCGCCACCACTCGATAAAGGGTGCCGTAGAAATTTGTCTCGGAATAGTCTCGGAACTTTGCCCTGTCGCGCCTCCTTCCACCTGGCGTTCTTGCGCCCCAAGTTGAGGTGCAAAAACGCACAAGAAAAAGAACAAAACCAAGAAAAGTTTGTTTCTACACGCAGGCGTGGGAATATCCATGACAAAATCCAATCAAACGAAACACGCAAATCGGGAACAATATCAACGCGATTTTCCTCGTGTGAAAAGTATCCGCAGCGGGGCGAGAAAGCGCGAACTCGCGAACCAAACCATCCAACGATATCGACACGAAGGAACATACGCGACGCGCCGACAAAAATTAGACCGGAGTGCGGCAAGGGATTTTTTCACGACCCAATCGGCATCCAACCACATCCAACCGGGAATTTTCTCCTTCAACCCGCTCGATCTCATCGTTTCGGAGTCGTGAAATCCCGTACGCACGAAACCGGGGCAAAGCGCTTGGACGCGAACGCGTTTGTCGACGCAATCGCATTGGAGTGCGCGCGAAAAGGTGATCAAAAACGCTTTCGTCGCATTATAATCAACCGAGCCTCGCGCCGCCATGAAGCCCGCTGCGGACGCGACGTTGATGATGAATCCGTGTTGATTAATCGCCATCGGAATGAGCGCGGCACGGCAGAGTCTCATCGGGGCGAGGTTGTGGAGCAAAATCATTCGCGTCTCCATTTCGACATTGACGTCGGGGAAAACACCAGGCACGCCGAATCCTGCGTTGTTGATGAGGTACGTCAAATTTTCGCACGACTCGATTTTCTTCTCCGCCTTCTGAATTCCCTCGATAGTCGAGAGGTCGGCAGCGAGTGTTTCAACGGAGACATTAAACTGTTTTTCGAGTTCTTCCTTCAGAGACTCAAGAACAAAACTCCGTCGCGCGACGAGAATCAAATTGACTCCTTCGGACGCTAAAAGACGAGCGAAACTCTTCCCGAGACCGCTTGAGGCTCCGGTGATAAATGCCACGGGCGCGTTTTTTCCTGACATGCAAAATCCTTTTTTGAGGGTTATGATGGTTTCAAACATTCTCCATGCTCCAAGGAATTGCAGCACAAGAAGTCCCCCCTATTATAATTCCCCCCCGCGCATTGTCAAGGCGGGGGTTCCCTCAAAAAAGGTTGCCGGGCACCTTTATACTCGTTCTCCTTTAAAGCTCCCGTCTTCCGCGACGCTTTGCGTACCACGGCTCGCAAAACGTCGCGCAAAACGGGAATTTTAAACGACGATGAGTATA
>JAUNBK010000123.1 GCA_030527105.1 Planctomycetia bacterium
TTTTCAAAAAAGGTAGTAAATGGTTCTTGGTTCTCAATTTGCTAACACACTTCCTCTACTTCTTCCATATAATCTACGTCTTCCAGATAATCTTCCAACCTGTCGCACTGTTTTTCACCAATGTCCAACATCAAATCATCGAACGCCTCTTTTAAGCGATCTTTCGATATTCCCTCTTGGGAATCAAAGAAGAGGGCTTTATATTTTTTCCACTTCTCATCCTCACTACTCTGGGAAGTTCCACGGAAAGGCAGCCTGACTTGGAAATTCTGCCATCCATTTTTCACGGAATCCCCACAATTTTGCACCACACTTGGCTGAGCAATCAGAAGAAATCCCACGGCAAGAACCAGCACTCCAACAAGGACGAGAGCCGTTTTCGCGAGGAATAAAATCCATTTTTTGAACCGACCTTCCGGGCGACGATCTCTCGCGGGCGTAGCCGTTGAGGGTGTGCCCCCCGCAGGCGTGGTCGTTGAAGGCATAGCCTCTGAGGAAACGTTCCCCGAAGCCACATTCTCCGGGGGCACTTCTCTTGGAGGACTGCCTTGGAAAGGAGGATCCCTAAAAAGCTCTCCGCCTGTGGGATTCTCTGGAGGGGGCGGATCCTTAAAAGGATTATCCTTTGTGGGACAACTTTGAGGCGCATCGTTTGTCATATTCTACTCCTTTGTTTAGGGTTATAGTTATCATGCTTATACTCATCGTCCTTTAAAATTTTGTTTTTCACGAAATTACGCGAGCCGTGGGGCGTGACTCCAACGGCGGGCGGAACCGGAAATTTCAACGAGAAGTATTATATACTCGTTCTCCTTTAAAATTCCCGTTCTGCGCAACGTTTTGCGAGCCGTGGTGCGTAGCTCCGACGGCGGACGGAATGGGAAATTTCAACACGAAGTATTATAAAATCCTACTCAAATCCTTTTGAGGTCTTCGAAAAAAAATTTCACGGATCTAGGAGACCTCGGAGATTCGTTTTGCAAAATTTCTTTAAGTTCAAGCAAGGTTTTTCCCTCCCTTCTTTCTTCAGGACGTTTCTCAACAAGTCCTTTGAGGAAATGCAGAAGTTCCTCCGCGAGCACGACATCGGAATACTTCTCATCTCCGTTATAAAATTTCCCATTCTGATGGCGTTGTTTCCACCGCATGAAGTCCCCCTCACCATGCCCCTCTGCCATTCTTTTTATTTCATCGCTCAGTTCGTTGAGTCCAGCCATCATTACATCTCCCCATTGATGAGAATTCCGCACATTATCTTTTTCCTCCAACATCTTCACCAAGTGCCCAACCATCACCACAAACATCTCCGGCTCCACTCCCCGAAGGATTTCCCACCGCTTGTCGTGTTGTGGTATGGCATCCCCCTCGATATTGTCCAAAATCGGTTCCGGCTTTTCCTCAACATCTTTCGGAAGCGTTTCTGGTGCGTTTGAATCCTCTACTTGCACTCCCAGACTCGGCACACTTGGCAAGGGGGCAGTGGCGACCGGCGGTTCCTCAGGAGACAATGCGGACGCGACCTCCTGAACGACGCTCGTTCTTCTGGGGACGTCCGTCTCGCGCTCGGAACGCCAAACGAAAATAATGACGGCGACACAAAGGAGCATCGCCAGCCCCGAAGCCAGAACGGTTGGAAACGGGCTTTTCTCTCGCGCCTCAACGGGTCTGGCGGCAGCGGGCGGCGCGGGCGGATTTGCCTGTAAAATGCGGTTCAATTCGCGATACAACCCAGCCAATTCGGATCGGGGTACAACCATGTGCCGCCCCTCTTGCGACCAATCAATTCGCTCCACGAGTGCCTCGCGCTCCTCGTCAAACCAACGCTGTACCGTTTTTCGACAAAGCGCCTGTGCCCGTTGCGACAAACGGGGGAAATTTTCATAGTAGAAGAGGAGGGATTCCTCGCCGACGCGCCCCCCGAGCTGTCTCGCACGGGTCTGAAGGAGCAAACCACAAGGCGAATGCTCCAACAGCGCCTTTTTTTCTGCCACCAAACGATCCGTCCACGCGACCCCCGAAGGGATAATGTAGCGATAATTCCACTCCCCCGCTCTTGGCGTGATTAACGCGATTACGATTTTCCCCGCAGCACTCATTTGGTCCAAACCGGCAAAACCGGTCCTCTCTCGTAATTCTTGCTGTGTGCGAAGATCGTCATCACGCCGCCTCCGTAGCCTTTGTCTGCCTCAAGCCTGATTGCTTTCCCGCCGGGCTGGAAGCACTCCGACAGACGGACTTTTGTTCTACCATATTTGCCATAGGCGACTCTGTTGTAATTGTAGCGGTTTCCTTCCGAAACATAACTTATCTCTAACTCAAATGTGTCGTTCAAAAACGCATCGCCGATTATTAGCTCCTTGCCTATCGGTTTTTGCGCATCTGTCCACGAGCGAACCAATTCGTTATACTGCGTTTTATGGTTGATCGTAATAATTCCTCGCAACTTTGTATCGTCAGGCGTCTCTGGTCCCCAATAAAGCATACACGTCAATCGAACATCGCCCAGTTTTTGTTTCCGTTTTTCAAGGTAGCGTTGATAACCTTCCACAACTTCTCTCATCGCGCCACCTTGAACCGCCTCCATCTCTTTCAAATATGTGGAGCAGTTGATTTCCGTCGGGTTGTCGCGCAAGATTTTATACAACGATTTGTCGTAATCGTCACGATATTCTTCACTCTTCTTTGCAAGTTCCTGTCGGAAGCTCAACATATGCTGCGCAAGTGCTGTGTCCTTTTTCTCACGGAGGGTCGTTTCTAATTGCTCGACCAATTTCTCCACATCTCGACATTTGAAAATTTGCTCGCGCGGACTCGTATTTCGCGATTCGCGCCTCAAATTTTCCAGAATCAACCCCGGAATCTCTTTGACGAAAGGACCACACCGATTCTCGGACGTGCCAAACTCAATGACAAGCTGCTTGAGCGAGTTCAAAATGCGTTCGCAATCGCCCGATTGGCAGGTTCTCTCGTACGCGATTTTTGCGCTGTTCCACTTTTTCGTCAATTCAATCTCCGTAAGAAGCCTCTGCGCCTCGACGCGATGAATTGCTTTCCCCTCCGTATTGAATTGTTCAAGGTATTTCTGTGCAAGCTCCTTTTGCTTTTCGAGGTCTTGCGATGCATCGCGGACGGTTTGCATAAAATCGTTTTCGACCTTCTCGTCTGCAGCAGCAATGAGCCTCATCGCCTCGACGCGATATTTGGCTTTCCCTTCCGCATCGAATTGAGAGAGATATTGCTCGGCAAGCCCCCTTTGCATTGTGGACTTTTCCTCTGCAACAACAACCGACGCCCAAAAAGCATCCTCATCTTTGTCCTCTCCGAGCGCAAGGATTTTTTGCGCCTCAACTTCGTGCTTCGTGAATTGGAGGAGATATTTTTCCGCAAGCTCCCTTTGAACGCTCGGCGTATCTTCGGCATCGAGGACAGCCTGCCACGCATTTGCCTCCACTTTGTTTTTATTTTCTTCGATAAATTTTCGCGCCTCGACACCTCGCGTTTTGTCCGAGGGATACTTCTCGAGGTACTCACTCGCGCGCTGCGCTTTTTGCGCCAAATCGGGAGCCGAAACGACGCTCGACCAAAGCAACTCGCGCATTTTTTCCCGGAAGGCTAAATCTCGCGCGTCGATTTGTTCGACCAAACCACTGGTCGTCAGCAACAACGCGGGAAGCGGTCTCCATTTTGCCTCAAACTCAAGGATTTCCTCTTTTGTCTCCCTCAGCCCCTTGATGATATCCTCCTCCTGCGCTTGAGGATCTTGGAAGGCAATTTGATCGCGCCATTTTTGCGTTTGAAAACTAAAATACGCACGCGTCCCAATCAGAAGCGCAAAGAGCGTGAGTGCCGCTATACAAAAATTTCTCCTCCGAATTCTCCAAAAAAGGCTCCACGCAGCAGCGTTCCACCTCTTGTATCGTTCGCTCTTCCTTGGAATTCGGTATTGCGAGGTTTTCTTCGCTGCATTCGCACTACGGAACGAAAAACAAGAATTTTTCACCGCATTTTCGAAATTCGCGACCGCATTCTCGTCGCACTGCGTCGCCAACCAGTAGAACGGCTCGACCAAATTGAGCGATTGCGTATACCCCGGCGCGGGAGATTCCGCCTCGTCGCCAAGCTGAATCGACTTCCCGAACGCACTCACGGGGAAAACCGCAGTTTTGCCATAAACGATGCCCGATACGTTCGCGTCGGGACACATTTCTTGCTCCAAGGCATTCGAACGCGCGGTCTTGATGAGCGTGTTGTAGAATTCGTTTTCGCTCAAAAAGCGCTCCAATTTTTCCCTCTCCGCGTTGGGATCGTTAAAATCGATTTCGCTATATCGATCCCATTTCGACAAAATGATCGCGACGGGGATATTATCACCCCCTTTTTCGAACTTTTTGTTCTCAGTGAGCGCCGAAAAGTATTGATTAATGTTCGCGATCTGCTCGCGCACCCTCTCTTTTTGCGCTTCCGTGACAGCAGTCTCGATCACAATGATCAGTCCATCATATTCGAGAAATCCCTCCTTGAATCGAAAAGCGTTCGAATCCGACACTCTCAGCTCCTCGACTCTCAGGTACTCACCCGCATAATCTTCGGTCTGAACGTAAAAATCGCCACGCTCTTCCGTGTCGCAGAGTTTGAATTTCACAACGGCAGACCTCCCATCCGGCTCAGTGGGAGGCGGGACGTTTCCTTCTACAAGCATCGCCACCGCCTTGCTCAAACGTTCCTCGCCGATATAAAGATTGTTTCGCTCTCGGAGTTTTTGAAGTCTCCACTGCGCTTTTTGGCCTTCGGTAGCCGTACTCCTGCTTAACTCCTCCAGTTCCTCCTGAGTCAAAGGTTGCGCTTGGAGGGGAATTTTTGCCGACGAAAAACGCAGGCTCGAGTCGTCGCCATTCGCCATCTTCGCAAGCATACACGTCTTTCCTGAGCTTGTGGAGCCGATAAACGCGAACCTGTAGTAGTGATTTTTCTCGTGAATTTGTGTCATATGTAACTCTCCTTGGAAGCAAACTATTGTCAGGCATCATTCCCATTTTTGATTGGGAAAATCAATCTGTAACAAAATCGAAGCGCGGCACAAATTTTACGCAACGTTTTGCGTACGATCGCAATTCGAGAAAGGCTCCAGAGAGCGAAAATCACGATGGCGCAAAACGTGAGAGTTCCCCACACGCTTCGAAAAAAGCTCTTCAAAATGGTGCGCGATCCTTCGTCGAGACTGGTTCCGATATCCTCGACAGCCGCGCCGACGCCTTCTCCCGTGGAGCGAATTCCCTCGCTAACAACGGCACCCGCAACGTTTGCGCTTTCTTCGACGACCGCCCCCGCGACACGAACAATTTTCTGCACGCCGTCGGACGCGACCTCAATGGCATACTCCGAATAACTCTCGGGAGCCAATAAAATCGTCGCCAAAACGCCGCTCGTCGCCCACAGTTTCCAATGGGGTCTCACGCTTGTTTGCCAGAATTCATACCCCTTCTCGCCCGTTTTTTTGAAGAAGTTTCCGAAATCGTCCAGCGTCACGCCCCGCACGCCTGGTGGAGAGACAATTCTGCCCGCCGCGCGCGTTTGTTCGAAAATATACGCATCTCGCGCCAGATTATCGTAGCGACCAATCAAACAAAGCGTCTCGCCGTCGAGTTTTCGAAAGAGATCGGCTCGGTGGGCGATATCTGGAGCCGCAGCGACAAGATTGCGTGAGCCACGACTCGCGAGAAGCACCGTCTCAAGCCCCGCGTCGTCGAGTTGCCGCAACGATTTGAGGAGCGCAGGGTCAGCAGACGCCCCCACAACTTCCTCAATTTGACGAATCAGACGCTTCGTGTACGCCGCAGAATCATGCAGATGCTTCGCCTTGCCGAAAGTCTCACCCGCGATTTTTCTCGTTCCCGGGCTGGTGGCGAGATCGTCCATAGAGCGCAGCGGGACGTCGTCGCCAATTTTGCCTGCCCGACGAATGAGAGTCTGAAGCGCTCCCGCATGGGCGGATGTCCATACCGGCACGAACACGAACGTGAATACGAGCGTACACACGAAAACGAGCCTACACACGCGAAGCGACACCGGCGACCAATCCGAAAGGATCGTTTTTTGCCTCATTTTTTTCCTCCTCTTTGATTTTTGCCGATTGCGCGCGAGAATTCCACCGCGCTCATTCCAAAACAGTTTTCTCCATCATATTGAGCACCCACCATGTCGACGCGTGTTTTTTCCACGTTTGATGGACATCTTCTGCTCGCTCCTCCACGTTTTCGACCACGTTCTCCACTGCATTTTCCATGAATTTTTGCGATGCAAGAGAATCGGACGCCATTTCCATGCCGAGGCTCAAGGCGAAGTCGTTGAGACACCCAATAATCAGCCCCCCAATCCGTGTTTTGGGGATTCTATCGAGGTGCAAGAGAACCCTCCGATCGCCCCTCATGAAGCAACGGGCTTCGAGACCCGTGACATTTTTGAAAACTTTTGCGCCCATGTTCGTCTTTTTAAAGAGATATTGGACATATTTCGTGATGTCGATCGGCTCCCTGAATACGCTCCTCCCAAATTTCGTTGCGAAATGGCGCTGAACACTTCTGAGAAACATCATCGAATCGCACGTTCCGACGCCAGTTTTGAGAGCTTTCTTCATCGCTTCCTGCGTGAGTTCTCTCGCGACGACTTTTGCGGAGTTTTTTGCCGTTTCTTTGGCAATCGCCCTTGCGCCCGCAGAGGCACCACCTTTTAGCACAGCCCTCCCACTTGTCGTCACCACGGTGCCTCCGCCAAGTGTGGCAACGTCGACAATGAGAAACCCCGCATCGACCGCCGCCATGGCATAATCCATCCCGGTCACCTCTCGCCCCGTGAGTAATTTTGAGCTAATCGTGTAGAGAGGAATATGCTTCAAAATCCCCCCGTCGTCGTTCGTCAACTCCTTATTGACGAGGACATCATCGCTCAGAGAATCCCAATAAACGATCCGCTGATTTGGCGACAATCCCGACTCAGAGGAATTCGCGACAATCAGTTGCGAACACATTTGACAGTAAGCTCGCGATGGCAAGTCACGCTCGAGCAGCCGCGCAAAATTCGGCAACTCTGGCAAATTCGCTTGGCAAATCAACTGCGCCTCTTCTTCGTTCGTGTCCAGCATCACGGAGAGGAGTTTCTCCAGCGCCTTTGCATTATTCGAAAAGGGAGAATAGAGCAAAAGCTCAAACGCATAGACGCCATATCGACGTAAAAGTTCCTCCGGTGAGTAGTCGCGATACCGATACAAAAAGGGTATCACATCGGGATGATCGGTATAAAGCGCACGAAGATCTCGGTCGCTCTCGCGCGTGGAATCCAACTCCCGCAGCGTGTTTTGGAAGCGTTCCCAACACCCGATGAAATGGTTTTGAAATTCAGGCTCTTCAACCAACATTTCACGAAAGAGTTGCGCATGAGTGTCGAGAAACGTCGCCATTTCGACAGCCTCCTCGCTTTCGACGGGTAGCTCCAAAAGACGATCAAAAATGGAAAAAAGCCACTCTTGATACACTTTCCCCGCACTCTCCGATTCCTCGAGCAGCGTCTCCAAAAATTGCAGGTGCTTGAGCATCTCGTACCCCTGAGGAGAGCGCTCACAAAGCCGAAAAATAGACTCCCTCCACTGAGATTTTTGGAGCAATCGCGTGATTTTTACGATCTCTTCCGCATCAGAATACACCATATAGATGTTGACAAGCGTAACATACTCCTCGTCCTTGAGAGGAATCGTTTGAATAATCCGCATCACGCTTGCGTCGTCATAATCAAGCACCAACGCGAAAAGCGACGCCATCTCGGGTCGCTCCTCGAGCGCATCTTGGAACTCAGGACGCCCCAGACGATAGAGTTTGCGCAGCACGGACTCAAGCGGATTTTGCCCATTCTCGTCTTCCCCCAGCGAGTAGAGTGACTCGAACAATTCGTCGTTCAGGTCGCAAACCGCCTCGGCAGCCGACAATCGCCAACCGTGTGCCACCAACCTGCCCATGGCAAAATCTTTTGCACCCGGCACAGGGTTTTGCGCCGCCGCAACAACGACCGCTGCTTGAGTGGGTAGGAAAGTATCAGATGCCGTCGCATCGGCGGTTTCTTCAGGAGTTGTCCCAGAAAGAAAAGAAGATTCGGACGCTTCCAGCGGACGTTGCGCGGAAGATTCCTCAAAAGAATCGGCACGAGCTTTCGAGAGTGACTCAGGTGCATCTAAGGAATTCGGACCGCTGCACCCGACAAACAGTACTAGCACAATATATATATATATATATATCGATAGCTATGATAATACACTCTTTTAATCATTGTTCTCTCATCCTTTATTGCCCTCCACCGAGTAAGAACACTTGGCAAGGCGCGCAAACGAAAATGTGTCGAAGTTCAAAGAATACTCCCTCCACACGGTGATTATAGCATATATCTCTTTAGAGTCAATAGGGGAAAAAGAAAAATTCAAAATTTCTGCCATTCCACCAAAATACCGCAGCTCCTCGCGAAATTTCCCCTACTTTTCCCACTGGAATTTCACAATTTTTCTTTTTTTGTTTTTCTATTGGCGCTCAACCCTCCAAAAAAGCAAACTCGTTCATTTCCGGCTTCCCTCCACCTCTATTTCAAAGCAATCGCGCAGGCGCAAGAGCAGAAGCGAGAGGGAGGAGATGGCGCAAAGCATAGCCCTTGACTCCGTTTGAGAACAACGTCGAAAATGGAATGTCAAAACTTATATACTCATCGTCCTTTAAAATTCCCGTCCTGTGCAACGTTTTGCAAGCCGTGGTGCGAAGCTCCGACGGCGGACGGAAACAGAAATTTCAACGAGAAGTATTATAAGCCGTCCTTTTTCCGCAAAAGTTTTCCTTCTGCCTGTTGCAAAGTCCTTTTTTTTGGTGTATAATACGTCTTGTGTCAATTTGTTTCCCTTTAACCCAACCTTGGATGCGAGTTTATCATGAAAACGTACCTTGTCACTGGTGGAGCAGGCTTCATCGGATCCCATATCGTCGCGGCTCTGGTCGAGAAAAAATCTTTTGAGGACTCGGAAATCCGCGTTCTGGACGACTTCTCAACGGGCTTTGAGCAAAATATCTCCCCTTATCTCGCGGCAAACGAAATCCAACTGTTCGACGGCAGTATTCTCGATGCCAACGTGTGCGAACGCGCGACGGCAGGCGTAGACGTGGTCTTTCACGAAGCGGCGCTGGCGTCCGTGCCATTGAGTCTCAAGGAGCCATGCCGTGTGCACGAAGTGTGCGCCACGGGGACGCTCCAACTCCTCGACGCGGCACGGCGTTCTGGAGTGCGTCGGGTCGTTTATGCCGCCAGCAGCAGCGCGTATGGCGAAACGGAAACTTCCACCAAATCGGAGTCGGAACTTCCTCAGCCGATCTCACCCTACGGCGCGTCGAAGCTGGCGGGGGAATACTACATGCGCGTGTTTGCCTCGTCGTTTGATATTGAGACGGTTTGTCTTCGGTATTTTAACGTCTTTGGACCACGCCAAGACCCATTGAGTCCGTACTCAGCCGTGATTCCTCTTTTTATCCGAACGATGCTTTCGGGGCAGTCTCCTGTGATTTTTGGAGATGGGACACAATCTCGCGATTTTACGCATGTTTCCAACATCGTGGGCGCCAACCTGCTTGCGAGCGAAGCTCCGCGCGAGAAGGTGTCCGGGAGGGTTTTTAATGTTGCGTCAGGGGTCTCCTCCACACTTCTTGCCCTTGTGGAAGCGCTTAATAATATATTGGGCACACAAATCGCCCCCATCCACGAAGCGCCCCGTCCGGGGGACATTCTCCACAGTGCCGCAGACATCTCCGCAGCGCGCGACGCGTTGGGGTACACTCCCAAAACGACGTTCGTTGAGGGGCTTCGCGACACTGTGCGTTATTATCGCAACACGCTTTAGGGCAAGATGAAGGACATTCGAGGAGAATGCGAGGGGGAATTTGAAGAGAAATTTGAGGAGAA
>JAUNBK010000124.1 GCA_030527105.1 Planctomycetia bacterium
AAGGAGAATGAGTATAAACGCACCTCATCCGAATCGAAAATTATAAGATCATCACAACTTCTTGAGAGGGAACATTTTTGAAAATCGAAGGTCTCCAGATTGCCAACACACTCATTCCTCCAGAATTTTCGTCCACCTCTGGTCAAATCTTTTTTTTGTGGTATAATAGAGGTTGTATCCTTTTTTGACTCGCGTTGGATTGCTGTAAAATGCGTCGAGGGAGCGAGTCGGATACAAAAAGCTCTTTTTACCCGGAGAAACGACATGAATATTTTGATTGCCTCAAGCGAAGCGGCTCCGCTTGCAAAAACTGGCGGACTGGCGGATGTGTGCGGCGCGCTCCCTAAAGCTCTCAGAGCGTTGGGACACGAAGCGACCTTGATTTTGCCGGCCTATCGTTCCACGAAAAAGTTTCCCACGGAACCGACAGGCGTGGAAATTAAAGTCTGCATCGGTGGGAAAGAGGTGCGCGGAACGTATCTTAAGTGTTCTGTGCCAGAAATTGCCGCCCCCGTTTATCTCGTCGAACACAATATGTATTACGACCGCGCTGGGCTGTATAACGAGAACAACGTGGACTACGGCGACAATTGCGAGAGGTTCGTCTTTTTCGCGTACGCCGTGCTTGAAGCGGTGCGTCTTTTGAATCTTAAAGTCGATATTCTCCACCTTAACGATTGGCAAACGGGATTGGTTGCCGCGCTTCAGGCCATTTTTTACCGCGATTATCCGGGTTATGAAAAAATCGCAACGTTGTTTACGATCCATAATATTGCCTATCAAGGTTCGTTCCCTGCCGAGGCAATGTCGCTCACGGGTCTGCATTGGAAGTACTTCAATTGGCTCCAGATGGAGTGCTGCGACCAGTTGAATCTGTTGAAGACCGGACTCGTTTTTTCGGACGGCATCACGACCGTGAGTCCGTCGTATGCGGAAGAAATCACCCAATCCCCCGGCGGCTGCGGGTTGGAGGGAGTTTTGCACAATCGAAAGGATGTCCTCTGGGGCATCGCGAATGGGATTGATGTCGACGTGTGGAACTCGGAGAAGGATGCGTTTTTGCCCAGCCATTTTTCGCTTGCCACGCTCGAGGAGGGGAAGCGCGCGTGCAAAACCGCCCTGCAAGAGGAGATGGGACTCCCCGTCTGCCCCGAGACGCCTTTGGTGGGACTCGTGGGGAGACTCACGGAGCAAAAAGGCTTCGACCTTGCGATTGAGCTTGCCTACCGAAAGATGGCGGAGGGCGCGAATATGCAGTGGATATTCCTTGGAACGGGCGACGCTCTCCTTGAAAGGAAGCTCAAAGAGCTTGCGCAAAAATACCCCAATAACGTTGCCGCCTCCATCCAATATTCGAACGAACTGGCGCACCGAATTATCGCGGGCTGCGACATTTTCCTTATGCCGAGCCGATTCGAGCCTTGTGGTCTCACGCAGCTTTATAGTTATCAATACGGAACCGTCCCCGTCGTCCACGCAACCGGCGGACTCATCGACACGGTTTGCGACCTTTCGGACGAAACAATCGCCAATCACACCGCCACGGGGATTCGTTTCAACAACGCCGACATGGAAGGGATAACGTGGGGACTCAACCGCGCGTTGGACGTCTACGCCAACCAACAAGAAGTGTGGCGCCAGATGCAAAAAACCGGGATGCAACTCGACGTTTCGTGGGCGCAGAGTGCCGAAAAGTACGTCGAAATATATAAACGGATTCAGCGGAAATTCCCACGCGGCAATTGACACCACGCCACAACGGGCGCCGGCGCCACCTGCCGTCGCCCGCGAGGTGGGAGACTCATTCGTCAAACATCGCGTCGACGTATTCGTTCGCGTCGAAGAGCGCCCAGTCGTCAGCCTGCTCGCCAACGCCCACGTATCGCACGGGGAGCGCCATCTGCTGCCGAATGGCGACCGCGACGCCGCCTTTTGCCGTGCCGTCCAACTTGGCGAGGATCAAACCCGTACAATGGACGGACTCGGAGAAATGCTTCGCTTGGCTGATCCCATTTTGCCCGGTCGTCGCGTCCAAAACCAAGAGAATCTCGTGCGGCGCATCGGGACAGACTTTTCCAATGACGCGGTGGATTTTCTCGAGTTCGCGCATGAGATTCTGCTGCGTCTGAAGCCGTCCTGCCGTGTCGACGATGCAGACGTTGACGCCTTTCGCAACGGCCGTCTCGACCGCCTTGTACGCGACGCTGGCAGGATCGCTCCCCGAGGGACCCGTGACGATTTCCGCGCCGAGGCGCTGCGCCCAAATCGTGAGTTGCTCGACCGCCGCCGCGCGAAACGTGTCTGCCGCGCCGAGAAGGACGGACTTCTTTTGATTTCGAAACATCTTCGCCAGCTTCGCGATGGAGGTCGTTTTCCCACTTCCATTGACGCCGCAGACCATAATCACGGTGGTCCCCTGCGGGCGCAGCTCAATCGGCGCAACGTCCTGAACCATCAGTTCCTTGAGGTTTTTCTTCACGCGCTCGACAATTTCCTCCATCTGAACGACGCGCCCCCGGAATTCGGTTCGGATTTCCTCAACTGTTTTTTGAGCGGACGCGACGCCCATGTCGGTACGAATGAGCGACGCGAAAAGCTCCTCCAAAAAGTCCTCGTCGACCAACCGCCCCTCTTTTTTGAAGAGGTCTCGAATGTCCGTCCTCAGGAGTTGCGTCGTTTTCTTCAGCCCGCGCTTGATGACGTCAAAAAGTCCCATATTACGCCTCGCTTTCTTCGTTTTTCTCGCTTATTTCTCGGGCTTCGCTTCCATCGCTTGCTATGCCGTTCGAATAATCGTCCGTCTCGATCAAATCGCTCTCCTCGTCTTCGCCCTTGGTGGCGTTTCGAGACGCTCGCTCCTCCTCGATTTTTTTGCGAATGTTGTCCAAAACCGCATTGACGAATCCGCCCGACTTTTTGTCGCCGTACTCTTTCGCTATCTCGATTGCCTCGTTTATAATAATCGCGACCGGCTCGTCCGAGAACATTAGCTCATACACCCCGACACGCAGGATGTTGCGATCGGTGGCGGCTAAACGATTCAATCTCCAATTCCGGAGCGAGGATTCGATTTTCTCGTCGATTTCTTTTTGGTGCAAAGGGACGCCCAAAACGAGACGCCGCGCGTATCGAATGGACTCCTCGTCGTTCTTGACCCTCTCGCGAATCATCTCCTCAGGAATATCTTGTCCTGAATTTAGTTCATAGCTATACAACGTCTGGAGCGCGACAACCCTTGCGCGTCGAAATTTATCCATGGATTATATTGTCCTTTTCAATATTCTCATTGTATTTTATGCTCACATTAGAGCTACGATTTTGCGCAAAGAGATAGCAAATCCACCATCTCCAAGAGCGCTTGGGCACAATCCGCGCCTTTGTTGCCGAGGTGTGCTTTTTTCGCTTTGTCCCTTGTTTCGTCTGCGTCTTCAGACTCCACGGCACTTCTCGCGAGTGCCTGCTCGACCGAGTTGCACGTCAAAACGCCGAACATCACGGGCTTCCCAAACTCTGCGCCCTGCTTGGCAAACATTAAACTGATGGCGCGATTGATGTGCTCATCGTGCGATGTCTCCCCTTTAATGACGGCACCGAGTGCGAGAATTCCGCAGTACTCAGACCTCTGGACGAGGAGACCCGAGACGGTGGGAATTTCGAACGCGCCCGGGACATAAAAAACGTCCACAACATCGTCTGAGACGCCCGCCGCGCGGAATGCGTCCAACGCGCCACGCAAGAGGCGATTCGTTATCGTTTGATTAAACTTTGCGACGATAATCGCCACGCGCCCCGGCAAAGAACCTTTTGGATTCCCCTCATAAATCATAAACTCACTCCACTTTGAAATATGTCGTCCCTCAATGGGGAAGAAGAGCGGCGACACATTCTTGCGTCCAGAACGAGTCGCCGCTAAAACACAGCTACAAACCTCACAAAACGCACCCATTAAGGGAGCGCGTCGAGGAATTCTTTGTTCGATTTCGTTCGGAGAAGGCGATTCGTGAGAAGCTCCATGGCGTCCACAGGATTCAGCTCGGACAAAAACCGCCTCAATTTACGAATTTGCGCGTATTCCTCCTCGCCAAGGAGGAGTTCCTCTCGGCGAGTGCCACTTTGGGCGAGATCAATGGAGGGCCAAATGCGCTGCTCGACGAGTTTTTTGTTGAGCACGATGTCCAAATTCCCCGTCCCTTTGAATTCCTCGTAGATCAAATCGTCGGTCGCGCTCCCGGTCTCCGTGAGAGCCGTGGCGAGGATCGTGAGCGATCCGCCATGCTCAATGCAGCGTGCCGCGCCAAAAAAGCGTTTGGGGATTTGGAGCGTCATCGGATCCATCCCCTCAGAGTGCGCACCATTCACGGGGTGCGTCTCCGTGTTCCACGCTCGCGCAAGGCGCGTGATTGAATCGAGAAGGATCACGACATGCTGCCCGTACTCCACCATGCGCTTTGCTTTTTCAAGAACCATCTCGGCAACCTGAATGTGGCGCATTGTAGGCTCGTCAAACGTGGAACTAATCACCTCGCAATTCTGACCTTTGACGTGGCGCTTCATTTCCGTGACTTCTTCTGGACGCTCGTCGATAAGGAGGACAAAAATATACAAGTCGGGATAGTTTTTCAAGGCAGCCTTGGCGATTTTTTGCAAAAGCACCGTTTTGCCTGCTCGAGGCGGACTGACGATAAGCCCACGCTGCCCCAAACCGAGCGGCGTCATCATATCGAGAACGCGCGTCTCCACGCCCTCCGGTTCCGCCTCCAACACGAGTCGGCGCGTTGGAGGCATCGGTGGGAGATCGTCGAAACTCCTTTTGCGCGAAAATTCGTTTGGATCCCGATAATTAATCGCCTCCACCCGAAGCAGTGCGAAATAACGCTCCTTCTCCTTTGGAGGGCGAATCTGTCCCGAAATAACTGTCCCCGTCTTCAACCCGAAGCGACGAATCTGGCTGGGCGAGACATAAATGTCGTCCGGGCAAGAAAGATAGTGGTAGTCCATACTTCGAAGGAAGCCGAACCCATCCGGGAGGATTTCGAGCGTTCCTTCCCCATACATCAAACCATTCAGCTTGATTTTCTCCTTGAGTATGCGGAAAATAATGTCGTGTCGTCTCGCACTCTCCGGGTCAATGTCCTTGATATCAAAACGCCGCGCCTTGGCGATCAATTCCGCCGTCGAAAGCTGTTGCAAACGCCCAATCGACTCGTCCTGAATCGACGTCTCGGCAAGGAATCGCGCCTCCCTCTCCTGTGCTGGCGAGCGATGTGCCCGACTCATCTCCTGAGCAAGCTCCTCCGCAAGCGTGAGCGGCTCCCTCTCGCGACTCGGACGCTCATATCCATCTCGCTCACGCCTCTCGCCTCGCTCAAAGCATCCCTCTTTCTCGCCTCGTTCGTTTCGCTCAAAGCGCCCCTCTTTCTCGCCTCGAGCATCTCGATTGAATCGTTCGCTACGGTCGCCCAACTCGCCTTGCCCAAATTTCGAAGCCCGTGGGGGACGCCCGGCTCCGTAGGGACGCTTTGGTCCTCGTCCTCCAGGAGTGAATCCGAATTGCGACCCGCGCTCCGAGTGCATTTCGCGAAATCCGCCACGTATGGGAGGGGCGGAAGACGGGTCGACGGGGGGGCTGGCGTTGCCTGCGTCTCCGAAGTTGCTGGGAGTGTCGTTAGATTTGGAAGACTCTGAATTGCCACTTGAATCCAAACGGAACGAATTCCGCGGCACCACAGCACCCGGCGGGATTCGCGTGATCGCGTCCGCTCCCCGCGGTGGGACGGAGTCATTTAAAACAGTCGCACGCCGAGAAATGAAGGGGCGCTCGTGAATAATACGGCGCTCCGCCTCAGGGAACGTGTCGTCGGACGGCGCGGAAGACGAAAGGTGTGCAGATTCTGGACACGAAAGTTCCGAACCAAACGAGGCTGTCGAATCTTCCGCAGAAGGTTTCTCTACGGGTGGCGTTGGTGGCAAAGATGACGAAACTCTCCCCTCTGGCAGCGCGGAGGGATTAGGCAAGGGAACGCCAAAATGCTCTTCTGACATGATAGGACTCCGAATGTGTGGCGATGAGTTTGCCCGGAGAACCACAAACGTGGTGGTCCGGCGCAAAAAGGTTGGGGGGGAACATTGAAAAGTACTTTACGTCGAATCTATAGCCCGACACCGCTGATTATAGCCAAATTTAAACAATTATCAAGGGGGGAATTCGCCCACTTAAGGCAATTTTTACTTTATTTTTACAAAACGATTCCATTCTGGCGAAAAATCTCGACCCGACAATAATCGCACAGGGTGAAGACTCCCAAGCGCCCAGACGTCTGCCTCGCTCGCGAAGCCATTCTGCCAGAGGAATTGCACACCCTCGAAGAGGCTTTTTGCTGCGCCCGCAAGGACGTTCGGCTGCCCTTCAATATGCAGCTTTCTTTCGGGCGTGAGCACAACGGAGCCGCCGATGTGCGTATGATAGGCGCCCGGCTCTTTGCCCGCATATTGTGTCGCGTCGCTCACTAAAATTGTACGCTCGCGCTTCACTCGATAAAAGACCTTCAGCATATCCAACGGAAGATGAAATCCATCCGCAATCATCGATATGTTTAGGTTTTCGTCCGCAAGCACACTCCAAATAGGGTTGGCGTGCCTCGGCAACAATTGCGCACACGCATTGCCCAAGTGGGTCGCAAGGACGGCTCCGCTGCGTGAGGCGGCATGGATTTTTTCACCCGAGGCGTCGGAGTGCCCGACTGCCGCGAGGATGCCGCGCGAAACGAGTTGGTGGACAAAATCCTCCGCCCCGTCCTCGTGAGGACTAAACGTCATTAAAAGGACACGACCGTTTGACGCCTGCTGCCAGCGGTCTAAAATCGATGCGACCTCAGGATTTCGCACCGAGAGGACGAATTCCGCAGGATGCGCCCCTCGATACCCTTCCGTCGGGGAGATAAAAGGACCCTCGAGATGATACCCACCCACACGCGCCGCCTCGGGGAGCGCGTGCGCCTCCGCACGAAGCCGATACGACTCCAAACGTCGAAGCTGCTCCTCCACAAAATCCACACCATTCGTGACGAGCGTGGGCAAAAACGACGTCACGCGCTCACGATAAAGCGCCTGTGCCGCATGAACCCACGCATCGTACGAAATGTTCCCGTCGTTGAAATCGACTCCCGCAAAACCATTCACTTGGAGATCGACCAAGCCAGGCGCAATGAGCGGAATATCCTCGGGGTGCCGAGTGTCGATCGGCTCCATCGTCCCGTCGTAGGAAACCCGAACGCAGCGCGAGTCAAAAAGGCGTCCCTCGAGAAAATCCCCAAAGGGAGCGCACCCAGCTTGAGACGCTCCCGCGTTTTGAGTAGTTTTGTTGCTCACAAGACCTCCCTCGCGGCATCCGCATCCAAGAAGAGCGTGGCGTTTGGATGGCGACGCATAATCGTGGCGGGCAGACGCTCGTCCACGTCGTCTCGTTCGAGAAGCTCGCGAACGGCAGCGCTCTTCGTGGCGGCAGGCACTGTGCAAACCAAATGCCGACACGCGAAAAGAGTCGGAATCGTGAGCGTCAAAGCGCCCGTGGGCACGTCGTCGAGCGTGGCGAAGCAGCCGTCGTTCACCTGTTGACGCCGACACATTTCGTCCAAATCAACCTTTTTAACACACGCAGGATCGTTAAAATCCGCGACGTGCGGGTCGTTAAAAGCAATGTGCCCATTTTCGCCAATCCCGAGACAACAAATATCAATTGGAGCCTCATTCAAAAGACGCGCGTACTCGTCCGCGTCGCGGAGAAGATGCACTTCTTTCAAGGGAACCAAGTCGAAAATATGGCGACGCAGAAAATTCCCAAACCCTTGCGGTGCCTCAGGAGGCAGCCCGATATATTCGTCCATATGAAACGCCGTGACGCGCGACCAATCAATATTGGGCGAGTCGGCAAGATTCGCGAGCACTTCCGCTTGCGACGGTGCCGCAGCAAAAATCATACGAATCTCGTCCTTTTCGTCCAAAAGCGCACGAATCAATCCCTCCGCATAAAGCGCAGAAGCAAGACCCATTGCTTCTCGATTCTCATAAACACGCCACGAAAGGTTTTCTCTTTTGCCCGACTTTAAAAGCATAGCCACTACTAAATCCTTGTGAAAAAACAAAAAACTACAAACAAATTAAAAAATGACGCTTCCACGATTCGCGAATCAATAAATCATCTCTTTCACCTGCTCGATAGCGCGCAAATGATGATCCCGAACCGAAGATTGCGTGAATTTCCACGGCGTTTGGAGGAAGCCCTTCAGCAGTTGCTCCGAAATGTTTTCCTTGCAAAACTCCACCGTCATTTTGAAATTCACGTTGTTCGACCAATTCGACGCTGTGGGAACCTGATCGAATCCCGCCTTGTCGAGGTCGAGATACGTTTGAACATAGACATTGTGGGGAGCCTCAAATGCGTTGCCGTAGTACCAATTGCTCTGCAAAACGGACTTTGGCATCCTCTTGAGAAAATCCTCCTTGTGCTTCCAACAAAAATCAGACCATATCCACGGTCGCACTTTTTGCTCCTCGACCTGTCCCACGAACCAGAGAAAATCGTGCCACCACAATTCGCCCTGACGAATGACCACATAATCGTACGTCCTCTGGTGCTCGGCAGTTTCTTCATCGTACCCGAGATGGAAAAATCGGGGCGTATCGAAAATCGCACACACCTCGCGAATGAGATCGGCACAAACCTCGTAATATTTCGACGTCGAAAGCATCCGGGAGTACTCACCCAGCCAAAAATCGTGGCACGCAGAGAAATTGAGTTTCGGAATCGGCTCCAACCCTAACCCTCTGAGTCGCGCCAGGTCCTTGCGCAGCTTTTCGATGCTCCACGCCCCTTCAACTGCCAGCTCGGGGTGCGATTCGTAACGAATACCCTCCCCGAGATCAATGACGATCATATTCAACCCTGCCTCGGCGCAACGCTCCGTGAGTTCGACCCAGAGTGCGTCTTCGCAATCGAGCTTGAAACTCGGTGGCGTATACGCACGCGGGGTGTCGCCCCACATATTGTGCCCAAGATGGAGCAGGTTCCCCCAAATTCGGCTTCCGACCTTCTCTTTGGCAGCAGCCTCCGTCATGAAGTTGGAGAGGGCGGCTCCAGAAAATGCCGCCGCAGCAACGGTACCTTTCAAAAAATCTCGACGTGTGGTAGGCATAAAACACTCCTCAATAAAACAGTTCCAGGTAGGCAAAACGCATTTCTGCGTGACAACACAATTATGCCTAAAAATTCCCCGTGTGTCAAGCCCTGGGAGAAATTTTCTCCGTTTTTTTGGAAGATTTATACTCAATCGCATTTAAAATTCCGTTTTCGGCGTCGAAAAAAGTTTCGACATTCCATGAAAAAGTTGAAAAACTCAGGAAAATATTGATTATATAGTACTTTTTTCTTGAAAAATCGCCATAATCGCTCGATCGGATTAAGGTTTGGTGAGTATGCGGGCAAAAAATGAAGGCGAACGTTGGTTTTGATTAAGAATTCGCGCA
>JAUNBK010000207.1 GCA_030527105.1 Planctomycetia bacterium
GTCGTCGAAACATTCATCAAGACCTTCATCAATATCTTCATCCGACGCGCCATCAAGAGGATCGCCAAGCCCATCGTCGGAACCTTCCGCGAGAGGATCGTCGAGACCATCATCGCCCCAGCCGACACCAATGTCGTCGCCAGTATAAACGTGTCCCTCACCCGTGACTTGGGCGTCAGAGTATCCGGGTTCAACGGTGGGAGCTTTCTGACGTTTTGCTACGATTTCTTGTCGTTTTTGGTAGGCATTCAATTTCGCTTCAGCACGGTGCTTTTCGAGGAGAAGCCGCACCCCACCCTGCACCTTCTGAAGGTCGTACCCGATCTGGGTTTGCATGTTGGAACTGGCGGACATTTCCAAGTCGGCACCCTTTTGGAAATCGACCTCGGCAGCCTCAGGGCGCCCAAGCTGAATGAGGCATAGTCCACGATAATAGTAGACGCAGGGGTTTTGGGTTTTCCCATCGACACACTTTGTGAAAGTGTTAAAAGCGGCTTCGTAATCATGTTGATTGTACTCATGAATTCCCAAACCGTACGTTCTGTGGAGGATAAGGTTGTCCACCCCCTGCCCTAAAGCGGAATTTCCCAAGGACGTCACAAAGACCGCCGCTATCACAAATACATAAAGAATTGCTTTCCGATACATATCGGCTCACTCCTTAAATTTTTTTCCAACGAATTTTCGCTCCGAATCATCAGCGCAAAAAAACTGCTGCTCAACGTTTATTGACTCGCGGCGCTCTTCTTCAGGCGGACTATTTTCCCCGACCGAAAAATCTTACCATCCGCATAGTAACGAACTCACTCTTTCAGTCGCTATCGGCATTTTCTCCCGGAATTCAGAAAGTTTCTCGCCTCTTTTTTATATTTTCTCTCAAGAAGTTGTTGGCAAATGTCGGTTGTTCCGATAATACCAATTCTACACGATTCCACTGGATTTGCCAATGGGGAGTCCTCCGAAAAACTTCGCGCATGTACCTTCAAATGGAGTGGATACCCATTGGGGGGACAAAAGTTTTTCGTTTCACGCACATCTCGCCAATCCATCGACGGTAGCAAGTGTGTCAGAAGTTTTTTGAAGGAGAGTTTGAGAAGTTATAATACTTCCCGTTGAAATTTCCGGTTCCGTCCGCCGTTGGAGCTACGCACCACGGCTCGCAAAACGTTGCGAAAAACGGAATTTTAAAGGAGAACGAGTATAAAATGGACACAGCCCGAGGGCGTGGTAATGGAAAATCGTATCTTGACAAAGTTCCCCGATTCGTGTACAATGAAGCGCGTTCGTTTTGCCATTCGTTCCGCCACAGGTGTTCCTTTTTCGATTGCCACCTGCCATTTTTATAGGGAGAATTCCATGCGTCGTTTTTTTGTTGCGATATTCGCGCTGATTGCAAGCGTCGCGCTCCTTTGTGCTTCAGGCTGCTCCCGCAGCGCGTCGGACGTTTCTCCCGAGTCGCACCCAGATGGGTCGGGAGCTTCTGCCCCTCCTGCCGAAAGCCACGAAATCGACGCACCGACCTCCTCCCAAACGCGCTCGTCCGACGCGGCGCATGAAGAATCCTCTTCGGAGAATCCTTCGATGGAATCCGAGTTGCCAACGTCGAAATCGACAAAATCCAAACCAGAAGAGAACGAAATCGAGTTTCCCATGGAC
>JAUNBK010000125.1 GCA_030527105.1 Planctomycetia bacterium
ACCGACGGGCGCGAAAAAAGGGCGCAGGAGGAAATCGCCCCCGATTTGGTGTTGGTGGAGGAAGCGACTGGCGCTCCTTCGGAAGGTCGCACGGCTGGCGAGCGTCTGGTGAAGACGATCAACGGCGTGGAGTACGCGTTTCGCTGGTGCCCGGCGGGGGAGTTTATGATGGGGAGTCCGTCTGGGGAATCAGGGCGAGATGGTGACGAAAAGCAACACCGCGTGAGGCTTACGCAAGGCTTTTGGATGTTGGAGACGGAAGTGACGCAGGAGATGTGGGAGAGCGTGATGGGCAACAATCCGAGCTATTTTAAGGGAGCCAATCTTCCAGTGGAGTGTGTAAGTTGGAATGATTGTGTGAAGTTTTGCGAGAAGATATCGAAGCTTTCAGGCTTGAAAATCCAACTTCCTACGGAGGCTCAGTGGGAGTATGCGTGTCGAGCTGGTACGACGACGGCATATAGTTTTGGGAACAGTTGCAACGGTAAGGAAGCGAATTGCGATGGGAATTATCCTTATGGTACAAGTCAAAAGGGGTCGTATCTTGGCAAGACGACGGAGGTAAGAAGTTATCCTGCAAACGCGTGGGGCTTGTACGACATGCACGGCAACGTGTGGGAGTGGTGTTCGGACTGGTGGGGATATGGTTATTACGCAAAGTCGCCAACGAGCGACCCGAAAGGACCTGATAGTGGTTCGCACCGAGTGAATCGTGGCGGTAGCTGGATCAACGACGTCGAGGACTGTCGGTCCGCGCGCCGGAGCTACTACGACCCGCCGCGCTCGCACAACGGCGTTGGCTTCCGCCTTCTTTTCGTCCCCTAGTTCATAGCCATCGCGAAGGCGAAACGAACGAACACAAGGGGGCGAGAAGCGCCGTAGAAATTCCCTCCCCCGGAGTCGTGAACGAAGCGAAGCGTAGTTCTGGATGAAGCGCCGAGGGGAAGGCGTTCCCCACTAAATTCGTTCTTTTAGAGGGGTGGCGAAGGCGCGTTTTTTTGCGAAATCCCCCGTGGTGGGAGTTTTTTCCGAAAATTTTCCGAAAAAAGGGATTATTTTGCGAAAAATTCCCTCAAATTTTATTCCCCCGCCTTGCAAAACCGATGAAGAAAGTGTAAGCTATAGTCAAGAGAGTGAGATTTCTTCATTTTCGAAATGTAGTTTTCCGGATGCAAGTCCATTCCTACCATGAAAGTTTTAAGGAGTTTTAGCATGACATTGAAGACCAATCGTCGTAATTTTCTGAAGTCCTCCGCTGCTGTCGGCGCGGGCGTAGTCATCATGAGCGATCTGCTCGCGAATGAGTCTCCCAACGAGAAAATCAATTTCGCCTCCATTGGTATCGGTGGCAAAGGGTCGAGTGACTCTGGGGACGCTGCCCGATATGGCAACATGGTCGCGATCTGCGACACGAACCGCAACCAGCTGCGCGGTGGCGAGAAACGTTTTCCCAGAGCGAAAATTTACGAAGATTATCGCAAAATGTTTGACGAAATGGGTGACGGAATCGACGCCGTGACCGTCAGCACGACCGACCACATGCACGCCGTCATTTCTGCAGCCGCAATGCAGCGCGGAATGCACTGCTTCACGCAGAAGCCGCTTACTCGTACGATTTATGAGGCGCGACGACTTGGTGAAATTGCGGCCGAGAATAAAGTTGTGACCCAGATGGGCAACCAGGGTTCCGCTGGGGCAGGGCTGCGCGAGAGTGCCGCCATGATTCGCGCGGGGCTGCTTGGTGAGGTCAAAGAGGTTGTCGTTTGGTCGAACCGACCCGTTTGGCCGCAGGGTGGCGAACGGGGCAAAGAAGCTCCCGTCCCGGATTATCTCAATTGGGACTGCTGGCTTGGCACCGCGCCGAAGCGTCCGTTCGTGCCGGGTGCGTATGATCCGTTCGCGTGGCGTGGTTGGTGGGACTTTGGTTCCGGAGCGCTCGGCGACATGGCGTGCCACACCGTGAACGTCGCGTTTGCGGCTCTCGATATCGCCAATCCTCTGTGGGTTCAGGCCATCACTTCAGGGCACAATTACGACAGCTTGCCGAAGTGGTCGTCCATTGAGTTCAGCTTCCCCGCCAACGATTGGCGCCCGGGATTCAAATTCACGTGGATGGACGGCGGAAAGCGACCCGATCCGAGTCTTCTCGAAGGCGAGCAGCCCTCGGGTTCTGGTCTGGTCATTATTGGCGAGAAGGGTAAATTCTTCTCGAAGAACGACTACGGCGCGGATCGCGCGCTCTTTGGCCCTTGCAAAGCGGACGAGGCGGCATTGCTCGCCAAGGTCAAGCCGACCGTTCCCGTTGCACCTGGCGGACACTTTGGTGAATTTGCAGAGGCAATTCGCACCAACAATCCCGACCTCTGCTGGTCGAACTTCCCCAAGTACGCGAGTCCTCTCACGGAAACCATTCTCTTGGGCAACTTGGCCGTTTGGGCAGCCAACAAGCCGGAGGAGATGGGACAGAGAATCAATTGGGACGCGAAGAATCTCCAAATTCTCGGCGACGTGCAGGATCGCGAAAGACTCGAGTCTCTCGTCCGTCCGAAGTATCAGAACGGATACGCGGAAATCTAGTCTTGGTTAGTTCGTTCGGGTGTGAAATGCTTTCGCACCCGAAGTTGTTTATCGTACTTTATGCCGGTGCTCAAATGAATTTGGGTGCCGGTATGTATGCTCGTCTTCCATCAAAATCGGTTTTCACGAAGTTTCTGGAACTGCTTTGCGCGGCTCCGACGGCAGACCGAATCGGAAAATTCAACGAGAATAGCTATGAAGTACGTTGGGTATAGGAGAGAAAAAATGAGTCGTTTTCTTCGCGTCATTGCGTTCCTTTTGATATTTGTCTTAATCGTGCCTGCGGCACACTGCCAGAAAAAAAAGTCGGGCGCGAGCGCGTTGAAAAAACAAATCGGCGCGTATCAAAAAGCGTTTTTTGCTGCGGCTCAAAAAGTGGTTCGCGCTAAGATGAAGGGCGTGAATGGCGTTGAAATTATGCAGTGGCAGCAGGAGTGCCGTGCCGCACGGAGTGGGGATCTGACGAAGGAAATGATCGAACAAACCGTTTTGCCCGCGTTTCGTAATATTTGCGATGCGTGCTGGGTCGAACCTTCCGAAGTGCTCGAAGGTAACGAGAAATTGCGTGCCTCTCGCGACGCGCTGCTCGAAAACGCGGCGACGTGGGACACTATTGCGACCGAACCCGTTATTTCTCGGATCGAGACGGATCCTCCCGCTCCGCCGACATTGCAACAGGTTGTTGAACAAATAGAATTCGACTGCATATTGTATTCGTATGCCGCGTCGCCACAGGGTCGGAAGGTCGCCATGTTCAATCAGGCGCAGACATTTTCGATTGATTTGCAAGAGGCGCGCTGCGCGTCCGCGACGAATCGATATCGGATTTTTCTCGGGCTGGAGCCGCAATTTGTCGATCGGGGGTTGTGTGCCGTGTCGCGAGACCATTCGAAGGATATGTGTACGTTGGGCTTTTTTTCGCACGAGTCGCCCGTCGAGGGGAAGAAATCGTTTTCCCAGCGCGCGGAGCGAATGGGCGTGAAGAAAGCCGCCTCGGAGAATATTTTCGCGGGGTCGTCGGACGGATTCGCGGCTGCCGACGCGTGGTTCCACAGCCCTGGACACCATAAAAACATGCTCAACGACAATCCGCGCATGGGAGTCGGGCGCTTCGAGAAGCATTATACACAAATGACGGGGTGGAGTTTGTAGCCGAATCGGACTCCTTCTTAAATGAAGCCCTTCTCCTTTCGTTTATCGAACTTTGACCTTTTTCATTCGCTGCGTGAAAGTCCTATCCAAATCGAGTACCGGACCGAAAGCCGCCTCAAAATCGGCAAGCCGATCTTCGGGGGAGTCCCCCACAAGGGGCTTCTTTTTCGCGAGCGTGCGCATGTATTCAGCGTATTCCTTCGGTCTCGACCTGATCAAAAACCACGTGAGCGCCCACGCCTCTGCATACGCATCCCCCACCGTCTCGGCTTGCGTAAAAAGAGAATCGTCCGTGAGAAAAATCTTCAACTCGCCCGGCTCGCGCCGCGTCAAAAAGTCGTGAAACGCGGGGAGTCGAAACGGATTCACGCGCCCAATTCCGCGCCAACCATAATCGTTGCTAAAATTGGGGGACTCGAAATAGAGCGCGATTCCCTCGTTGAACCACAAGGGAGTGTCCCCGCCTCGCACGGCGATACCGCGATTGTACGCCAACTGATGGACCGCTTCGTGAATGATCGTCGCGACCTGTTTTTTCGCTTGCGGGCGACTCAAAATTTCGCTTATCACGCTTCGAAAAGGCTTGCTCGCGCGGTCTGGCGCGTAGGTTTCTGAGCCGCTCAAATCGTAACACACGACGCGATTCGTCATGAAATTATAGTACCCAATCACGTCGGTGCCGATTCCGCCCATCTCGTCGTCCGCAAAATCGTGGTACTCGCGCATGTTCGCGAAAATCACAATCACGAGTGGGAATTCCGGCTCTGCAAGGTCGACCCCCAATTTTTTCCAAAAGGACTCGAAAGTGTCGTACAAGCGCTCCATCAAAATACCCGCCCAGCGTGCGTATTCCTCTGAAGTGCTGTACAAAATCGTGTAGTGTGCCGTTTTGTGGAGCTTGAACTCGCCCGGGAGCTGCTCCATGTACTCTTTCGCGACCTCGTCGGGCGTCATTGGTTCAAAAGGGCGCGCGTCACGCAACGATCGAACCACCATGTCGGGCGTGATGGAGTGCATTTCGCCAGTCCGCTCTTGAAAGAGCAACATCGATCCGTCGGTCGCCGTGGCAACAACTCTGCCGAGGGATGTGCGTTTTTCTCCCGACTCTGTTTTCCACTCCAACAAATCAAGCGCCAAGGCACCCGAGGCAAAAATCCCGCAGCAGAGGACAAGCGCCGCCGCCAAAATCGTGAGAGTGGAAAACCTCATTTGTTCCCCCTTTCGGGCTTCTCGTCATCCGCATCATCGGGGAGAGCCAACCCTGGCGCATTGGGATCAACCCCGCCGGCAGCCGGGTCGGGCGCGTCCGTTGGTTTAACGAAATTCGCGCCGCTGTCGATCAACATATAGCTTGCCCAGAAGAACGGATGTACACCACGTAGTGTGTAGGAGTCCGCGCCGGTTGCGATTTTAGGCTCGTGCGAGGTGTCGATTTTTTCCTTTGCGAGCTTCATAATTGCGCCCCTCCAAGCCTTTGCGGGGAGAGTTTCGTTCTCGAGCTGCGCCATAAAATGTGAGGCGAGGAGGTAGGAAGAGAGACCGCCGATCCTCCAACGCGAGAGAACGACCGAGTCGGTTCCGTTCGCCAAAAAGCCCATTGCGGCGAAGAAGCACTCGGAACCGGCGGGCATCGCTGCGGCTGAAGAGGAGGTTTTTCGGGTCGATCTCTTGGAAAATTCGCTTGCTTGCGAGTGGAATCCACTTAAAAAGACCAACCGCGGAGCGCCCCACGGGAGCGAAAACCAGTGCCCTAAAGACGCGCCTTTCGTCTTGCCATCGAGCGCCATGGGTGAAAAATCATAAGGGACAGGGTCGTTTTTCAAGTCCTCAAAAACGAGCATTCTGTCGAAAATGGTTCCAAGAATGGCGGAATTCATTCCCACTCCGCCGGGGGAAAGACCACCGAAGCTCCGCACCTCGAATTCTACCGGACGGTCCAACGTTTTGCCCAGCGTGGCGATCGCGTTGTCGGACGGGGGAACTTTCTCTCCCACGATCATGGAGTAGGGCGACACACCGGGCGTTGGTTTCTTCCACGGCGTCCCCAATGACGCCATCGGCGCGTAGCGAATCGTGTATTGAGAAATCATGGGACGCGACCCACGCGGTGTGTTGAGTTGGAGTATCTCAAACGGAATGTACCATGCAAATCGATCCGGCACAATCACGAGCGAGTTCAAATCCGCATCGGCAAAATCGACGTCCGCGCGCCGTGTCATTTCTCGCAGCACGCCCTCAGCGCTATTTTTCCACGCGTTGCTCTCCGGCACATCGATTTTCACGCTGCCGACGGTTCCGACTCCCAAGTCCTTGAGGAGCGAGGCGAGCTGGTTTTGGAGCGCCGAGAGATTGTTGCTTTGGGACTTTTTCGAGCTTCCACGTCCCGCGCCAGCGTCGAAAATCGTCCACTGAAGGTGCTGGTCGCGATTGAATAGAAAGACGAACATTTGATTTCTCGCGGCAAAAAACGTGAGCATCGTTTCCCCCTTCGGCAACGTTTGCTGCACTTCTTTGAGCGTTCGTACGCGGGGAAAAACGATATCCACGATGCGTCGTTCGAGAACGATCGAATTGAGGATCGCTTCTTGCTCTGCCGCGAGCGTGGCGATGGAGGCAATGAGTTTTGACGCCTCGTCCGCTGCCGATTTGTCTTGTACGGGGAAACTCATTTGACGAAGTTGAGCGCTCAACTCACGCGACTTTTTGGCGCGCGCGTCGTATCCAGGATACTCCGTGAGAATGTCGCGCCGACGTTGGAGCTGCACCACGCTCAAATCCCCCTCGGGGTACTCCAAAAGCTGGCGCAAAGCGTGGAGACGCCCCCCGAAATGAAGGCTGTGGAGGTATGCCGATCGACGTGCGCGCTCCGATACGTGGAACGCATTCTCCACGCGCTCCAGAGACAACTCGGCAAGGAACCAATTCTCCCACGTAGCGCCTCGGGGCGTGAGCGACACGGCAAGAGTGTCGATCGGCGTGAGCGCCCAATCATTTGCGGTCGGCTCCCTCAAAAGAAGCGCGTAGTAGTCGCACGCCTTTCTCTCACTCAACCCCTTGAGGAAAAGGTCGTCGACGTAGGAAATTTGGAAGTTCCACAACGACCCTTTTTGCATGAATTTCATACAGGACGCGAGAGCCTGCCCACCTTGCGCTTGCGAGGCGGCGGAAGGGTTGAGAAACGCGCAGCGCGCACGAAGATAATTGTTGCGCGCACCCTGCGTCGATAGCGAGATGGCGCGTTTGTTCATCATTACATCTGCTTCTCGAAGACACGTGGCGGCTTGAGCGGGCTGCTTCATTCGCAAATGTTCGTCCGCCAAAAGCTCCAAGAGCGTGGCGCGAAGGGAGACGATTTTCTCGCGTCGCGCCCAAAGTTCCGCCGCAACCAAAACGGGGCAGACCTGCGGCAGGTCGCGTTGGTAATAAGCGTTTGCCAAGCCGCGAAATGCGTCGTCCATCACGTTGATGTCCTCGAAATAGTACGCGAGCGTGGCGGCTTCCAAAAACATATTGAACGATTTTTCGTAGTCGCCATTTTTGAGGAAATTTTGCCCCGCAATCAAATAGACGACAGCAGAGAGATGATGCGCGCGCCCATTAATGAGCGCCCCACGCGTGAGGCTGATGGTTCCTTCGTCCGTCCGACCCGCCGCGATGTACGCCAAGCCGACTTCGATATCGAGAAACGCCTGCATCCAACTCCCCGCCATGGATTGCCAAACCGGGAGGAGTTTCGCGAGGAGTTTCGCATTCAGGTCGTCAGCCGGGGCAAGAGGACCGAGAATCTCCGCGCGTCGCCGAATCGCGAGGGCAGAACAACGCATAATCTCGGCGGCGCGAACGGATCGAAGCGTGGGGGGAATAACGACGCCCCCCGTTTGGACTTTTTGGCTGTATTTCAGGTCGCCAAACATCACAGAGACCTTGTCGGGCATTTTGAATAGCCTTCGCCCCGCGTTTGCGTCGCCCCACGGAACCGCCCTCAATTGGATCGCTTCCCCTGAGGGTGGAACGTTCGTGATGGTCAACATCCAATCGATGTATTGAATCCGGAGGAGGAGCGCGCTGTTGAAATTTTCGAGCGCACGAGCATAATCGCCCATTTGGTAGAGCGTTTCGCCCATCATGGTCGCGTAGCAAATGGAGTCGAACCATCGGTCCGTCGCGATTTTGAAGCTGCCGCGCCATTCAGAGTCAAAATTTTTCAACGCCTCCGCATAGTGCCCACTATAAAAATCGCCAATCGCGCCATAATAAGGGGCGGAGGGAACCGCTTCCTTCTGCGCGTGAGCCAGGGACTGCGTGAAGCAGAGAACGAAAATCACGATTAAAGGAATACATCTCATTTTGACGCCTCGGATTATTTCTTTTTTTGCCGGATTTATTGTACGACGAGTATCATTTCATGCTGGCATATTTCGCGGCTTTGAGCGTGTTCCCCAAAAGCATTGCGATCGTGAGAGGTCCCACACCGCCAGGGACTGGGGTGATGGCGGAGGCAATTTCCTTGACGCCTTCGAAATCAACATCGCCAACGACGCCCGACTCGGTGCGATTGATTCCGACGTCCACGACGACGGCGCCTTGCTTCACCATGTCGGACGTGATGAATTTCGGGCGCCCGACCGCCGCAATAAGGATGTCGGCTTGGCGCGTGAGTTCGGGCAAATTCCGCGTTCTGCTGTGGCAAATGGAGACGGTCGCGTCGGCACCCTCCGCCCGCTGCACCATCATCGCCGCCATCGGCTTCCCTACAATGTCGCTTCGCCCGACGATAACGACGTGCCGACCGCTCGTGGGAATTTCGTATCGTTTGAGGAGTTCCTGAATCCCAAACGGCGTGCATGGCAAAAATCGTGGGCGACCTTGGAGGATCAGCCCAACGTTCGTCGGGTGGAAGGCGTCGACGTCTTTGTCTGCCGAGACGGCGTCCAAAATGGTTTTCTCCGAAATTTGACGAGGGAGCGGGAGTTGAACGAGAATCCCATGGATCGACGCGTCGCGATTGAGTTCGTCCACAAGCTCCAGGAGTTCCGCCTCGGAGGTTTTTTCTGGAAGGCGAAAAATTTTGCTGCCCATTCCGACCTTCGCGCACGCAGTTTCTTTGTTTCGCACATAGATTTGACTCGCGGGGTCCTCTCCAACGAGCACTGCCGCGAGACACGGAACGACGCCGGTCTCCTCGGTGAATTTCGTCGTTTCTTCCGCAATTTCCGCGCGCAGCGTTTGCGCCAACGCCTTTCCGTCCAAAATCATTGCCATAATATACCTCTCAAAGTTCGTGACAAAAACGAGTTCATGATTTCTATAGTGTACCTTCCTTGCGAGAGTTTGTCAAGTAGATAATCCAAAAAAGTCGAAAAAAACGAAAGGCAACTTCCAAAAAACCTTTGTATTCCAGCGAAACCTTTTGCACAAAATTTATTTTATAACAAAATGCGTGCAACAAGACGGAAATCGGAAATTCACGCGCGAAGTATCAAAAACCCTCGAATTATCGGGCTGTTTGTTAAGCTCTCAGAAGAATTTCTCGGGGGGGCAGCCTGCGGAGATTTTTTGTACAGT
>JAUNBK010000001.1 GCA_030527105.1 Planctomycetia bacterium
TTTCCCCCTCATAATTCCGCAGAATCATCCACGCAATCCCCGTAGCGACCATTCCCCAGCCGCCGATCAGGACGTGGAACAGCGTCGCCAGCCCCAGCCAAACCCAGCAGGCATTCCACCGGTTTCGCACCAGTTCCCCCAACGCAATGAACAGGAATGCGAACGCAAACCCTTTCGCCTCCACACCTCCCACGACCCACTCCCCCGCGAAGGAAAAGTGGGAACAGAGGAACAGGAAAAGCGTACCTGAAACAATTCCCGCACCGGGTGGCAATTTCAGCCCACTGCAAATTCGCATCCATCCGACAGCCAGCAGGAACCAGGTCAGTCCACGTCCGATCCACGCCACGGTATCCATCGAGCAAAAGAGCGTCAGCCACCCGAAACTCCAATAAAAAACGGCATGCGCGTCGGGCGAGGAGAGGAAAAAGTCACCCGGAGCATAATCGGGATTCCAGAAAAACGCCGCTTTCCCGAGATAATGCGCCTCGTTCGTGTCCGGGACGGCATACGCCCCAAAGAGGGCAAAAATCCCGAAAATAATCAGTATTTCCAAGAAAAACGTCGCTTTTTTCATAAAATCCCTTTCCTCGGCCCCATTCCCCGAGACTTTTGCCCCATTAACATTATCCATTATCCATTTTTTTCAGCTTTCTGTCCAGCGTCGTTCGTTCGATTCCCAGAAGGGCGGCGGCTTTGCTTTTGTTGCCCTGCGTGTGGAGGAGCGTCTGGCGGATGTGTTCCAATTCCACCGCCTCCTGGGGTTGCGGATGAAAAAACGCTTTTCCCGAAAGGTTTTTGACCTCCGGCATAATGGGTGTTTCGGTGGAGATTTTGGAGAGGAGCAAATCCTGTGCCTCAATCCGAGTGCCACGCGCAAAAACGACCGCTCGCTCAATGACATTTTTCAGTTCACGGATATTTCCCGGCCAGGAATAATGCGTCAGCTTTTCTTCCGCCTCGGTGGAAAAGCCGAGGATTTTCTTGCCCGTTTCGTTGCGGAATTGGATGCAGAAGTGTTCGGCCAACTCCAGAATATCGGACGCCCGCTCCCGAAGCGGCGGCACCCGAATCTCGATCACGCGCAGGCGGAAAAAAAGGTCTTTGCGAAAACGGCCCGCCAAAACCTCCTTTTCCAAATCACGGTTCGTGGCGGCAATTACCCGCACATCGACATGGATCGGCTTGTTCCCCCCCACCCGCTCGAACGGATGCCCCTCCAGCACGCGGAGAAACTTGGCCTGGATGTTCAGGCTCATCTCGCCAATTTCGTCCAGCATGAGCGACCCGCCATTGGCCGCCTCAAATTTCCCGATTTTTTTGTCCGTCGCACCGGTGAACGCACCCCGTTCATGACCGAAAAGCTCGCTTGCCAGCAAATCTTCTGACAACGCAGCACAGTTCAGGCAGATGAACGGATTCTTCTTCCGTTGGCTGGAATAGTGGACAGCCCGCGCGACCAGCTCTTTTCCCACGCCGCTTTCGCCATGGATCAGGACGGTGGAGCGGGTACGGGCCGCCATGGCAATCTGTTCGGTAATCTCCGCGACGCACCGACTGCTCCCGACAATCTCGCTCTGCACCCCCAGCCGCTTGCGCAAATCGGCATTTTCATTCCTGGCACGGGTGAGATTTTCGGCCAGAAGGAACTGTTTTTCCCAATTTTCCATCGACACCGCCAGGATTTCCGCCACGCCCAGTGTAAAATCGAGATCGTGTTCATCCGGGACTTTTTCCGCATCGGTGGAATAGACATGAATCAGCCCCCACAATTTTTCTGCCGTCACGATGGGAGCGCAAATCACGCTGGTCGTTTCGATGATTCCCTGACTGTTCCGCCGCCCCAGAATGCTGTCTCCACGGACGTGACGGGCAATGACCGCGTTGCGGGACTCCATCACCGTTTGTGCCAGAAAATCCGAAATCCGTTGATAAATCGACGGAGAACGATTCTGGCTTGCGTACGCGGCGGCCACCAGTTCTTTCGCGTCCAGACGTTCCGAATCGACAGGGCGAAGCAAAATTGCCGCGTGATTCAGGGGAGATTGCTGTAAAATACTTTTTAGTGCCAATTCCAGCTTCGTCTTCCGGTCTTCCGCACGACTCATTTCAATCGCCAACCGACAGAGGTGGGCAATCGACTGCCGCATTCGCTTTCCCGAAGAGGGGAACGAACTGGCTTGTTCCAGCGCAAGCGTATCCAGCAACCGTGCCTTTTCCCGACGGTACGTAATCATCGTCTCTTCCGCCAGAGGTGCGGAGGAGGAGAGGACGTGGGAGTTTTCGAGATTCTCTCCCGATTTCAGCGACTCCAGTACCCGAAAATCGATTTTTTCCTCCGTCGTTCGGGCAATTCCTTTCAAGTCGTGCAGAAAAACGAGATGCGTTTTGCCAATCGTGATGGTATCATTGGGAAAAAGAAGGTGATCTTCCTCTGGATTCACCTTCGTCCCATTGACATGCGTTCCGTTTCGACTGTGCAAATCCCGCAGGAACCAGTCCGATTCCTCCGATTGAAAAAAGATTTCCGCGTGGAGCCGACTGCACCGGTCGTCTGGAATCACGATAATATTGTTCGGTGCCCGTCCAATCGTCGTAATCTTGTCGGTCGCCAGGTGAAAAACTTCGTTCCACTGCGAATCATCTCGAAAAACCAAATAAGCGGAAGGATTCACGATTTTCAAACCCCGATTCTAAAAATTCAAAGCCCAAAGTGTTTTGTTAAACTTCATAAATATAGATAATGATTTCCATTCCAACTTAACAGGTTAGAAGATGAAAACACTGTTTGAAAAAGTCTTTTGGCCAGGCGTAGCGCGACTCACGGCAAAAGCCGAGAGTGGCTTTCCCGACGACGATGGGAAAACCGCATTATTCACTACGTGGCAAGCGTCAGCAACGCGACGCGAACTACTGTGAACGGTGCGATAGCACCTACTGGCAGCGGCAGCTTGCCGCCCGCCGTGGAGAGGAAACCTTTCTTGTAAAAAACACTGTATTTGCCTTGACGAAGAAAGAGTTATCCTCTCCAGACCTCTCTTTCCAAAGACTTTTGTCCGCTCCTTGCGCCGCTATTATGTGCCGCTGCGCGGTTATTTACTCATTTTTGTTTCTTTAACAAAGCAAGAGGCCATTTCTGCCCAAATCAGCAACGCCGTTTTTCCATCCGTCGGTCGAAGATGAACGGTATTGTATCCTTCCTCCACTGCCGACAACGGAAATGTCCACCGCAACGCACTTCCCGCAGAGCCATATCGCTGGGCCTGGGGAATGACCTCGCAGGAAAGCGGTTTTTCACCCTGGAGCGTCACGTCCCATCCCTCCCTTTCCAACCCTTTTTCCTGAAAAGCCAAAATCACCTCCACATTTCCCCGTTCCGGTTTGGAGCCAAAGAGGATTTTCAGCGAAATCTCCCGGTCGGTCTTTTTCGGCAATTGTCTGCCTTCATCGCCATGGGTGGGGCGTGTCATGTAATCGTGATACGAAATCGGATGCCGTCGAGGAGCATTGCGAATCGTCTCCCTTTCCAGCCCTTTCGTAATCACCCCCTGAAAAACAGCAGGCAGATAAACCAGATTGAACAGATAAAGCCCGTCCGCTTTCAGGTAGTGCATATTCGCCGCCCAGCCATTGTAAAGAGCGTGATCCAGCGTGGTTCGAGACGCGGGACTGCCGGGAGTGACACCATTATCGATCCCCACCAGAATCGGGATTCGGGAGGCCATTTCCCCCAACTGTTCTTTCCAAAGTGCTACGGGAATGTCATAATCCCCGGACGAAAAGAAGCAGGAGGCCACAATCACATCCACCAACCCCTCTTTCGCCCAGGCCACCGCATCCATCCCCATCTCGCGGGCAACGTTCGGGTTTACTGGCACACGCACGGAAATCCGAATCGGATGTCCCCGTTTGACTTCCCATTCGCGGGCAATCTGGCGAACCTGGCGAACCACTTCCGTCAGATATTTTCCCTCTTCCTGAGCCTTTCCCGGCGTCAGATGAAGGCAAAACCGCATCCAATCCAGCTCGAAACCGTCGAAATCGTACCGTTGGAACAATTCCCGGACAATTCCCAGGTGATAGTCGCGGACTTCCTGATGCGCGTAGTTGAACGCACAATCGTTCCAGTTTTTCCGGCTGCAATTCGGCACCCGCCAGAGTTGTGGATTTTCCCGCCAGAAATTCAGATTCCGAAAATAAGTCCAGTTATCGGTAAAATGAACGTCGTTCATCCGCATCGTCATCCACGGCGAAATCTTCTTTTCGCGACACCGTTCGATCCAGACGGTGTAGGGATCAATTCCCTTTTCCGCCAGCGTTTTACAGTTCGTCACCCACCGAACATTTTCCGGCCCGCCGTAGGAGACCTCCTCACCACCGACAATTCCTTCCCAAACCGGCTCGGTTGCCTGGGAATCGTAACTGGCACGTTGTCCCTGCGGACACATGAAAAAATGCGTCACATGCGTTTCCGCCATCGCGTCGATATACCCTTGCAAATGCTCCCGCGTCATCCACTGCGCGTCCTGTTTGAAATAGTGGTCGTTATCCTCATTGATCACCAGCCACTTTTCTTCTCCCATCGCCAGGGAAGTCAGCAACAACAAACTCAAAATTCCCGAAAATTTCATCTTTTTCTCCGTGTGTTTCTCACAAACAACCTTTTCATCTTCCGATTATACCATGGTTATTTTCCCCTTTCCAGTTCCCCCTCCTGGAAATCTTGCGGGAAATCGACTTTTCGGCACCCCTGTTTTTTTTGGCGGAGTGGTTTATATTATGAAAAATTGGTTTTTTGGGTCAGAAAGGAAGGTCTATGTTGCAGATTGTCAAATATCCTCATCCGGCACTGTGCCAGAAATGTTATCCTCTTCGGAAGGTCGATGCGGAATTGAAGGAGATGATTGGGGAAATGTTCCAACTGATGTACTCCCACAAAGGGGTTGGGCTGGCAGCCAATCAGGTGGGACTTCCGTACCGCTTTTTTATCATGAATCCTACGGGAAAAGAGGAGAACAAAGAGGAGGAATACGTTTTCATCAACCCGGAAATCACTCGTGGAAGTGGTAAACCGATTACCGATGAGGAAGGTTGCCTCAGTTTCCCGGAAATCTACTTCGAGACGATTCGTTCGCCGAAAGTGACGATTCGTGCCTATAATTTAAGAGGGGAGGAAGTCACCTACAAATGGGACGGTTTTCCGGCACGGATTGTGCAGCACGAATACGACCATCTTGATGGCGTTTCCTTTTTTCTGCGTGCGGCGGAGGAAGATTGGGACATCATCGACCAGATTGAGAAACTGAAAAAAACATTCCAGCAACAACAGGCCGAAGGAACCATTGCCGACAACGAAACGCTCCAAAAAGAACTCCAACGTCTCGCAGAATTACGCGCAATGCTCTAAAAATCCCCCCCCATTATCAATTATCAATTATCAATGTTCCATCCCCGTCCAATTTGCGGTTCCCACGAACGTTTTGACCTGCACCACCACCTTCTGCTGGGAGCCTGTCGGGCAGAGTTGGAAATGGCATTTCAGACGCGGCTTCCTGATTTTCGGACGTTTCAACCACGGAACACCACTCCGATCGACCGTTTGAATCGGTGGATTCGGGAATACTACGCACCGTTGTGTGGCCGTTGTGATTTTTTGGACGTGGTTCTTGCCAGCGTTTTTCGGCAGGCCTTGCGAGACCAGGTGGCGCGACTGGAAAGTAGTCTGGATGTCACCGCGACGGCACTTTTTCAGTATTCTCCCCAACAACTTCTGGAAAAAATCGACGCGATTCATCAGGAAATTGCCCCGGATATGGAATTTTCACTCGATTTGGGACTTTCCCGACGGATTTCCAGGGAGGTACTTCAAAAAAATCTCGACGCGTTCCTGGCCGCAGCGCTGGCCGATCGGATGATTGGCGGAATCGACCTTTACGATCAGGAAGACGCACAGCCGCCGGAAGTTTTTCGCCCACTCTACCAACAGGCAAAATCCGCCGGACTTCTCCGCAAGGCTCACGTGGGAGAGTTCGGGTCGCCGGAAAGTGTGCGATCTACCGTGGAGATTCTTGAACTGGATGAAATACAACACGGCATTCAGATTTATCGTTCGCCGGAGGTCATGCGGTGGATTGTCGAGCGGAATATTCCGTTGAACCTCTCCCCCATCAGCAACCAGATTCTGGGAGCGGTCGATTTTCACACACCCCCTTCCCCTTTGGAGATTCTCACTTCCGCCGGAGTTGCGTTCACGTTCCACACGGATGATTTTTTGTTGTTTGAAACGTCGATCCAGGAACAGGAAAAAATCTTCCTTACTTCTCCCGGCCAATAAATCTCTTTCCCATCATTCTGAGCCACCGCAAGAAAAGTTCAAAATTTCGGTTGACTTGCTATTGGAAATTTGTTAAAATAAGTCCTGATGAGGCAGGAAACGTTTGAGTCGCATCTCTTTTGGCAAGGGAACCCACCCTTTGCGTTCCCGTCCCTTTCCCGTCATTCCGAATCACGAGTTCCTTCATGGTTACCCCTTTATCCATCAACACGAATCCCGAATCTTCTTCGCCCTCCCGAAGAACAGCTCCCGGTTCGTCGAATGCGGCTCCCCCTTTCACCGATTCGGAGAAGGAAGCTCTGGAATTGCAGAAAACGGTCTCGCGTCCCCTTCCGCCGAAAAAAGTCCCCCCGGCAGTACGAATCGAAGGGGATATTCTGGAATTGGGCGTGATTTTCGACGAATTTGAACTGATTCGCTATATCGGCGGCGGAGGAATGGGACACGTCTGGCTCGCTCAGGATGGTAATCTGAATCGACTGGTGGCTTTGAAAGTGCTGCATACCGACAAGATTGAAAATCTGGAAGTGACTCGTCGTTTTCGCGCGGAAGCACAGGCCGTTGCTCTGTTGAATCATCCGAACATCGTTCAGGTTCACGCCTTTCGGGAAGACCCGGAATCTCGCCGAATGTACATGGTCATGGAGTACATTCCCGGTGAAAATATTCGCGATCGGATCAACGAATCGGGACCGTTGCCAGTGGAAAAAACAGTCATTTACGCCCTCCAGATTGCCCATGCGCTGGCGCATCTGGATGAAAATCATATCGTCCATCGGGATATTAAGCCTTCCAATATTCTCATTTCCCCGATGGGAGACGCCAAACTGATCGATTTGGGACTGGCCCGTCAATTTGGATCGGAAGAGGATGCCGATGATCCTGAAAACGTCCAGTTCCGCAGCCCTGCCACCGACATTACAGCCAGTGGCGTGACGCTGGGTACCTTTGACTACATTTCCCCCGAACAGGCTCGCGATCCTCGGACGGTCGACATTCGCAGCGACATTTACTCTCTGGGATGTACGCTCTATTTCATGATTACAGGCCATCCCCCCTTCCCGCAGGGGAATCCACTGCAAAAATTATTGCAACACCAGAGCGACCATCCCCTGGACGTGCGGCTCCACCGTTCCGACATTCCCGAATCACTTTGTAACGTCCTTTTCAAGGCAATGCGGAAGAATCCCCAGCAACGTTACTCCAATCCTCTGGAGATGATTCGGGATTTGGAACTGGTGACGCAGGAATTGGGACTTCAACCGAAATACGGTACCGGTTTTGTCAATCAATCCCGGTGGATCGTTCCGCAAGAAGAACGTTTCTCGCTCTTTCAGTGGAATCTGTTGCACAAAAATCTGTTTTGGATCGTACCTTTGGCTGTATTGGCGTTGGTACTGATCGTTTTGAATCTTCTGTGGACGCCGGCGCCGGAGGATGTAGCGATTCCTGCCGCCCCGGAACTTCCGCCAGCCATCGAAGAACGACTTCCGCCGGGAAATCCCTGGCAACCTTAAGGAATATTTTCCATTCATTCATTTCAAGGAGTTTTCATGAAAAAGCAATTTTATTGGTCGATCGCCCTGATTCTGGCCTGCTGGTGTCTGGGAGATTCGGCATCGTCCCAGGAAGTTCCCGCCAGTGTTCAGGAATTCAACACGCAATATGCGGTGCTGAAAACCGAAAGCGAAGAGATTCAGAAATGGCAAAAGGAATATCCTACCGCCACACCGGAACGTCAGAAGGAAATCCAGAAAGAGGGGAATGCCAAAGCTCAAAAAATCATGCAGCTTTATCAGTCGTTGATTCCCGTGGCACGGAAAGCCTTCCCGGAAAGTGACGGCCAGAATAGCGATTTGAACGCGTTCGTCATGGACTATGCCATCCTTTGCCTGGAGCGGGACGACTATGAAAAAGCGTACCAGACCATTTCCATGCTCCTGAAAAAAGGGTTGCAGAAAGAACATCCTGAATTGCTCGAAATGGCAGGAACCGCCTCTTTCATGCTGAATCAGTTTGCCGTGGCGCAAAATTGCTACGATATTGCCAAAAAAGCGGGAAAACTCTCCCAACGCGGAGCGATGTTTGCCTCCATGATTCCTTATTACACGGAAGCGTGGGAAGCGGAAAAGAAAATCCGTGCCCAGGAAGCCCAGGCCAACGACTTGCCGGTCGTCCTGGTGCGTACCACGGCTGGGGATATGGAGTTGCTCCTCTATGAAAACGAAGCTCCCAATACGGTGGCGAATTTCATTTCCCTCGTGGAAAAAGGGTTCTACAACAACCTGACGTTCCACCGCGTGCTGCCGGGATTCATGGCGCAGGGCGGTTGCCCGAAAGGGGATGGCACAGGCGGCCCCGGGTACGCGATTCCGTGCGAAACGAAAAATCCGAATGCCCGCATACACTTTCGTGGTACGCTGAGCATGGCTCATGCCGGGCCGGATACAGGTGGTTCCCAGTTCTTCATCACGTTCATCCCCACCAAGTCACTGGATGGCGTTCACACCGCTTTTGGACGAGTCGTCAAAGGAATGGATGTCCTCTCCAAAATTGAGCGAATCGACCCCGAACGCCCCTATCCCGGACAAGTTCCGACGAAAATCCTCGAAATGAAAGTGATTCGCAAACGGGATCATGCCTATGCGCCGACAACGCTGGCAGATCCGCGTGGCTGAAATTTCTCTTCCAGAAATCTTACTATAACCTCATGTACTTAAAATTACGATACTTTTAATATCCGAACGCAAATGGTGGGCTTAAATGCAGGCTTGTTAGTTATAACAGGCCTGCTAGATACAGCTGTACCCAGGTTTACAATCTTAGACACTATTTTCATAAATTAATTTTTATTAGTGTATTACTCTGTTATCGTCGTATATAACTAATGTATAAAATTTTTTCTTTAGAAAGGAGATGAAATATGAGTTACGGTATCATGACAGCAGAGGAACTTTTGGAGGTTTTGAAGGTCTCTAGAAAGTCACTGCATAGATTACGAGAGATGGAAGGGTTTCCTGCTCCTGCGCGGGTAGGTAATATCGTAAGGTATGACGGAGATGCGGTAATGCGTTGGTTTATGTCACAGAAGAAAGACAGTAATAGTATTTCCAGGCATAATATCTCAGGAGAGGTTGTTATGGCTGGAAAGAATAATGATGGCGAGTATGTGTTTATCGATAATGCCAGTAATCAGATACAGTCTGAGTATGCGCAGATACTGGCTAAAGCATTGACAGGCGTTACCGGGGGTGTTGTGTCACACATGTATGTAGCTTATAACAATGACGCGGCTCCTACGGCGGATGCTTTTGATGTGTCGGATGGTGTTGAGTATTTTGTGAATTTGACGGGGAGTAAGGATTTTATTAAAGTGCCTGTTATTGTTCTTCCGTCTAAGACTGAGGATTCTTCCAGGTTTCAAGTAATTGTAGGAAACAGTGTAGGCTATAGAGGTCTGGTATTTAATGAGTCTTCGTGGGTTTATTGTATTGCTCTAGTTGCAGAAACTGCAAGTGACGATGTTACCAGAGACAAAATATTTGCAAGATTGAATTGGACGCCACCAAGACAGAAAACAGCAGATCAGTTGAGTATTGACTGGACTATTAAATTTACAGAGTAACAAAAAAAGCCCTGATTAACTGTCAGGGCTTTTTAATAGCTAAGCGGCATCAACACCGCCACTCTCAGGGGGACTATCTGTTGGTGTGTCATCTGGAGTATTGGAGTTTGTGACGATCTCCAGATCGCCTGTTTTCGCGGCCATATACAGCCAGTTTCTGAGTCGCATGGCTTTTGTATAGGAAATAGGATTCCTGAGATAGGTGTCAACGGTATCACCTGCGTTGATGTAGATACCTCTGTATCCAAAACAGGGACAGTAAAGTCGCGTATCTTTCAAGTTCTTCACCGTAATTTTCCCCTGATTCGGGTATTTACGGTAAATACGACGAGCCTGTCGAAACGAGGCTCGGTTCGTAAGGGAGCTTGGAAGTGTTTCGAGTGTTATGAATGTCATAACAATAACTCCTTTCTACCACGACAGTGCGTCAAGACACTGAGCAATGTCAGGACGGTTTGCCAGTTGGCGAATTTCAGGAGAGGTTGCATACGCTGCACTCTTCTGCATACCCCTCTGTGCGGCTGCCTGTGGACTGTAACCACCGGCTTTCTGCATATTGTGGGCTTCCAGCTGCAACGCCATGTTACATGCCT
The DNA here is from genome assembly GCA_030527105.1 of Planctomycetia bacterium. Classification (GTDB taxonomy): domain Bacteria; phylum Planctomycetota; class Planctomycetia; order Pirellulales; family Thermoguttaceae; genus RGIG3701. Next base: position 10,553 of record JAUNBK010000001.1, read on the forward strand.
GTACAAGCTCTTCCTGAGTATTGAATTGGATACCCGTATACTCTGCTACTTTACGCATAAATAACGGGTTATACACTGTCTCATCCAAATATTGCATGGGATTCATATAACACCTCCGTTAAGTTGCTGGTACGACAGTAACCGGGTCGCCAGAAGCCGACAAGCCGGACGGGTTGAAATCGGCACGTGCCAGTCCGCCAAGGTTGCCAATTCCGATACCAGAACTTTGATACTGGAACCAACTTGTCATAAAGGCCTCGGATTTGACATACAGTGTGAGAGGTTCCAAAATGAAGTGTCTTCCAATATACTTTGGTTCTGCAAAGTAATAGACAGTCCCGTTTGGAATCAGTTCTGATTTGATGGATACGATAAAATCAATACCCATCCGTCGGTGATCTGTCATACCATTGCGGATAATATCCCCTGCCATCGTGTCACCCGTTTCGTCGTGACCCCATTTAGCCAGTTGCAACCAGGTATGCGTGTTGGTGAGGGCGACGGAGGGATTAAGATGGTTCGGAAGAGACGACATGATAGCCGTGGATTCCACCAGGTTTTCTCGCGTCATTCCTTGTTCAAAGCTACGCCATTGCGGTGCCGTCTTGATACCAATCCCCATCGATCCGAGAAAGTCGCTTACGCGAATACCTTCATCCACTGCCTGCAAAAACCGGCGGTCGATTTCATTCTCGATGTGTTTGGTTTGCTGGTCAAGCAAAATTTGACGCACATCGTAGCGATAAGTCAGAAGCTCAGCCACGTCCATGGTGTACATTCGCGTGATAATTCGGTTAAAATACACGCAATACTGCTTCTGATCCATCATGATGGTAGACGGTACGGTACCGAACTGTACCGTGATTGCTCCTGTGGAGTTTGGCTCAACAGGGACAACCACAAAGGGTTTTCGTTCCGAAGGGTGAACCGCCAGCTCTTCTTTGGTAATAGTCTCCGGCGGCAGAATCTTGGCTGCCCAGGAGTCTTCGTACAGTTTTGTGCGTGTTACCTCTTCTACGCTGGCAAGTTTCACACGTTCTGTCGGATCACCTTTACCGGCAAGTTCAAAAGTATTAATAAGACGAGCGTTCAGCTCTTCGTCTCGATAATCTGTATTTTGTGATGCGCTAAATTTCATATATCAATCCTTATAAAGCAGTTTAGTAATAGTGTATTACGCTCCGTCCCCTTCAGTCGCTGTGCCGGGGCAATAGCACGGCCAGAAGGACAGAATCATAACTCCGTTTTCGTTGATCCTGGGTGGTCGAGAGACCACGCCACACACATTATCTCCAGCCTCGGCAGGTGTCAAATAACCACCACGTAACTGTTGATACCACGCAGGTGTCTGTGCAGTTTCAGTAGATGTGATTGCGGGTTCCGGGGATGTCAACTGAGTGTTCGGGGCAAAGTCTGTCGGAACTTTGGTTTTGTCGTACTCCGTAGAGGTAAGTTCCATAGCACATGTAGCTGGATACGTCTTGAAGTTTCCTACAGCGCTGCCAGACGTAGCCGTCATAGCCCCATCTGTCCACTGTACTCGGATGTAACCAGCACCTCCAGAGGCATCGTTGGAACGATCCCACAAAGCCTGGATGTCGTCTCCGCCGAAGCTGTTACCACTGACAGAGGTAAGGTTTGTCCCGTCCGCAGTCAAGTAGCCGGCATAACCGTCATTGTCATCCGCGTCCCAGAACAGAAACAACGGCATTTTCTTACCAGTACAACCAGCAATAAGTTGTCCACTGTCGTTAAGCGACGTTACCGACCCGGCAGGCAGTCCCATAGGCTCTCCATAGCCATTATCACGAGAGACGGTAGTCTTCTCCATAGGTGCGGTAAACTGCAAGTGTGTAAGCTGATTGTAGCCAGCAACAGGGATAAGTCGGTGTTGCGCGGGATGATTATAAGTTTGCATATATATCTCCTATTTTAGTAAAGGTTAAAGTCCGTAGATGTCGTAGTACGGGTCGTGCGTTGCACTTTTTGTAGGAGCAGCACTTTTAAGCACGGTTCCTACAGAGTTGGCAGAACTACGCACAGCCTTGGTAGCTACTTTTTCCAGGAGGTGCAGAGTCGTATCATGATGTCGTAACATCTGAGCAACTTTCATGCCTTCTCCAGCACCTACAAATTGATTTGATACAAGCGCGTCCACGACATCAGGAATGATAGATTCCACTTCTGCCTGTTTAGCGTTATACTCATTACGCATATTCGCTGCTTTTTCCATACCGGCAGTTGCGTGTCCGATAAGGTCTTGCAGAATCTGAATGGTCGTATTGTTCATATTAAAGTTCTCCATGTAAATATCACTAGTTCATCAGTTCACGCAAAAAATTACGACACTGTTTTCGCAACTTTGCGGCCTTGGCGTTTTTAGCTGGTTTCCAATTGGGGTTGTGCTGACGATAATGTCGAAGGTCACTTGCGAATTTACGTGCATAAGCCTGTTTTTCAGGAGCAGCGACCGCTTCCAGGTCTTCGGGCGTAATCTGTTCTTCTTCCAAAGTCGACGACAGCGCCTCGAGAGCTTCCTCTGTACTGGGTTCTTCGCCAGCAGGTTCAGGAGCATTTGCCATAGCCTCCTCAGCGGCGATTTCTTCGGCAACTTCCGCTACAATAGCTTCTACCTGTTCAGGCGGAAGCGTTTCCAGAATTGCTGTGGCTTCAGGATCGCCACCAGTAATATCAGAGGCCAGTTTATGGATGTAGTAGGCCAATTTCTTAGCCTGTTTTTCTTCTTCCTCAGTAGCTTGTTCTGCATCAGTGTTACTGGCTTCCTCCTCGGCAACAATTGCGGGAAGTACTTCTTGCGCGATAGCTTCAAGAACCTCTGGAGGTGCTGCCTCAAGAGCTGCCGCCAATTCGGCATCTCCCTCTGAAATATCACTGGCGATTTTACGTGTGTAAGAAGCCAACTTAGCTTCCTCTTCAGCGACCGCAGGAGCTTCTGTCTCTGCCAGAATTTCTTCAGCAAGCTCATCAACTACTTCTTCAACAAGAGCCGGATCCGACATAATAGCCTCTGCTAACGCGCTTTCCGCCTCCGCTGCGTTACCCTCTCCAGCACCTGCAAGATCAGACAACACGGCGGCATCGGCACCGTCTCCTCCTGCTGCCATTGCCAAAACTTCTGGCGGAAGTTCTGCCATACTTTCAACAGGTTCGTCATCTCCAAGACCCGTAGCCAGTTTGTATCGGCCTTTCAGAATATTCGCAGCCAGACGTTCGCCATCCGCATTGGCCTTATGTACGATAGCAGCCAGTTTCTGCTCACGAGTATATTTGCTGGTATTTGTTTGCTCGCTTGCTTGTTTAATATTGTTAATTTCCTGAATGGCCAGCGATGCCAGTTTATTAAACATCATGTAATTCTGATCGAACGTAGCTTGTTTGTACTGACTTACTTTGACAGGAGACGAAGTACCCGGGTCTTTGATATTCTGATTATAGTCTTCCTGAATCAGAGAATCCATGTCGAAAAGTTCCGTGCCAAAGTTTCCGCCATTAGCTTCCTGGTTAGAACCCGTAAGCGACTGGGCGTCAGCAGTTTCAGCGTTCACCTCAACATTAGGAGATTTTTTAATATCACGACTCATCTCGTCGTACAGTGGACCTGTGCTAGGTTCCGTCGTACCATCTCCAGACGGATCGTCGGGCATGGTGGTTGTCGTCTGGTCCGCAGTGGCACTTTTAACAGTACCGTGCTGCGAAGTAATGGCGTCCAGCATAGAAAATATAGATGCTTGTTTGAGCATAATTTTTTCCTTTATTCAAAGTTACGGTAATTATTCAACGATAGGTGTTTTGTCAAGATAAATAATTATTAAGTTCCTTATCTATCTTGCTACGATTTTTAATAACAGGAGTTAGCGGCTCGTCTTTTAGTTTCGTTCTAGGCAAAACATACGATGTGTCATCCATTTTGCGAAGTATTTGATAGGCTTGAAGAGCCTCATCAGCGGCTGTAACTCTATCCTTGGAAGTATTATAACCATCTCTCATACCTTTTGCAAATGACGCGGCCGCGACAGCAGTACCAGCAGCCCCTGTCCACAGGGCGGCTTGCATTAGTGTACGCCATATATCAGATGTGCCACTGCTGGAGCCTGTATGAGGTTTAAGCGCTGTGCCAGCGCCATAACCACCAAATCCCCAACCTACAGCATTTGCTATTCCCGAAAGCACGGACGCATTTTTCTCTGTATTATCAGAGGAATAATTAGCGGTTTTTAATTTGTTATACTCTGACATCAACTTATTCAAACTATTGGCAGCTTCTTCATATTCTTTCTTTTGCTTTTTAACTTCGCGTGACTTAGGACTTGCAGAGCGATTCTTCATAATATTACCGGTTAAGATCGATCCTCCGTGTTGTCCAGCGTAAAAAGCAGCCAATGCAGCAGGGACAGTGGCAGCGTATAGCCAGGGTGTTAAGTTTGATTTGGATTCAGGTTTTGGCGTATCTGGTGGCGTTGCGTTGCCAGATGATGCCATATACCAGCCGGCTACAGCAGGTACAGCAGTGGTAAGAAGTAATTTGCCACCTTGTATAACCCAAGGCCATACAGCTTGTTTTGTATGCACATCAGATGTCTTTACCTGTTTCTTGCTTACATCTTTCGCTTCATTGACAGGAGCGCCGATAAATGTATTTGTAATAGGAATATCAGCTCGTGTGTAGGTATCTTTAACAGGATTTTTCTGCTCTGCAATTTCTCGAACGCGATTTATATAAACTAGATCACCGAGTGTTTGAATTCCGTGCCAGGCAAGTCCTGCTCCGCCGGCAGTCAGTGTCAAAGCACCAAGAGCTTCCAGCCACCCAGCTGTTTTAGGAGAGTGCTGTGAGCGATTGTCGTAAATATTGTAGTATTCTTGCATACGTTAAATCTCCTATAATGTCATGGAGTGTGCTTAACAAGTTCGCGGTATTGCTGCAACCATTCCAGCCATATTTCTGGATAACCGCTGTCAGTCCAGTGATAGTTTTCTTTCAATAGTTGATACCACCCATCACATATTCTTTGTTTAACGAGACAGTATAACTCCATATCGTGTTTGTTCTCCAGCTTAAATAAAGAGCAACGATACTCGGACACCAACCTGGAGTTCTGTCTTGAGTAGGTATCCACAGTTGACGTTTTACTGATTACAGGTATGGAACCTGTATCCACGAACCATTGTAGTTGTGGTTTATTAACAGACAATTCATCAAATTCTGGATACTTCATGATTAAATAAAGGGCGACCTTACAGCTTTTGCGGCACGATCAGTCTCTTGCTCTAGTTTGTTTTGCATAATGCGGATACGTCTATTGATTAGATCTGTTTCTCGTTTCAAATAGGCGGCATACTCATCCTCAGTCATATTATTAAATAGTGCGTCCTCCGCATCTTCCCGATCAGTAGTTCCGGTACTGAGACGACCAAAAGTGTCTCCGATATTGTTACCAATAGCTCGACCTGCCGCGTAAGGCGCATTAACTATAGAGGATAGATTGGAATCATTCCAGGCAGCGTATTTGCGAATAAGTTTATTAATGTTTGTCATTTCAAAATCAATCCCTTTCCAACACCATTACAGGATTTATGTGAGCGTTTGAATTCATCCGAAAGCTCTGCAAGTACTTTCGGATTGGTAGGGTCTCCCTGGTTAATAGCGTCTTTGAGTACTTTGTGCATAACCTCTAGCCAGTTATCAAGGTTTTGGCAAAATTCCTTGGTAAACGTATCTTTATGACTTTTGAAGGTATTTGTCATGGAAGTAAAATCGTCAATACGACGTACCCATTCCGGTACAGGGATAAGTCTTACAGAGTTCAAATCCTCATCTTTATTAACATCAGCAACAGCAATGCCACCATTACGAGCGGCCATTTCAAGATGTTTATAACGATAGTGTTGCATAAAACCCTCTCTAAAAGGTTATTCTCTTTGTTCTTCCGTTGGCATCTTTACTGAATATCGTGACATAATCAGTATGCAATGCCTTTTTTAATTTGATTTTATTTTCAGACGACATAGCACATATAGCTTGTCGTGTTTTCTCCAGTACAGAGATTACCCCAGGAGATCGATTTCTCCTACATTTGCAACCTTTTGTGTTGCTGGCTGCTGTCGTGTATTCCTTGTAGTAATTGGAAAATACAGGAAACTCCGCCCATAACTCACGATTAGACAGTAAATTACGAACCGTTATATCGTCCAACTTAAGGGTTGTCATTTCAGCACCGCCTCTACAGAGTGTTCGGAAGTACCTACAAGAGTAGTATACTCCGCAATATTATCTATTAAAAATTGAATATCATCCTCTATGTCGTTGCAGCATTTATTGGCTATAGACATACAGGGTACTAAAATATCCAAATAATCTTTTCTTACAAAAGCACCTCCGTCTGTCTCAGGTATATCCACCAGGTCTGTAGCGCTTGCAATGTGATCGAACTGGTAGGAATCTCCTTTTTGGCTATAAACAAAAATAGCGGATGGAATAACAGCTTCTGTTGTTGTAGAGCCTTCTATCGTATCTACTCCCGTACACTTATAGGCGATACGTACTGCTCTTGTAGTATCTTTCCATGGACTGACGGCTTTTTTGAAATGAAGGCGTAATGTTGTCATTATTCCGACCTGTTGTTCATGACTGTGGTGACATAGGCATGTGTATCTGTAACGGCAGAGCCGTTTTTATAATGCAGCACCACATATATGGTAGTTTGGGCTGTGCTGTAATGTCCTTTTTCACTTGCTGTGATTTCGTAAGGGGCTTCCTTGAACTCGGTTAAACCTGCGCCAGACTCTCGAATAGAGAACGGGATAGGCCACGGAAGTCTATCTTGATCCCAGAGACAGGGGCGACCTGTAATGCAGAAAGCTCCAGGATAACCTGTAGTGTAGGCAATAGGCCATTGCGGGTCTCCAAGAGCTTTTGTATTCCACGGAATAGCCGGATCTATGGCTGTGGTTACAAATTCATGTGCTGCCCGAAGATTTGAGAATGCGTACACCGTCAGCTTTGGATCGGAAGTACACGCAGTTGTATGAGATACCTGAATATCATACAATGAACTTCTGCTTGCAGACGGAACAGGTAGGATTCCTGTCTTGCTCCCTTCTGCTGTGTCGGACAATTCTACGATTCTTCGATTGAGTACAAACATTTTTTAATCCTTTTAATTAAGTTACAGATTATTATGCCATTATTACCTTTTAGCTCCAAATACACAAATATCGATTGGTGTGTGTTTTCTGGTGTACAGCCGAATACTTCTTCTTTATTAGAACCCTCGGTGATACAGGGAGGTCTGTGTACGGGCATTCAAAAACTTGTACAGCGATGGCTTATAAGATTAATGACTATCAAAGGCTCTATGCCCTTTGCTCAAGAGAGAGGGTGTGGTTTTATAAGTGAGATCAGTAAAGTACAGACAGAATCCGCAGTTCGTATAGCTTACCTGTTTGCACAAATGGAAATAGAACCCCAATTACTGGCAGAGGAGACAGAGGATATGCCTGATGATGAGCGGTTTTTGTCTTCTGAATTACTTGGTGTATCGCGGTTGCGAGGTGCTTGTTCTTTAAGTGTAAAATTAACAAGTCGTGCAGGCGAGTCCAGAGAAGTACTTTTACCTATTTACGAGACAGGACGTTAAAATGATATTCAGCGATTCCGATTATGTTGTGGAACCTGCCAACATTCAGGTTATACACTGTGTCAATACTGTTAATATTGCGAATATGCCGCGACAGATAGTGCCGCCGCCAGTCGGTGTAACGTCTGACGATTATGGCGAAGTGGTAGACTTTGTAGATAGCTATGCCATGATAAACAAAGAAGGTCTGCAAGGCGATATTGTATTAGAGGCAGGATATAATTGTGACATAGTTTTTGAAGATACTGTAAAAGTATCCGCCGTGCCTCAGGAAGGGTATAAACCGGCAGAAGTACCGGTTACACAAGAGGAGGAAGACTTATTGGCGAAAGGCCAGTATCTTTCCAGAGGATTGAAGTGTCATCAGGTCGTCTCTAATATAAATGGTATTTATACTTCCGCTATTCCTCTTGTGGCAGGAAGTGGAATTTCTATAGACAGTAATTCCGAGGCAAATACGGTATTGATAAGTCTTGCTCCTATCAGCGAAAGTAAAGGGTGTGATTTGCCAGAGTGTGTTAAATCTTTGCCTGCAAGTAAAAGTTAATGCGATTGTGTAGAAGAACTTCGTAATAATAGATAGCTACTTTTATATCACCGCAGAGTGCTTAAACTGCTTTTCTGTGACGCTAAGTGGTTGTATAATAAAGACATCCGTATATAACCGCAGAGTGATTGATCAGAGCAGTTTTCGCTTATCAGGCGGTGCGATAGCCCCTGTTAAACCAAAATCACTATCCCCGAAAGCCAACGCGGGGACGTAACTGGAGCCTTCGGTGTAGCTGGTGCCGCCTCTTCGGGCAGACTCTAACACGCTGGATTGTTGGTATCCGCCTAGCATTTTCGTACCCCAGTCCGGGTCGTTAGCCACGTGAGCCATTCCGCGAACCATTTCCGGCTCAAAGGGTGGCGGGTCTTTGTGCGCATAAACATTTTTCACACCGTAGGCTTCCAGTTCTTTAACGACAGAGGGTCGTAATTTGGTTCCTACCGTGTAATGCAACACCGGTTTTTCCAGGTATCGATTGGTCAGTTGCTTGGGCGCCCCCTGCATGAAACCTTTACGCGGTTCCCAGTTGTGCGTTACCATGGCGTAGGGGAGTACGTCATCAGGTACATAGTCGCCTAATTCATCGGTAAGACGTACATAGCTGATAAGACCTCGGCTGAGTGCTTCCAGATTACGTCGATGTACGGATTGCCCCGCGTTTCTTAGAGCGGCTTGAAATTGATTGACAAAAGCTCTTCGGCCTTCGCCAATTCCTTTATACTTCACTACCATGGCAGGATTGGGAATGCCGTCGGAAATTACATCCCCGGCTTCTACAGTATCACCAGGTTTGACAAGCAGATCAATGTCCGTACCTTGTTGTTTTCCTACATAGTGACGCACTCCGTTAATATAAACATACTTTCCACCCTGTGGAGCGTCTTCAATTTTACCAATAGTTCCATCTTCCGTAGCATGAACCGCACCATGCTTGAATTTTTGAGGTACTTGGATCATCTGATTCAGATATTCAAAACCAGAGATGGTTTTTCCTGCTCCGACAACACCTCCCGTGTGTTTGGAATTGGAACAAATCATACCGTTGGCGAGCACAAATAAATGGTCTGGATGATCTACCTCAATGTCCATTGTTTCCAGTTCGCCAACATACATCTGGTCTTGCCGTGTCAGAGCTTTTTGTAGTTTATCATCATGTAAATACAGAAGGTTATCAGACAGTAAACCTATGGGAATCTGCTTATTGGTATTGTCAAGTACTCCAAGGAATCTATGTTCCAAGGTAGAAGCTACTGTAATATAACTTCCTTCCGCTATTTTATAGGTGGTAGAGTAACAAGATTGTATGCCATTATGGAAAATGTTGACAACCTCTACCGGGAACGTACCGCCCTCTGTGTTGGAGCCAAGTACATAATCCCCTATAGCAATATCTCTGAGTTTTTTGACAGTATTATCTGCCATTCGGACAGTCGTGTTTGGGTGCAGGCAGGAGATAGAACTTTGTGTGATAGGTTCCGTTACTGCTTGTACCGCGGATATGCCTACAAAATCTCCGATAGCCGGACGTGTTCCCGATTCCCGCAAACCAGCATCGTAAGAATAAATACCACCGTCTGTCGGTCCGCCTACGGTTACGGACCTGACCAGAATTCTTTTATGTCCTTTGGAATCCAGGTCTTGCAGTATTTTCGGTGTGAGTAACGTGTTTCTCGGATAACCACCTACAGGGTGTGCCAGATACGCACCCTCATTACCCTCATCCATAGTATCCGCCGGGTAGCCTCTTGGGTTTGTCTCGTCGTAAGGGTCTGGATCGTCGTCCGCAGTGACAACTTCCCTGTGAGCTATTTGCACCAATTGTTTGGCAAGAAAACCCGCGTCGGCAGTCGCTTTCTGCAAGTCAACACCGCCTTTGCGCGCACCGTAGGCACCTGCAATGTACTGCACAGGAGTCAAGCCCTTTCCATAACCGCGTGTAATAGGTACAGGCACAGGACGGCCTTCCGGGTCTTCGTATAACAAGTCCGCGCCAACGATAGAGGTGTAGGGAACCACTTTATTTCCCAGGGTACCGGTGGCCTGATGATACAGAGGTGATTCTTTGCGCTCTTTGAGAATCTCTTGCTTGATAATAGGTTGGTATTTAAGGGTGTTTTGAACGATCTCTTTCTGTACTCTGGGGTCGTCGCTCAGAACTCTCTTTTGATACCATTTAGCGAGAATCTTCTCTGTTTCATCTTCAATACGGTTTCGGATAGCTTCCATCGCTTTGATTTCCGCCGCGTCGGATACCGAGAAAGACTGTCCGCCTGTAAGGTAAGCAGCCTCCGCGCCGAATTTAAGGATTTTGTGAGAAATTTCCTTAAATTTGTCAGGATGTTTCCGTGCCAACTCTGTCAAAACTTTGGATGTTGTTTTAGAGTCCCATACACGATAATCATCTCTCATATCATCCGGCAACATCTCGTTAAGTATCACAGAGCCTACCGTTGTTTCCGTCACATCCCACCTCCGCCACCGAATTGCTGTTGTAAAACCATGTCACGTCCCTGGGACGCTGCGTTACGTCGGATTTCTTCGATCATATCTTTCACGAGAGGGTGAAGTTCCGGTGCTTGTTTCTCAAGCTCGATTAGATGGCTGGCGGTATTTCCCTGCATGAATAATTGCGCCAGTGTCCGCGCTTTCTGGTACATCTTTGGCAAAGGATCGCCTGGCTGATAGCCAGTTTGTGCGATCCAAACAGACACAGGGTCTTGTCCAGGCATAATACCAGGAGCCATAGGAGGAGCAGCCCCTGCTTGCATGGGCATACCTTGTGCTGGCATACCTTGTGACATATCCGCTCCTCCAGCCATAGGCATACCGCCAGCCATAGGCATACCGCCAGCGCCTTGTTGTAGTGCCGCCATTGGACCTCCGGGAGCCGCGTCTGATAGTTGTTGTGTAGTTTCCATTAACTCTTGCAATTTGTTTTGTTGTTCCACCTCGTCCAATTGTTCTTCCATACGTCGTCGGACCTCTTCTTTGTAATTGACTCCGATAGATTCCAAGGCTGTTGTATTGGACATGACTGGCGAACCAAGCAACTGCAATTTCTGTACTTGTTGATTCAGGTCGTCGATAAATTTAACTGCAATATATTTCGCATTGACAGGCTCCCAACCCAGTAACGCACTTACACGTTTAACTACAAAAGCCAAAAATTTATCGTAGGAGCTTACAAGTCTTGACCAATAAGAAGAGAACAGTCGCAGCGCTACAGGAGCGACTTGCAGGGACAGACTTCCTTTGTATAACTCTACAGGAATACCCGCAGAGGTTAAAAAGGTGTCTAAGGTATAGTCCAACAAATCTCTGGGCAATAACTGTGTAGCGTCACCGCCAAAATACTGATACTGTAACGCACAAGGTGATATATGCCAACTATTTGGATCTTTCCTGCGATTCTCCAGCATAGCTTTCACATGCTCACGAAAAGAAGCGCCTTCCACCTTGAACACAGGGTCTACAGCCGTTGTATTTCCTGTCGGTGGTGACAATACACGCAAAGGAGACAACGCCTCTTTTGTAATCATTTCCACATGCAAGTGCAGACTCTGGTGCAACCAGGCATATCGGAAATTGGCAATTGTTTCCGGTATACCCCATCCTTCTGAATTTATACCGGATAGCGTAGATGTTTTCAGGTGGAGAATGTTATCTTTGTCAAGCTGTATATATCCGCCATCTCTGGCTGCCTCTAAGACTTCTTGCGGTGCTGTCTCCAACACATGGGGGGTTCCTTGTTCCAGTAAAGAAATGTAATCTTTGGGCAGTCGCCACAGAATAACGTTCTTTCCTGTGAAGTCGTCATGCAAAATCTCAATGTCGTGAACATTCCAGCGTTTGATGTACACATCCGACATGCTCTTGGAGTCGTAATCAATTACATTCCATTCGTCAGAGTAGCCACAATAAGGACATGTTGCTGTAAATTTCCAATTTTTGAACTTAAATTGGTAGTTAGAGGATTTATCCAGTATCTGAGTAATGGGTGCTTGATGAGAGCAGTTACTTCCGTCTTTATTCTTTCCACGACACTGCAACCATCTCTCAAAGGAGATATACACACTGGCAAAAGCATTCCCGTATGTAAGTAAGTCCATACCGATATTAAGCGTTTCGTCATTTATCGACAGATAAGCGCTTGACAAAATACTGAGATACCGTTGTCGCGTATCTTTTCCGCTCAGAATCACATCATCAGGACCGTCTACAATCTCTGGCTCTGTGATAAAAAAAGAGCAAATACGCGATAATGCAGCACGGTACACCCCTGTAACCGATACGATATACTCGCTCCAATCTAATGCCTCATCCATTGTGGTAGGCATGTGCATGGAGGCCAGGTCTACATACGGATTATGATAGTTACTGTTACCGTTTTGTGCTATTTTCGGTGTTATACGATTTTCCCATAGACGGATTGCTGATCTTTGCATGGTTAATAGCTTTCTTTGTACGCTCCGCGAGATTACTTACAATGTCATCTTCCGATTTTGTAACATTGTTCTCCTCTGACAGCTTTTTGAACACGCCGGTCTTTTGCATAGTGTTTCTCCTGACATTTTTAGTTATTAATAACTAATTTTAGTAACGATTCAGCACACTACCCCAAGGGTACAACGCCTCGCCATTTTGTGGTTGTGTAATGTGTTTGTAGTTGGATGTCTTCATTCCTTCTGTGGGAAGAGGACCACCTCCAGGATCGGATTCACTCATATCTCCTGCCTTTGGTTTGATAAGCGCATCTACTGGGGCGCTTAAGTTAAGCGCGTTCATAATAGCACCGAGCATAACGTTAATGTCGTACAATCTACTCTCAATTTGTGCAAGCATCTCTTCTGGACGCTGCTTTTTGGGCTTATCTGCGGTAGGTGCTGTCGGAGGCATTCCCATCATAGACGGATCCGTAGGTGCCGTCATAGGAGGTGCCATGGGTGTTGCTCCGCCCATCATAGAGGGATCCATTGGAGGCATACCTCCCATCATAGAGGGGTCCGTCGGAGGCACAGGCACAGCAGCTTGTTTATTATAGGGATAACGATAGTTTGTACGATACATGAAATTCTCCTTATCAATGAGTTTGAGATAGTTATTAAGAAAGTATAATAGGCATAATAAGAATGTGCAAATTAACTTTAACAGGGAGAAAAGTATGGCACATACAGATTGGAATGTCATTAACTCGTATAGGGATTATCCTTTCTGCCCTACAGATAACAGTAATTTACCTAGTGATGCTATTCTGGATTGTAAATTTTTTATTATAAATCCAGAGATATTACCACCAAAAGTATGGTTGCATTCCTATCTAAAGGAAGAATCCAGAAGAATCTTCGTATTTAAGAATACAGACAATCAGGAAATGACATTTTATGTTCCAGATTCTGAGGAGTGGCAATGTATCTGGAATACGAACGATCCCGCGTGGTATGGTTTTGTAGTGTTTGGAAAAGCGGAGAATAGCTGACATGGGTTTGAATGATATGTTCTCAGATGCGTTTAAGCGTCTTAATAAAATAGAACAGGATGTTTCCTATACAACAGACGCATCCGTGTCTGATCCGATGAATATACGAACCAGCCAGATAGCGAATACTGGCAATTCTGGAGTAAATGTCTATGTCGGAACTATCACGGATACGTGCCCGTCGATGCACGCATACCGTGTATCTGTGCCCGGAGCAGGTATCTATGTATGCGGTGTGTGCAGTTTTGCTGGAGGCGACACTCGCGTTAGTGCAGGGTACTCTCCAGGAGACCAGGTTATTATCATTAACTTGGCGGCAGATCAGGGTATTATACTTGCTAAAATGCCAGATGTCGCAGAGTACGGTTCCGCAGAGCCTAGAACATGGGTAGGTTTGTCGGATAGTTATAAAGCGGACGCACTACAGAAATCCTATACAACATCATCAGGAGATAAAGTATATTCTCCATCCTATACTTCAGGGTCGCCTGTAAATAATACAGACGTAGGTGAGTTTATTGCAGGAGGCATACAAGGAACGCAAATTTTTGTAGACCCTTATATGGCTTATATGCGATCTACGGATATGACAGGTGTATGGGCGTTTGTAGAAGATGCCATGTTACGTGTAGGAGGGCATAATTATCAACATATCACAGCTGGAAGTTATTCAGAGCAATTCAATGACAATGGGGAATGGATAAGCTATACAGGCTATGCGGCTAATTCGTGGGAACCTTACGGTTACTACACAAAACCTTCTAAAGTTATCAAGACAGAAGATACGTGGTATAATTCCGAAGAACCTTCTGCTTTCTGGGAGCCGGAGAATAAAGAATTATTGCCGTGGTATCGTTATGCGGAGTATAAAGGTTATCCAGGTATGCAAAGTTATGTATTTGCGGCTCCTGAAAGTAAAAATGAACGAACAGGCAAAGAAATGGATATGCTTGGCTTGTCGCAAGTAACACAGTTAGCTGATGGGTTTGTAGGTGTATCCTCTGCCAAGGGTATTTCATTAACAAAACGGTCTGTATTTCCTGCAATACAGAAGCTGAAATCGCCAGATGATCCTGAGGGCGACACGGCAGATAATTACGATTTTGAGCATTCCGGCTTCAAACACAAAGGAGAGCCGGATTATACAGCGACGGATACCGCCAAAGTAATGCAGTCCACAATGGGTGTATTGGATTACAGTACTTACACTTCTAACTATAAATCACTATATCCGTTTTTGTATCACAGTAAAGATTATGCGGTTGTTGAGAATTCTGAGATACCTGTAGCGCCTGTCAATTGGAGTAAATGTGTACAACAGTTACAATCAAAGCAGTACGCAGATCCGCCAGAAACTTACACTCGTGATATTGATGGGGAAGAACATAAGTTTTATATTGCTGAGGCGGGTTTTCATTTATTGCCGGATGGTGGTGTCATGATTCATGATGGCTATGGCGCTGCCATAACTATGTCTGGTGGGAATATAACTCTGACTGCTCCCGGAGATATTTCCATCAGACCCGGCAGGACTGCTGATATTTGGGCTGGGAAAGATATTATTCTTAAATCTAAAAAAGCTGTGGATGTCTCTTCCACGGAGTCTTCTGTACGTATCAAAGCGGAAAGAAACCTGGAAATGCTCGGAGGAAACTGTGGGTCTGGAGCAGGTGTGGTTATTGAGAGTAAGAGTCACGGAGATTACGATTTTGCCCCTGGAGGGGATAAAGTTACTACGAATGGTATTGTTCTAAAATCCGAAAACGGTGTTGTTGCCGCTCTTGGCGGTACTGTATATGTAAACGCCAGTAAACGAGGATCAGGTATTTTGTTGGATTCTGGCAATGGCACTCGACCTATTTATACAGCGTCTAACATAAAGCAGGATTATGTGAAAAGTCGTCATGATCTTGTTTTTGGTGATGTGTCTAATGGTCGTGTATATGCGACACAGACTTCTACACGGTACGAGTCAACGTTTCCAGGTAATATTTCATGTAATGGTACAACGACAACAAAAGGTTCTTTGTATGTGGATGGTTATATTATGGGAGGGAAGCACATTGCTACTAAACAGGCAGAATCTAACCCTTATGTGAGTCCTTTGAAAGACAAAGCGGCTACTGCATTCGATACGGTCGTTCGCGACTCTGTAGAAAGAATTACAAAAGACAGACCTAATGAGGTGAAAGATACTCATTCTTCCAATATAAAACCCTCTTTTTATGCTGCAAAAAAAATCGGAAACGCAGATACTATAGAGCAGACAGAGTTTAGTTTTCGACGCGATGATGAATTAGACTTGACGGATTACAGAGTATATGCCAGTTTTTGGCAAACGGTAAGTCCTGACGCTGGAACAGTATGGAAAGAAAAGCAGGTTAAAACGTATTCTGGTGAGGGAACGTATCCTTATCCAGGTAAAAAATATACAGAGGATGAGGATTGTTTTGTAATACAACCTCTTAAATTATATAAAAATGGTATAGCGGTCGATAGGTGGGAGCAGAACTCTCCATCAGAAGTCTATTCCGAACCGGAGTATGCTGAGCCGCAAAGTAAGAAACTGGAGCAATATCGTATTACAGGAGCATGATATGGAAAATGTAGATTATGATGAGTTGGATTTGAGTATTCTGGAATGTAACGTACATCTGAATAGTGAACACCCGGAAAACGTACCTCAAGTGGTAATGCCTGGCACACTGGATTTGCTGAAATCTGTCGGATGGGAAGAAGGGCAGAAAATACCTGGAGGATTGTCGAAGTATTTGTCTGCTGTACTGGAGATTCTTGGATTGTCTGCAACAAAGAAAAACATCAAACTGGTTATGTCCAATAAAACGGTGCAACATTCACTTAGAACCAAGTTGCAAAATATGAGGGATTTGCAAAACATAGATAATATAGCTAGACAAGCTGCTTCTGATATTACCAATATTGACCCATCTAATATGACCGATGCGCAGGAGGAGATATTTAATGTTGCCATGTCTAAAGTATTGCAGGACACGCATAAAGATTTGACATCTATAGATATAAAACCTGTAACGCCGGATAAGAAGGCGGTAAGCGAAGAACAATCAACAGAACCAGAGCAAGAGGAATCCAGCAAAGAATCTGTAGATGTGTTATCGCATCACTATTGTCCATGTTGCCACTGGAACTTGGATAAGGAATATCCTGAGGATGCGATAACAGAGAGTGATGAGAAGGCGTATCTGGCCTATATTCTCGGAGGGAGTACGTTTTATAAGACTTATTCTATATGGAATGACGCTGCAAGGGTTACTTACCATGTTTTAACGACAGAGGAAGAAGAGCAGATACAGGACCAGATAACTCGTGATTATCACAGTGGCAAGTGTAATCTGGTTTACCAGATGCACGCACTGGAGTCAAAATATAAAACAGCTTTGTCGGTTGATAGTGTTGTATTTACACAGGGAAGCATAACTTCTCCCAGGTTGCCTAGGTGGAATAGTAGTATTATTCAACCAGAGGAAGGACAGACTCGTATAGAGGCGTTCTATACACAAGGATTTTGTAAAACGTTTCCTGCAAAAACGTTACAAGATCAGCTTATCACTAAGTGGAGGGTATTTCAAAACCAGCTTACGTTGCTGGAGCATAGGCTGTTCTCTAAGGATTTTTGGGAAGGGCTGACCATGCAATGATGATACGGTCTGCCGCGTTACGCGGTCTGGATTACAGTCATGGCAGCCCTAAAACACGTCAATACTGGGACAGGATTCATCTAATTACCAATGATTTGCAATCCCTGAATTGCAGTATTGTAACTTTTTTTGATGCGATGTATTTAATAGGAACAGTTGATCCTTCCGACAGTCAAGAAATCCTACGCCAGAAAAGAGATAAATTAACAGATTATTTGCATTGTATAGTAGACAAGTCTGCCTCTGAGACACCAAGTGGTGTAGGCGATCCGACTATACAACGACTTATTAAAATTCTGGATGAGATTAAAAGTACACATGAGATAGATAATAATGAGTAGTTCTTTTACATTACAGTTGGGAGCGTCTGCGGACGCCTACGGTTTGCCGGACAAGTTGTCATTCGGGGAATCTAAGAGCGGTAGTGCTTTTAAGTGGATAGAAGAACAACGAAAAGTGCTTGATAATGATTTAAGTTACTACTCAAAAGGTTATTTTGAGGCGAAAGTTGCTCTGTGTGACCTTGTAATTAAAAAAGCAACTTTTGCTTTTCAACAGTATCAAGCACAACACAGTTCCGATGCTGATACAACAAAGACTGTCGTATTTAATGCCTGGCTTGCAGAGATGAACTCACTAAAGAATGAGTTTAACAGGGCTAGTTTTAATGATAGTGTACAAGAAGATGACGGAACATCGGAATTGATCGGCAGAGGTTTTTACAATGCAGATACAAGAGAGTTGTTTGTTAATGAGCCAGGTAATGTGCAATACGGTACACTACAAGGAGATCAGTACGTATTGCGCAGGCTATCCGGGCGTAAAGCCAATGACCCGGAAAGTGTAGCAGCGTTCGATCTTGCAAACCGTAATATAGCATCTGCGTATGATTCTTTTTCCACATATGGTGTATCTTCTCTAAATGATGCTGTCAAGGCAGATATTGCTTCCGCTGCTGGAGGTCTTAGAGGGTATCAGAAAGTTCCTGACAGATATTCTGATGAAGAGATAGCCGCTACGTTAAGCAATGCTGTCACAGAGGCTGCTACTGTACGTCATTTGGAAGATACCAGCGATACAAAGAGTTCCGAGTATGTGGAAGCCAGACAACGGCTTGACGGGCTGTCTGCTACATTGGCCTCTCATAGATTAGGTATCTCTACAGATACGTTCAAAAAATT
Source organism: Planctomycetia bacterium (assembly GCA_030527105.1). Lineage (GTDB taxonomy): Bacteria > Planctomycetota > Planctomycetia > Pirellulales > Thermoguttaceae > RGIG3701. The sequence goes on from JAUNBK010000001.1 coordinate 29,095, forward strand.
AAAACCAGAGTCCAAACATCAGATCGTTACACAGTTTGCACGAGATGTATTACGTGTGGAAGATTATAATAGCAGACAGACGAAATTTACAGATAATCAGGATTTGCTGGACAGTGTTTTATCGTTTTTTACTGTCAAACCAAGGTTGTTATATTCTCCAGTATACAATCAGACGACGTTATATGATTTAGGTCGTTATGACAAGAGCACAGAGGCGTATGGTGCGTTGTCGGAAATAGCAGATTCGTCTGCGTCAGAATTGCTGTCGAAGACATTTAGACGTTTTGGTCTGGATATAGAACCTGATTTGATTGCACCTATGTTACGTCCCATCCGCAAGGTATTTGCCTCTGGTAAATGGAGGCAACAGATGGCTGGTTCTGAGGTAGACCCTGCTCTTTTGGATATGATAGAAAGAGAGGTATCGGCAGCTTTATATGGTACAGACGGCAATCTGAGCCAGATATATGATGTTTTGACATCTTTTGTCGTCAATAAAGATGACTTTGATTCGATGTATAAAGTAACTATGGCTATGCCAGAACTCTCACAGGGGATCAGTTATCGGGATATTGCCAGAACTTTGAGACACCAGGCATTTTCTCAAGGAAGAGATTTTGTAGCGAGTGCAGGACGACGAAGTATGTCTGCCTTGAGGCAGTATCAAACAGATGATCGCATGGATGAGATTAAACAATATATTGTAGATTCTCTGGATTCTGATCGGTTGGATACTGCTGTGGATTTAAGGAGTGGAGAGTTTTTAGTGTTACAGGACTCTATTCGCGGTATTCGTGAGCAAGATAAGAATATATCTTACACGGATATGGCGACGCGATTAAGTACTGTGGCTGGAAAGAGAATTTCTGAGAAACAGGCAAAAGAGTTTGAAAGGCTTGCAAGTATTCAATATGTCACAGGTAGGTTATCTGAGAGTCCGGCTTTAACGTTGGAAGATATACAAAAAGAATCACCTTTCAGAATAACTGAGGATATTCTTAATGATAGTAGAGCTTTGTTTTCTAACAGAAAGCAGGCTCTTGTTATGCTTGACTGGTTAGCACGCGCAGGGGACGACAAGACAGCGGAAGAACTTAAAGAGTTCGTAAAAACCAATATGCAGACACCGGATTCTCAAGGGCGAATGGAGACATTTGACGAGAATGTATATACTGCCATACTAGACCGTCTGGCTCAAGGAGTGGGTGCCGTTGAGACAGGAAGACAGATATATTCTGCTGCCAATAAATATGTTACGTTGGAGAATATGGCAAAGTCTGTAGGCGGTTACAGGGAGCTTGTGCAGGCGTCAGGAGGTTCTGTATCGGCAATGGATGCCTGGATTACGGCTGTGTTTGGTAATCAGCAGTACAGGTATCAGGATGCGGATATTATGCTTGCTGCGGCTATGCCTCTACAAACAGCATTTGAAACACGTACCAGCATGACAGATATGATTCGTATGTTTGGTGCTACCAGTAATTTTATGCAAAAGAATGGTACGGATAGTGTATTTACTCCTCTTGCCAATACGCTGGCTTCTTCTCTGTATCAGGCACGCTATGCACAAATGCAAGAATCAGGAATGCCTATTGATAAGGCAAGATTAGCAGCAGAGACAGCGGAAGTGTCTGCTAGTGTCGCGGGCGGAGTAGCCGTAAGAAATCTTGTGTTGCTGGATAAAGGACGCTTTGCAGAGGGGTCTGCTATGGCAGGCATACAGGAGCGTTACAGAGCGGGACGACTTACAGATGATGATAAAGCCCTACTGTCCGATTACTCTTTATTCAACGAGCAATATAGGCGGAGCGGAGGCCAGGAAGAGTATATGACGCAAGCCTCTGTGGAGGGTTTTGTCAGGGATATGTCAGCAGCAGAGGCTTCTCGTCTTGGGGTTACTGCGGCATCTGTAGATAGTGCCAGGTATCTGGATGATTACAATGACATTATGCGTCGGTCGATCGATTCCGAGCGATCACAATGGAATCGTATAACAGAGGCGTATGCCGGTATAACAGGACTTGGTAATTATACGGCAGAGCAATTTATTTCCGATAGAGATAAGATTGCAAGACGTCTTGGAAGTACCCGACGAGCAACCGAGTTACTGACTAATACAGGCAGTCCGTTAAGTGAGGAAGAGGCAAAACTGATTGGCGATAGCGCTCTTGTAGGTAGATTGCAGGCTATATCGAAAGCCAAAGACTTTGCCGGACAAGATGTACGGGACGAGATAACATCATTACAGGCTAATATTAACAATCAGTATCGTTCTTATGTAGATATGTCGAATGAGGCGTATGACAGAGCCGTGGCTCTTGAGGATACTTCCAGAATAGAGACAGACAATCGTATACGTGCAGATATTATAAGCAGACTAAAAAACTCTAAAGCAGACCAGGCTATCCTTTCTCGGTTTGCAGAAGAAGGTTTCCAAGCAGCGTTGAAAGCTGGGATGGGGGATAACTTACCGACTTCTAATGAACTTATAAAACAACTGGATAACGCAGATGAGGCGTTTGTCCAAAGTATGACTCTGTCAGATTTTGATGACTTCTGGGCAGACGACAAATCGGAATCCTTAAGGCGTAGCTTGTTGGATGCGGCTGTAAACACAGGAATAGTATCTCCAACAAGTAATTTTGAGGAATTAAAGAGCGTTATCAGACGCCGCCCTGAAAAGGCTAGTTTGCTTAAAATAGAGTACGAGCGGTCACAATCCAGTCGTACTTTAGCCACGGATTTTGTGCAGGCTTTAAGTGGTGATGATGGCGCACACGTAGTTACGCCAATATCAGATACAACAGGCGCGGCAGGTACAACTACAACAGTAGAACCTCTAACGCCTTCTGTAGAACCACCGACAGCGAGTACCGTAGGCGAGATACCTGTATCCAAAGCAGGCAGTACGGAGCCTCTTGGACCAAAGGGAGTTAAGACGGATCCCGTGTATGTCTATGTTTTGAATGGAGAGACTGTCACTGCGACAGCTTAATGGAGCTAATATGACGCAATCTGTTTTACTGAAATCCACTCCAGGGAGTGCAAGTTATACCCAGGCAGATAATCCTTTGTTTACATTACATGTACGCACAGGGGATTCTGACATGGATGAACTGCTTGAGAAGGGTAAATACATCGTTACCGCTATCAAAATAGGTGAAAATGATAATTTGCAGGCGGTATGTACCCTTGGTTCCGATATATACTATTATCTTACAGGTACCACCCCTGTTACTATGGAATTATCTGGTGTATTGTATTTTCCAGGTTGTGATGGACAAGATGCAAGTACGTTTGTGAGTGCAATCAAAAATACTTGGGATACATACCGCGTAAGTAAGTATAAGAAACCTATCCGTTTGTTGCTTGATGAAGTTGGTTATTGGTTCTACTTACAAAGCGCACAATGGAATCCCGTCTCTGCGTCAAGTGAGTTGACAACTTTCTCCTTACGAGGAATAGGGGAACGCAAATGAATTTTAGGGCATTAAAGGTCTCTCTGTGTAAGTTGCAGGGGGATAACCCCTCTAAAGCCTCCAGAGGGGAGTTTATCGGAGAGATTATCAGTGCTGCATTGCACTGGTCTCTGAACACAATACCTACTGCTACAGTAGTACTGCCGCTAGGCGTTAAACTGACGAGCGATGCGACAAAACCTGAATCTTCTTATGTGTATGCAAAGATAATGCCTCTTATTATGCACAGAGAGCCGGTTGGTCTGTTTTTAGATATTGAGGTACCGGAGCACGATACACATAATATAGACAATAGAGAACTTCCCTATAATAAACGAATTTGTATCTTTAAGGGATACATGGATATGCCTGCTATCCAGCTTGGTACGACTAATACATATATGCAGGTACAGCTGACTCACTGGCTGTGCGATACTGCCATTTTCCCTCTGCTTCACAGGCTGTCACACCCGGAAAATCCTATGGATTACGCTACACATGCCATGTACGGAATTGGCAGTGTAGATACTTTTTCAAGCTCCAGTAACGGATTTAATTGGATTCCAATAATTGATGACATACACAAACATATTGAGGGCGGTAAAGTATTCACAGCGATCAAAACTACATTTCAGCATTTCATAACGGAAGGTAACACCAAATTATCGGATAAAGACCCTGGACACATATCGACTGATTTATTAAACAGAGAACAGTATGCTCTGGATAGTATTATAGAAGACAGTTCCGCTACGCTGTCAGAAGCCTTAACAGGAAATGAAATACGGCTTTCTATACATAATATACTTGCAAATAAAGAAGCGGAAAAGGGGTATTATGCGACTCCATGGAGAAAACTTACAGGACAGTTGTTGCCCCTGTTTTTATTGTCGTGTGTGCCTATGGTAGATAAGGTTATGGTTATACCATCTCCAGGAATTGCCATGAAGTCGATTAATCCTAAGATTATCAAAACAGATAGCATAGTGCATTATTCCTCTTCTAAAAAATTGTCAGATACATTAGGGTATATGATAGCTGCTCCTAACGCTTCCATGTTCTCACGTGTCAATCGTACCAATATAAATACAGTATTACTGGCCTCAAAATACCCTGAACAACCAAAACCAGGTGTTGGAAAAGTATGCAATATACCTGCATGGATCGTACCTCCAATGCTGTCTAATACGGTACCTGAAACGGAGATCAGGGCAACCTCTGAAGATGCTGTTTCTATAGCAGAGCAGGATAATAAGGAGCAGGAAGATAAGATAAATAAACAAATAGATGTAGCTACAGACTGGATTAAGAAATACACAGCTACTATGTATGGTTTGGAGGTTTTAAGATACAATTCTGCCAATATACGAACGGTGTTACGTTTTGATTTGTTGCCTGGCTCTGTTATATGTATAGAGGAGGTGTCGGATATATTGGCAAAAGAAGAGGCAGTACCGAAACAATATGGAACAATTGCGGAGACCGTTATTTCGCTGTCTAATAATGGCGTTTCTACGGATATTAAGGTTATCAATATGCGTACTGAGGAGCAGTTAAAAGACGAGGACATTACACCATCCGGCAATCTGGTATATAGCTCTGCGTGGAATGCTGTTGATAGTTACTTATATTCAGATGAGGAGGAGTTAACAAATGGCTAATATGTTGGAACCAGAATTACAGGAAGTGTACCAACAATGGAAGATGTACCCAGGACCAGAGACGAACGCTATGTTGGCGGCTAAGTTATCTCCGTGGATTTCGCAATCTGTTGTAGCGGCAGGAGGAGACCCTAACAACAAAGCGTTACTTGCCAAGGCACGTATGATGGCAATTGCCAGTCTGAACAGGTACAATCCAGAACAGTCCAATATGAAAAATTTCTTGTATGCACAATTACGTGGTTTACATCGTGTTGTGGGCAATGACTCTAACATTATACAAATGCCGGAACGTATGGTATTAGGAAGAAAGACTATAGATGAGGCGGAAAAAGAGTTGTTAGAGGCACTTGGACGATACCCATCATCTTCAGAACTGGCAGATAAAACAGGTTTTTCGATTAAACAGATAGAGAAATGGCGGCATGTCAATCTCCCTACAAATGCAGGAGGAGACATAGCAGATATGCCTGGTATGCAGAGGACATCTAATCAAACAAAAGCAGATGAAGCATGGATGGAATATGTGTATGATTCTATGCCGGATAGACGTAAAGCAGTTATGGAGCGTCTGTATGGTATGCACGGATACGATCCTCAGAAGGCTGTAGAGGTGGCTAAACAATTAAAAATCTCTCCAGTATCGGTAAGCCAGCATAAGAAAGAAATTGATAAATTGCTGTATGATGATTCGCAGTATTCGTTGTTTGGAGATTGATAATGGAAATCAGGGCTAAATTATATACAGAGTTTACAAAGTGGCTGGAAAATAGAAGTAATACCGCTAAAGAACAGGTAAATAAGTTACAGGAGAGCGGGTGTCGTGACTGGATGTCGGAAGAGTATTCAGTAACAGAGTGCAACTCTGCTTATCAGGAATCCTTGAAGAATGACGTTACGGTTGCCGATATGATCGCTATCCGATTGCAGGCAGGTCATCTTAAAGCCTGTCGAAGAGCGTCTCGTTTACGGCACGAGACCGTGCCACGCCTCTTGGCTCATGGCTGTGCTGAGCAGATATATCTTACTAACGGGCTGTATAAGAAATATCTTACCGACAAAATATCAGGTTTTTTATCTGTCGCTAAACAGGGGTTGGCAGAGAAAGAAAGCTGACTTGTTTAAGGTCAGCTTGTGCGAGTGTTTACGATGTATAACTTGTTATTATACTTGTAAGTCTGCATTAACAGGTTTTGCACCTTCTTGTGCATACACAGCATCGTAGCATGAGAACGTGCAGTTTCCGATAATCACATAATTGTCAGAGGTCGATTGTACTGCCAATCCTGTGAGTACACAGCCTGTAAATGTTACAGACTCGCCTGCGCCGGTTCGTTTTCCTAAACTATCAGTACATACGCAGCTACCGTAAGTACCAATTTTCAATTTTCCGTCGGCACATACATCTGCCAAGCCCGCTAAAGTGCTGAAAAATTTCTGTGTTCCGAGACCTACAGCGGCTTGTACATTGACTGTACCAGTAGGACGTCCGTCTATCTTATAGGCTTTATTACTGCCCAAAGCATACAACGTTGTAATGGTTTTTTGTACCTGTCCTGTAGCTTGCCGCGCTACGATACTATCATGTGTGAATAAAGAGTCGTTACCGTTCGTCAACTCAACAATAGCACAACTGCCGTTCAAGCCTCCGCCGAATGAATAAGTTGTATTTGGATTAATAATGGACGTGTCTGCCATATATAGGTTCCTCCGATAGGGTTATTTGTTAAACTTGAATGTACAAATTAATAACATTCATTGCGTAAGGTACGGAAACAGCTAATACAATAGTAAGCTGGTCCTTAAGCAGTATATCCTGATCAATGGATACGATGGTGTAATCGTTGAGCCTGCCGCCCAAGGATGCGGATGTTGCCACGATACACTTCTCGCAGTAGTCATGCACGTAATTTTTTACCAATGCAATAGTATTTGCGTTGATGTTATATACGCCGATAAACTGTTTAAGTCCCGATGACAGTTCCAGGGAAATCTGATCAAGATTGCGTGTAACCATCTCCTCTGTGTAATTCAGGTCGTCTACTTCGGTAGTCAGGCCGTGGAGTACAACAGGAGAGCCATCTCTGTTTCGACGCACCACCAGTACTCCATTCGCCGCCAACTGTTTGAGTTGTGACTCACTGAACATCGGAGAAGATCGTGTAAAACCGTCAAATCCTGTAATGACGCTGTTGGTAAGACTCTGATGAGGCTCTACTCCAGATGCAAGACCGGCAATCGCTGCACATAACATTGTCCCAGGCATGGTAACAGTGCCTTCCGATACCTGATCCGGCCATACCAGAGAAACACGTCGATTACGCATGGTTCCTGCAACGTCTGTAATATATTTAACCGCCTCGTCTTTGGTAAGAGTATGTCGGATAGCAATACGCTGTGGTGTAGCGTTTTCAGCTACTGTCTCCTGAATCGAAATAACATCACCACGTACAGAGGTTACTGTATATGCTTTGTCACTTCCCGCGAATACGACAAGCGAATCTCCAGGCTGTACAGATGACAGGTCGACGTTGATTTTACCATCTACACGAGACGTGATATTAACCGTTCCATCACCACTGAACGTAGCCATTACCGGCTTGCCGTCTGTAGAGGTTGTCTGTCCAACACGTTCCACATAATCAGGACACGCTACCGACAGAAAACAACGTTTCCAGGCACACTCCTCTTCGTTGGAATCAGCGTCTACAGCCTGAATAGCTGCCGACAGCACGTCGATGTCCTGTGACATAGGAACAACCATATAAACGTTCGTATCGCCCTTTGCAGCGGATAACGCCTCTGTCCAGGCAGTCAGAGACTCCCCAACCACCGGAGTCCATGCTACATCCGCACCATTGGACATAGTAAGTGCTTTATATACACCATACTTAACCGGGTTATCGGGAGACAATTCGCCGGGGATAGTCGCCAGATCGTCTGTGGAACTTACGATATTGATAGCACCGCTACCTTGTGCTGATAATTCGTCATACAGCACAACAAGATTACCGTTCAACAAAGTAAGTGATTTGCCAAATGCTTCATTGTAAACAGTGACTCCTGGAGCCGTTGTAATGGTCAACTCTTCATTATTCAGAGTATAAAACGTATCAGGAACTGTAACTGTCTGCGCAACACACAATTCCACATTAAGAGATACAAGCGCGTCGGATGCTGCCGATCGCAAGGTTTGCGGCAATGAGTCTTTAAGTAACAGTCCATGCACTGCGCCATTTTTGCTGGCCTCTACTTGTACCATATAAGCCTGTCCTGGAAGCATTTCATTCTCACTGAATGTAAGAACAAGTCCGTATTTGGTTGTGATGGAAGTAGAGGCAAGCGATACATTCTCCATATAATCCTCGCCCATAGCGCTGATAATGGATACGACAGGTGCGTCGGACGGGTCGCCTACGGTACCTCCTTGTTCGCAACGAATAATATAAGTATCGTCAACTTCTCCACTGTAGGTACCTGAAGTTGTCAGCGATGCAGGAGTATAAGCCCCTGTGAGTCTATAAGCCCACGTGTCACCGATAGCGATATTATCATAATCGTCATTAGAAAAAGCACCCTGGAAATTATTGGAAGTAATGGGAAATACCCAATCCGTTCCTTCGCCACGCACTGCCTGAACATAAGTTGCAGGGTTCGTACCGACAGTAACTGCAAGTTCGATGTTTTTACAGGCGGCTGTATTGGTTTTGCCCGTAACACGAATAGTGCAGATAGCGGACAATTCGCCATAATCCATAGGATTGTAGGTGCCGGTAATAGTCAGATTGGTTGCGGCGTCGTACAGGTCTGCCATGACACGTTCAGGATTTGCAGCGGCAAATGCAGAACTTTTAATCATAATAATATATTCCGCGTCGTCCAGAGTAGACAACTGTGCTTTAATGCCACACGTGCCTACCTGGAACGCGGTTTCGGTTGCAAGCGATGTAAATTCCGACGGATAACTATCCTGTCCACTTGCTGAAATAACTTTATACTGACTGTCCTGTACAATTACCGTATAGACATCTTCTGCAAAATTTCCCGTGTAAGTACTTCCGGCAGCAGCACTGATAGCAGAGCCGCTTGGGAAGGTAGCTGTAGGATTGTTGGCATTGGTGGTACGAATACCGTAACCAATGTTGTCGTCAGTCATAGTGACAACATAATCCGCGACCGTGGTTTCAAAAGCAACATCACTGCATTCAGTAGCCCCTGCAATATTAGCGGCGTAGGCCTGCAAACGGACGGTATCACCAATCTGCACATCTCTTGTACCGAACATCGCATCGCGCGTATGACTGCCGTTAGTAGCTACGTTGATGTTGTTAAAAAACAACACGTTCGCAGTTCCTGGTACGTTGTAGACAAACTGTTCGGAACTATCCTCTGTAGGAGACGCAATTGCCGGGATTTCTGCGTAACGCAAGGTTGCGTTTTCCGCTACCACAGAAACAGAGTCTTTGTCCAGAACATTACCGGCAGTAAAGCTGGGATAGTTATAGGTACGAACATTATTCTCATACTCTCCTAGTACCGCACGATTGGAGTCTAATGTATGTTTAATAATGGCAGTTCCAACGATCCACGAACGTAAAACAGCTTCTGTATTTGTAGGGTTAGTGGAAAGTTGCTGGTACACCCGTACACCCGGTGCTGTATATGGCATATTAATTCTCCTATTATTTAATTAGTAATTGTCTTCTTGATTCTCTTCAAACGAGGATCCGCAGTAACAACATAAATCAATTCGGTAACTGTACCCTGTGTCGCCACAGTAGATACAAATCCAGGTGGCGTACCATTCTCTTCTCCGATGGATTGTACTTTACTTTGCTCGGTTACACGAAAATTCATAAATTGTAAGTTTTCTCGAATGACTGGTAAAGAGCATACATGCCGAATAGCAGAGGACAGCAGCATGGATTCCACCTTTGTTTTGGCAAGTACGCTGTAAGTGTGTTTTATAGTCCAATCGATTCGATAAGTTCCTGTACTGCTCTGTACATCATAAGCTATCCGGTCATTTGTAGCAAATGGACTGTTCGCCTGCATACCGGCAAAGTCGATCACAACTTTAGGCAGAACACCCACGGTTTTTGCGTCCCAATGTGTCATCATGGAGACATCTACAGTGCTGCTTTGCAATAATTTCTGAATTTGAGGGTTCTGGAAATTCTCCGGTCGTTGAAAATACTGCTTGATAATTTCCGTAATCAGGGAAGTAAGAATATAAGGGTCGCTCTGCCACGACAGATCAGGACAATCCCATTCGGTCACTCTGTTTTCAGGGCTACTGTCCCAGTCCGAGAACATATTTTCTACAGACGACGGATTTTGAGGTTTGCACTCAGCCATAAATTACTTACTCGTATTTTTTTTATCTGCCATGAGTTTTTCAATGTATTTCTTGTTTTCTACGTTATTGTCGAGATTGGACAAGTGGCTCGAAGCACCTAGGGATTTGAATTGGTTATACGTACCATATCCCGGAATAAGGTAGTTTTTTGCAATAGTTCCAGCGTTATTTTCATAGGTTCTCTGCTGTTCCAAAGTACGTCGTTTGCGGAGCAACGCAATTAATCCAGGTAGAAGTGTACTAGAAGCCAGTCCAGCAGCACCTCCAAGTAATGTGACTAGCGCTCGATCGTTAGGATCTTTCGACACAAATCCTGATGCTCCATAGCCTGCAAGTGCACCAAGTGTGGTACCTATCGCTGTACCTGTAGATGATCCTAGAGACTCAGATATAGGCACACTAATATCGCTTTTAGAGGTTCTATCTTTTAATATATTACGCAATGCTTTGCGTCTCATTATAGATCGCATAGGACCTATAGCTGGTATCAGACTACGTGCTGGAGTTGCATCCATCTTGCTAATCTCTGTAAGACTTGGCGTCGGCCCGACAAGACCGGCACCATATCCACCCAGACTGCCAAGTCCGTATATTGGCGACAGAGGCGTAAGCGCTAAGGCATTTCGAGGTATCTCGGACAAAATAGCGTCTGAGTAGGCTCCGGCTTGTTTGGTACCGCAATTGCGTCGGATTGTATTCGCCTCTGCTAGTTTAGTCAGTAGAATTTGTTTTATAATAGCTTTGTCAGTCATTTTGTATAGTTCCTTAACCGAGAGTAAAAAAGTAAGGGTGTTCTTGTTGAACACGATAAAGTTATACTATCACAGGCTGTAAAAAGAGACAAATAACGCAATCTCTAAAAGGAACGTAAGCGGCATTTTAAATGCAATTGGGTATAGAATGAAGATTCAAATGAAAAGCTACTCCCACTTCCCTTCCGGGCATTTTTGGGTACGCATGGCAATTTTATTCCCTTCTAGAAATCTATGGGGGGCTACGCCGAGATAGCAGCCGCAAATAGCACACCGACCACGTTTGCGGGTCTCGTCGATATTGATAAAGTTGGGGCAGGATTGGCAGATAGTGAAGCAGACTTGCATTTCTTCCGCATTGCGGGTTGGTTTGCCTGCCTTGAGCCATTCATAAACGGCAATGGTGTAGGCACGGACAGAACGCCAGAATCGACGCTGGATAACCGGGTCATCGGGGCTGGGTGAATCGTTTGGTTGGGAGCCGAATTCCGAACGGATCGTTTGGTCAATGGCTCTGTTTTCAGGGGCGATTAAATGTTTTCCCCCACATCCTCCACATGGCATATCAGGCCTCCGACGGGATAAATTTCAAATCTACGTTTACTGTTAAATTTTCCGCATAATAAACGTTCCAATCTGTAAACGAAGTTTCCGATTGAACGCATTCGTATCCACGACCAGATAATAATGAAAGCCACCTTTGAATCACTCCTTCCCGGTCGCTGGTATAAAATGAGGAAACATCCCCAACATATAACACTCCCGACACGGTGTAGCTAATGGGTACTGGGAGCGTTATTCCTTCCAGTAAATCCGAATAACAAATACCTTTTCTAATGTTGTATCGTGTGCTATCACAATTAGGTGTCGTTTTTATGTAATGCCGTAAACTCACTCTGGATGGAAAAGACGATATAGCATTCGTTTGGGTATAATACATTGGGTTGTCAACAGAAATATTTTCAAGATGATACGTATAAATATAAACGTTTTGTTGTAAAGAATGATTGTTGTTGGCGAGTATGTTTTTCAAGTTGACGTCGAGCGTGCTTGAACCAGCATCACTACTACCAACACGGTAAAAATGTAAACCCAATAATACACATACTTCATTACCATAATCGTTGGTATAGCATGTTTTTCGGGATGTGTCCGACGGCAACAAAAAATCTTCGTTGTAAATGTAATCTTGGTTCGTCGTTGCTAAATTTTCCATTCCTCCATCGCTATTACGTTCTTTTCTGATTTCTCCAATCGGATAAACATCCGCCGACCATGCAGTACATCCGCTTTCATAAACGGTAAGGTTGTAATTTGTTTGTGTTTTAGACACCGTAGGCTTGTAAAGTTGCGGCAACCCCCGGACGACAACCTCAAAATTACCATTCACTTGAGTTGTCGCCCCAAACGGATTTTCACACTCACTACACGGACTACTACACACTTCCCCGCAACACTCCGGGCAATCCCAGGTATGTCTTATTTCTATCATGATAAATCTCGTATAGGGTTACTTACACTTTACATGGATACTGGATATGTTTGTAATGTTTGTAAAGCTGAAAGAGTCGGCAGGAATATTTAGCTTATCTGGAATCACCACATTTTCTTTTGTTGGCTCGCACTTGCCTTCTGTTTTGACGCCTGTGTGTACATTGGTCGCTGTTTCTGGCAATGTGAATGTAATGGTACCTGGTGTTGCCGCGACAGGTACCGCAAGGAGTTGATTATCAAAGGTTACTCCTGTAACAGTCGTTATGGTTTCCGGGGTTACTGTCGGATTTCCAGACAGATTTCCAGTAAAGTTTTTAATCTTCGCAGTAGCTGGAGTTAGGGTTGTTTCCGCCATCGTTGCTTTCGTCGGAATCGTAATAGAGGCGTTGGTGGTAGACAATGCGCCTCCAGCAATCCCTGTTGGGATTTTTACGGTAGGGCCTTTAATAGGTGTAAACACGGGGTCGGGAAGCTGAAAAGTAATATCTTCTGTCGTCCAGTTAATTTCAGGCGTGGCGGATACTGTTGGACTACCTGTAAGATAAGAGATGGTTTCTCTGTGCTCCACTATCTCACAACCATCTACAGATACGCTTGTTACCACATCTTTTGTTGTCGTAGTCAGTCCGGTTATCTGAAATGTAAAAGAGATATTGTCAATTTTAGGCACAGACAGGGTTACGGTTTTGTTTCCAGAAGAGAACGCTACACTTCCACCTGTAAGGTACTGTGTACCAGAGGACGGCAGGGAAAGCGTTGGTTGTGTGTAAGTTATACCAGATATAAGTTGTTGCGATTCACCGCCAGCCAAAGGCAATTCCGTGGCAGGTATTTTAACTTCCGTCACAACCTCTGTGTCGTCTCCGTTCTTTTCCAGCGTAACGGAAGACATCTCTACGCTCAAAGATACAGGCGTTCCATACTGGATACTTCCTGAAGGTGTAATATCTTTGTTCTCTATATTGAGAGCGACCTTATCCATTGTGGCCGCAGTAGGGATTTTGATGGCTTCTGTCTCAAACACAGTGTCGGTATAAGTAATACCGGTTACAAGGGAGGTACTCCCTCCTTCGCCAGAACCGCTTCCCTGTAACTTCCAACCAGACGGGCTAACTCCGGTCAGTACAACTTCGGATGACGATACAACCTCCAACTCAGGACAGGCTACATCCAACGCTAAATCCAGCACAGGTTGAAATTTTACATTTATACAGTCGCTTGTATCCGTTGTCTCTTCTGTCACTTGAATAGCCAGTGTACCAGACAGCGTTACTCCGTTATCGGATGCAGATATAGTAGCAGTGCTTTCGGATAGCCGCTCTTTATTGTCAAATGTGTAACAATCAACCTGCAACCCTGTATCAGGACTCATGATAAGTTCGGGTGTCAGCGTTCTAACGCAGCTGCCATCTTCGTTGGTTTCTTCTGTGACTGCTATTGTCGGTGTGACATATAATGTTTCGGAGCCATATTTTAGCAGTTCTATGGGTGCGCCACTTCCTGTAATTAAATCACAACCTTCGCCACAATCAAGAGGTGTGTTTAATTCTGCCGTTAAAACAGGTGTTAAAGTAGTAACGCAGTCTTCGTCGGTTACGACTTCAATACCGGAAGTAATAGTGAGTGTGCTATTGCCTAACTGTACCGTCTCAGTAACGTCGCCAGAGACATTTATTTCAGGGCAAGACACATTAAGCTGTCCTGAGGCGTTCAGAACCATGCCTTGACGCAGTGTGCCATTGCAGTTCTCGTCTGTAACCCACTGTAGCGTAGGTTGAGCGGTTAGAGTGATACCGGCAATATCTACGGATACCGGGTCGGCATTTTGCGTAGCGATCTGAATACACCCGTCCATGTACTGGTCAAGTACAGGGGTTAGTATAACGGAGCAATCTTCTTCGGATGTCTCGGTGGTCAGGCTAAGACGTGTATAAAGGACGCTGCCAAGAATATTGGTCTCTGTCAGGATTTCCTCGGAAGTTACCTGAATTTCAGGACAAGGTATTTCTCCATCAATGGTTAGATCGAACTCTGGTTGAATGTAGGTCAGGCAATCTTCCGAGTTGTCCTCCGCTGTGTTGAGAGTTACGCTGCCACACAGTTTTACAGGAGGGTTGGACCGGAGATACAGGCAAACTTCGGAAGTGGCACTGGAGGTTATCGTACTTTCTGCTGGTAACTCCTCTGTTACCTCTATTACAGGACACGAAAACTCTCCATCCATAGTTAAGTCGAACTCTGGTTGGATGTAGGTGGTACAAGTGTTGTCATCTTCCACCGCGGACAGTTTTACAGTGCCGCATAGTTCGATAGGCGGATTTCTACGCAGATAGAGACAGGATTTATCTTCTGCCTGAGAAGAGATAGTCGTTCCAGGAGTACTTTCAGTGACAATTACAGTAGGGCATTCGTAGTCCACATACGGGTTTTTCCACTCCAACATGGGTTGAATGATGATTTTATCCTCACCATTTTCCGCGTCACAACAGCATTTATTCGTGACAGCAAAGTCCAACACCAAACGTCCGCCAAGTTCCAAACGTCCTTTCTCATCTTCAAAGTGAATATTGACGCTATTATTACCGGTAGCCTCTTCGATTTTATCAATATCGATTGTCGGACAGGGAAAAAGACCCTCTTCATCACAAGGCAACATAGAGGCAATCACCGATTTCGGTATCTCCATCACATCACTGGGAGTATCCGTTCCCCAAACAGGCGGTTCCGGTACTTCGATAACATGTTCAGGAGGTTCCGGTATATCGCAGATAGGTGTCAAAGAGACCGGGTTGAACTGGATATTACCTAATTTGTTGGCAGGTATGGAAATAGAGCCTTCCGCAACCTCTACTTCAATCTCTCTCCCGCCTAACGTTGTTCTAATGACTGTCATCTATCTGCTTCCGATATACCGTATCTTCAAAAGAGTAAGCCGCACACATGGTTACTTCCTCTTGAATCTTATCAAGAGTTATGGCATTCTCCAAAGGAGTAGTTTCCAGGGTCACAAGGATTTTATCACCTGCCGGGATACAATCTTTTAGTCGTGGTATGGCCTGGGTCAAGTCTTTTTGAATACAATTCTCTTTAATACGCACAGATACAATATGGGATCGTAGCAATTTATCTACAAGAAATTGAAACACGTTCAGTTTTTCCGGCAAATGCGCAGGGGTTGGCTCGCCATAACTGATTGTCCTTGTATCCAGCCAATGAGCAAGGGTGCTTTTTCGGTATATTTTTCCGTCATGATAAATAACATAATCACGTATATTCAATGGTAACGCTCCTTGCATAAAATACCGTTGTTCGTGACGTCACACCACGCATTGGGTCATTAGGAGCCTCTGCAAGCTCACAACCAGAGGCCTGATAAACTAAGTTGTCAGGACCCCATACTTCGGAACTGAGTCGCAACGTATAGAGTTGCTGATCGTTCGTCAGAACATCACCAAGAGCACGCGCAAGTTCTACAGAGGTGATGACACCCGCGAAGCCTGTATTGTTGATGTGGTTTGTAATGGTGTTACGTATGGCAGCTTCGTTACCTGCTTTACTTGTGATAGTAACGACAACATCGACGAAAGCAGGCCATGCGGCTCTAACAAGCGCATCGTTTGTAACAGGCATTAAAGCTCTGTCTTCCAATACAGCTTGTACTTTATCAATATCAGACTGTCCTACAATGGTTACAAGGCAGTCTTTGTTGACATCATCGACAAGACTGTCGGATAGGAATTCGACTAAAATTTTACTGTCAGCGGTATGGGGAATGCCAGTAACTGTATGCTTTACAATCTCACAGGATTTATCTTCCAGTCGCACATCGGTTACACGATAACTTCCAGGAAGTGCCTTCGTGGATAATTGCCATCGTGCAAGTCCTTTATCCATAGTCAGAAAGGTAGCTGGTTCAGTAACTGTCAGAGCGGTGACAGAAGGGGTTGTTTTTACATAAATATCTGCTCTGCCACCTACAGATATAGGAAACACTGTCAGTTTGTCACGCTGCATTTCCGCATCTCCAAAACCGATTACCGAAATATCCACCATTTCAGGGAAGTTCTGCAACAACAGAGCGGCAATGTTGGCGCGATTACCCCAGCAGGGTGTAGCCATGCCGTCAGCAAGACGTTGCATGACATGTGCGTTGGATTCTGTATCTGATCCAATTGTAAAATCTTCCGCAGCGGTTATGCGTATTAGATTGTCAAAAGAACTGTCTGTAGTAAACTCTGTTCCTTTGGCAATGAAAGAAGAGGCTCCGGGGACCTCGGCGACGACATCTGCATAATAACCAAAAACGTCGTGTGAAATTTGGGACAGTGTGTCGGAAGCCCCGGAGTTTGTTGAATATATCACTACAGAGGAGCTGGTGATATAAGTTTCGTCGTTATAATAAAAACGTGTATTGACGGGTAGAAGTACACTTACATTTTCGGAAAACTCCAATAATACCCGTCCGCGACTATAAGTTGCGCTTTTACGAGTTATATTATAGTTGGAAAATACTTTATCTGCAACTGATTCTTCCGCAAGAGTAGGGTCTTGTGATATACTCAGTAGGCTCTGTGCTGATTTATACCGAGAAAGCTCTGTAGAAGTACGGGCAGCCAGAACAGCGTGCAAATAAAGTACAAGGTCGTGCAGGACTCCACGAGAAATGTCAATACCAGGATATTTCTCTTGAATCAGTTGCGTGAGTAATTGTTGATACTCTGTAACTGTACTAACATCGATTTGGTCAAACGAGTTTACTTCGATCATGATTTTTCGTCTATTTTCTCTTCTATGCCAGCCGTTTTATTTCAATTGCTTTACCGTCTGTGGAAGTACGCAAACTAGGTCTGTTTCCTGTAATAGTGGAGGTTATTCGGAATCCGCCATAAATATCAGGAGGCATTCCGTTGATAGTTTGTACATAGCGAGGTGTTTGTATGGCAGTTGTACAGGCTTTTCGTTTATACAATACTTCTCCAAGCACGTCGAAACGTACTTTATCATCCACATAGCGTAAAAACACACCATCAGCGCCTACAAGCCACACATCTCCTGTGAGAGAGTTATCTCTTACTCCAATAGAGGCTACTCCCATAGTATTTACCGGCATACGACATCGAACAGCGAAGGAAGTAGCGTCTCTGTAAAAGGTATAGGTGCCTATTGGCAGAGAACGTAACCAAGACAATCGATTCTTATCGGACACAAGACAACCTGCCAATTTTTTAGTATCTGTGTAAAAATACAGCATATCCGAGTCTTCCAGCAGACTGGTAGCGTGTAAATCATCATCTGTTACGGTTAGACGTATTTGTGTGTCTGATACTTGAATTTCAGACAGATACGGTTCCGTCATATAGAACGTACCATCTAAAAATAACGTCTCTGGCAAGGTAATGGAGTCTCCAGACAGGGTTGCAGTGTCTTCAAATGGATATTTTGTGTTCTCGAACTGGTCTCGAAACTCTTGATAAATAATACGTGGCATAAATCACCTAACATCCGTTACTTAAAGAGCTTGAAGTCACTACTAATTGTGTTTGCATGATAGCCCCATACAAATTCTCCAGTAATGCGGACTGAGTTGTGTTATTATTCTCAATAGTACGCAATGCTTGTGCAAGAGCTTCCAATTCATCACAGCCGCAGTCTGGAGTAGCGCAAGAGTCGCTTAATTGTACCCCGTTGGTTGTCGTTGCCGCTACAAGACATCCACTTCCGGCTATATTGATGTTACCAGTAGCGTCAGGACGTACTCCGTTGATGGAAGTAATGCAATTCCCTGTTTCATGTAGGTCGCAAACGCAAGTTTCTTCAAAATTATCCGTATTTTTGGCACTTAACGTAATTATCGTGGTATTTCCGTTACGTTTTGTCGTTATTTCCATGTTAGAACCGGCTTCCAGCACAATATCGCCATAAATCTTGTCAGATACAGTCGATTTGTTCTGTATGGCAATAGAGGAGACGGATCGTAACATGGGAATGACGCAATCTGGCTCAATAGGTGTTGATTCTGGCAAAAAAGTGTATGTCCCAGCCAAATTTTTCACTGCGGAAGGGTTTATTGCTGCATAACCAGCGGTATCTGCAAAATCACCCAACCCGGTCATACGACAAGTAGCGATTTCCTCCCCAGAAGTGGCATAAATTGAGGCAACATCAGGAAATTCGGACGGTTCTGTCGCACTAGAGCCATCGTTATACCCTATAAGCACTGTACACCCGGTACCGGCGACGGTAATACTCTTTACAAAAAAGTTTTCTACGCGAATATTGTGTCCTGCATTGATAGAAAGGCGTAAAGCCAGTAAAAAATCGTCAGGAAGACGAATATCCTGGCTTAGAAAGCATAATTTGTCACCATGTTCCGCTAATGGGTATGATCTTTGGCTGTTTTGGTTGAGCCAATTGACATTCCAGAGTCCAATCATGCGTTTTCTCCGATATTAAGAATCCCTGCCATGCGGATAAAGCCTGCGTCGGCGATATAACCATCCGCATTCTCCCGTTTAAGAATCCAAACCAAAGTATCCCCTTCCGAAACATCAATTTCTTCACTCTCAAGCTCGAAAACGGTGTCAGAAGTTACCGCTACCGTGCTTTGGAGCGTCACATCACGTGGCGAGAATCGCGTTGTAAGGTCGATAGCCTGATTGACAGGCCTTGGAATGCGAATATACTGCAAATCAAGTTGCGGATAAGTCCCAGACAACTTGGCAAGGCAAGTCAGACGTAATTTCAAGCGTAAATTAGAGCCGAAAACTCCTGGAACCTCCATTTTCATGGTTAAAGAAGCAGGACGTGAGTAGGGAAGAGCGATATAAGTGATACGATTGTACTCACTTTCCAACGCTTCCGCCAATTTCACGACTTGAGGATGTAATTCATAGTCTTCAGAGTAAGCAGAAGTCTCTACGGACAGCAATTTATGGTAATAGGTAGAGCCTTCGTAGGAAAATGTATCCCCGGAAAGGCGTAAATTGTTGTTTAGACTGCGAATACCGTGAATGACAGGGACATTTTCCTGCTCCCATTGCTCGTTAAACTGTTTAATTGCTTTTCCAGTCAGATTCGAGGACTCAATAACCTTGTTTCCGAGTGTAAATTGAGCGTATAAGTCTCCTGTTGAAGCGGCATTGCCGTTACAATCGACAAAAGCAAGGGGCTGATTCGCGTCTGGTTGTAATCGCGTTACGTAAATTTCGTTATTTCCATAGCGAATTCGTGAAAAATGAATGGTTATGCGAAAATCAGGAGATTCTTCTGTCTTTCCAGGGCTAATATCCTGCTTAAGCCACCAAATACCTTTAGAATCCACTTGAATATAAGTTCCAACAGGTACTTCTCTTCCTCCAAACGTCTCTTGTAATACCGTGCCAGACTCATTTTTACCGTCCCAGTCAATCGTACACGCGCAAGCCTCTACAGGGATAGGTGGAAAACAGACTTTCAGGCCTTCATCTTCTCTCCAGTCATATCCTTTAACGGCGTTGGCAGGCACATTCGTAAACTCTGTTACGTCTTTCCATAAGGAATCCTGTAATGTAAAGGAGTAATGGGTGTGTTGGAAGGGTTTTCCCGCATATTCAGGATGTACATAGACCAAAACTCTGGTGTCGCACGGGTCTGAAGAGCCTAAAACAACTCCGACAGGGACACATACAGAAGAAGGAAGAAAGGAACAAAAACCTTCCTCAGTACTAAGAAAGAAGCGTCCCTCGCCGGAGCCTAGATAGTTGCGAATAGCTGGCAGGTCAACAATTCCAAACATGACAATATCGGCACGTGTCTTTGTTTTCTTGACAGATACGATACCAATACAGTCTGCCTCAGGAGAGGGTGTGTACTCTCCTGTATTGCAATCCTGCATGACTTTGGCACAGGCAGGTGCAAAGTACTGGTTTTCTATATCCCAGTAAACCGGCATACCTGCAATAACATCCTCTCGTACCGGCATATCAGATAGCACTAATGTTGACGGGTTGTCTGCTGCGCACACGCTGTTATAGTTGTAGGTTTGGCTCATCATTATTTTTTTTTGCTAAAATTTTCAACTTTTGTTAAGATTATTTCAGTTTAATAACAAACAAGCCCTTTAGCAAATAGAATTCTTGTGGTATACTGCAAGAAGAAAGGAAGACAGAGAATGTCGAAATATTGTATGGTTAAAGCCAAGGCTCCATTTCGTTCCGGCTTGCGACGGTTAACCGCTGCGGATTTGAATCTGCCCGTCAAGGAGATTGAGGTAGAAGAGAAGAAGGATGAGAAACTGGAAGAAGTCAAAGTAGTAGAACCTGAAATTCAGGAAACTGTTGTAGAGACGGAATCTGAGACGCAGGAAACGACAAAAGAAGTTTCTGCAAACGAAACTCAGGAAGAAGTCATTTATCTGAAAGACTGTAAAGAATTTACCAGCAATAATGTAAAATTGCTTGCAGTAAACAATATAGAAACTACAGAACAGTTGCAAACCTACATGGAGACGAATGGTGATCTGGAAGCCCTGGACAAGATTGGCGCAGTTCGCGCAGAAAGTATTGTCAAGGAATATAATACATGGAAAACCAATCAAAACGACCAAAATTAGACCGCTCCAAAAGTATTGATTTTGTAAGTAAGATACTTGGAGCAGTAGCTTCCCCTTTGCGTGGACTATCTGCTTTCAGGTACGCCATGGAAACGGCTAATTATGGTGAAACTCTCTTCCGTTCAAGGTTCCCGGAAGGAACAGAATTATGTTATCCTGATATTGACTTGCGTGCTGAGATAGGTTGGCACGCAAGTCTTTTATCATTTGCACAGTTATATGGAAGAGCCTCTTATGAAGATATACTTCGTATAAGTAATTCGGAACTTGCGGGATGTATATTACTCTTGAATCCAGATATGCGAATGCCTCTGGATTCAAGAGTTTTGCGTTATATTTCCAATTTATCGCAGGCAACAGATGAATTGAAACTGGCGGCAATGGCACGAACGCTTACGGCTGTCAACTATATTGGTGAAGAGGCGACCGATTACCCTCCAGCTATTTTATACGAGCTGGCTTATTATGTAAAACATTTCCAGGCATTCTCCCCGCACTCCGATTTCACTCTCAAAGAATGGCAGAAAGCCTGTCACTGTATAAACTCCTGGTATCTTCAAGAAGCTATCTCCAGACATCTTCCAAGACTTAGCACTGTATTCTCTCTGGATTCGGATAGACGACTGAATCAGTTACGAGAGCTTGTGGAAGTATAATCCTGTACGCAACCCCATTATCAGTTTGTAGCTTTTCATTTTATGATTATAATCAGTGAAAAGCTACACGATAACTGGTTTTTGCAAGGATTGAAAAGAATGGCATACCGATTAAAAAAAGCGTATCTGGGCGGAGAAGGTAACGACTTGTCTTTTGAACAAATGTTCGCAAAGATAGCGTTTACCTATATTCAGGATAAAGCTCCCTCACTGTTGCGTTACGCACAGGGTTTTCAAGTCGTAGAGCGTAACGAGGACGACACGAAAGCTCTAGGGGTTATGGGGTTCAGTATTAACGGATTGCAACTTTATGCCCCTGTGTTTTATGCAGGAGGAGAGATTAAAGGTCATGAGTTGCTACGTCTGGTAGATCAGAATCTCTGGATTCCTCTGAAAGAGGCGTGGCTTCATGAAATCTTTCGCACACAGCCCATCTCTATCGGAAGTCCTGTAGAAAGACCAGAGAAAGGTATGCGAGAGCCTGATTTGGATTTGTTGGCAGTACCGCCATTCAAACATGCCTCTGTGAGACAGATAGAGGCGTTTTGTAAACGACTTGTAGATTATCCCAATACAGAGTTGACTAAAAAGGCTTGTAAAGATATTCTCTCTTGCGATCAACCTCTGGCAGAGTTGGCAAGGAAGGTATCTGCCAGCTTTGATCTTCCAACACACTTTAAGACAGCAGGGCTGAAAGGTCTTAAAAAGTTGCATAGCATGTTACAGTCGCAACCGTCGGTTAAAATGGCGTTCGACCAGAATTATCCAGACGGGTTCGACAGGCTTGATGTAGAAATTAAACATCGGGATTCGATGCGTAACTCTATTTTACGCGATATGCCCTGGGCAAAACAGGCAGCTTCTGTAACCATTATGCGTTACTCTGCTGTAATCGATTCTCCTATGCCTATGGGACTTACGGATAAGGAAAAAGAAACACTCACTACAGAGGGTTATCTTGTGCAGGACGCAAGACCTTCCGATGAAATATCGGAAATTCTGTGGGAGGAGAAAGGAGATGAAGAGTTATTCACTCCAGCACATACTGGTTTTTATGATACTATGTTAGATACGGGCGAGATTAAAAAACGTCTTGTAATAGTCAGCCCTGTGTCTGTCGAGGGTTGTTCTGATTTTTATCAGGCCGGACCTATTATTTATGATACCGATAAAAACCAGGCTACACATATATTTTCACGAGATAATCTCTGGTGTACTAAGAGTTATCCTGTAGAACTGGCTAAGTGGGTACAGAGTCAACCTACGGCAGACAGTATTACAACAGGCAAGTCTTATATATTTCTCAGTTCATTGGGAACAGGGACAGAGGTTATTAAGATTGAGTCAAAGATTAATAATACTACTTATAAATCGATAAATGGTGATATAATTATAATCACCCCAAAAGGTTCTCGTTTTTCAAGTAAATCACCTGAGAAAAATTTCGCATCTGGAGAATGCCACATTCCTGCCGACTGGGCGTGTTTGCGTGTAGATGATTGTGTCACCAGGAGTATCGAAGTATTCCCTGTAGCCTCTGGTTCTTTGTCTCTTATCCATGGCGGTGTATTAAAACCCGCTCACTATAAACAGGCAAGATACAAAGGGTATAAACCTCTTAAAGTTACTGTAAAATCAGGCGAGTGTGTTATCAATAATAAAAGAGCGGTGCCTGTATTTACTGGTTTTCAAGAACTTATTACAGAGCATGGACTGCGGGAAGCGGAAGCGAAAGAGATTATTAAACGAGCGGAGGCAAACACTACAGTAAGGTTGTATATCAAGTACGCCATGGAAGCTCCTGTATGGCCTGCCAAAGAACGTACTGGACCGGATTTCTTCAAGTTCAAGGGGAGAAAAGCTCCTGATGATGAGCAGTTTGTATTGGGCTATGAAGAAACCAATCCTGACGTGTACAGAGCCGATAGCAGTACAGGCTATTCTGATACTGACAAAGCGGTATTTCAGCAAGCGATTGACCGTGGACAGAAAGAGGTATTTGATGTCTCTGCCATCAAACAATTGTACGTCAGTGCGGATACAGACACAGACATTGAGAAAGCATTGTCCAAAGTAGCTCAGGGTATGAATGCTGCGGGCGATTTGTTAATGCTGTATTATTGGAAAAGTGATCAGTTTGAAGAGATTTACGGTTCTCAGAGATTGCCAGAATTAGAAGCGTCGATTAAAAAGCTCTTCGAGATTGCTGGTGATGTGGTTCTTTTCTTAAAACGCAATAAGCTCAATAAAGCGGATTATAAGCGACTAGCACCGATTGACTTGGGCGATAATGCTGAGTAAGTTAGGAGCGTTGGTAGTAAAATACCAACGCTTTTTTAGTTATTAATAACTAAATTTACGGGTGTAGTTGATACGGGATGTAAATCATGATATTGACATCCTTCAAAGGTTCTAATTTACGCTCCATCAAGGGTCTTACTTCAGACCAGTCAAGCCCTCCTAAGCCACAACCCAATGCCGGTACTGCAATCGATTTTATGTCTTCATCTTGTATCGTGTAAACCAACGCATCTAGACCGACTTCAATGTATTCCAGTCTAGAGGCATTTGCACAATTCGCTTTTGTTGGAAAGTTGATGATATATTTCACACCATCTGTACTGCCTGTAGGCCATACATATAACATGCCTGTATAAAGTTGTTGCTCATCGCACAACTTCTTGTACTCTTGATACATTTCCGGGTAGCGTATTTTGAATTGCAGTGCAATACCTCCACCCATAATACCATCTGTGTTGACAGCGTTGACCAATGCTTCCGCGTCTGATTTGAACAAATCTCCAGTACAAAATGTAATCATTTCTTCTCCTGTAATGTGATAGATAAACACTGTTTACAGTGTATTATACGTATATACCTGTGTTAGAAGAGCAAGAAAGAGTATATTATGAACATACAAAAAGACAGAGTAATCGGACAAGACGGTAAGACATGTTACACTCCTTTTCTTGGGAAGATGGATGACACGGTTTACCGTGCGGCAGAACGGGTACTGCAAGAGCTTGGATGGGAATGGTCAGAGGACGATAACGCCTACATCTTAAAATTAGATCTTGGCGTGGTTAAACTTACAGAAGTGCTTTCCGTTCCTAAAGAGACAGAAGCGGAATACGCTGGTTGGTATTGGAAATTTTTCTGTCATACAGTATCTGCTGCGACCACTTGCAACGGTAAAGATGTCGCACCGGGCCAAATACATGACATGCTCAACAAGTATATTGACGAACTGGAAGATGTTGAGTACAGTCCAGAAATGGATGTTTATACCCCGGATAGCCGGAAGTGTTTTGTTCGACAAGAAATACACGTAGACCGATGGAAGCCCGATTTATGCGTAAAAACATGCCCCTCGCTGTGCGGAGGCACCTGCACCTACTTCCATACACGTCTAAAATACGAACCCATGACTATGGCAGATAATTATGATGTCGCTTATAGACGCTGCACAGCGTGTGTGTCGGCGGAAGAGATCTAGGCTACCATAGCTAAAAAAAAGACCATCCTTTATTGGATAGTCTTTTCGTAAATCTAGAACTCTATTTTTACAGAGTCCTGAGTCTCTGTGATTTTGATACCCAGATCATCAAATGTCAGAATTATGCCTGGATAGGAGCCTCTGAATCCTGCTAATTCTTTTGGAAAAACAAGCATTAGCTTGTTTTTCCCGTCGGACACACATGCGTATGTTACGCAATAGTGGTCTTCTTTGATCATGGTATTTGTGTTTGTTACCATTATATTCTGTATATATAGTAACAGTTCTGTGATTGCTTCGCCATACTGCTCCCTTTGTTCGTACGGCACGAAAACCATGCCCCACGGAGTGCCTACTTGAGCTATACACTCTGGGGGCACGTTATTCAACTGTTCTGGTAGAACAGTTTTAATATTTTCTGGGTTTAGTGCTATGTGGAATAGTCGCTCGTTATTCTGTTTCATGGCTAGTTCGTATGCTCGCAGGTCAACTGCGGCTGCCTCTTCTTCTGTTGGCATTTCAATTTCTTTATTTGATTCCTTAAGCAACTCCCGACATTTTTCGTAAAGGCTATAGTCTTCTGTAGTGGAAGGTGTGCTCTCCATTGCATCCAGCAATTCTTGTGATGCTGGCTCGTCCTTCTTCCAGAGATCGGAAAAACTCCAACCTCCCATAACTTCATGTGTTTGCAGTAAAATTACCATTGTCAACAAAATTGCTACTTTCTTCATGTCTCTTCTCCTTGTTAAAAAATTTGAAATTTTAGAACTTACTCCATGTAAGTTCCTTTCTTATGTTATATGCCACAAAGAAACAGAAAATTAATATGTTTTAGAGGTAGCGATAAGTACTATAAAATCAACTTTTGCAGGTATAGTGGCAATTGATTATACTGCATTAAACACATAACTAGACATCTACCGCAATCCATACGAAGCGACGTACCGTGAATACTACAAAACTTAACAATTTGATAAAGCGTGCAGCTGATTCAAACTTCACACCTGGTGTGCATATTCGACAGACTCCAGCATCTAAAAAGCCACAGTATGCGGCTTATAATAAAGCTCTTGCGGATTTTAAGACAGACGTAGAAAAACGATTCCCGCATATCGGACTTCGTGTAACTACACATGAAAATATCCCTCGTTCTGGATGGAATCCCTCTCACAGACTTCCACGTACATGGGGTGATTTTATACGAGAACGAGTGACCAAGAACCCTTCTTGGTTGACACCGCGAATATATGAGTGGCCTAATAAACGGATAGAGCCAAAGAATATTAACTATCGTATTGACGGAATACAGCCCCCGTACAGTGCAATCGTACCGATTAATGCGCAAAGTCAGCGTTCAAAATATATGTTGCCTATGTATAATTTAGGTAGTGATATAGGAGTAGCCTGGCGCCGCCCTAAGTCGCCGCAAGTCTCTACAGACAAGCTAGATAGCCGGATGCAGGGCGTAGTAAGAAATGCGCTGTACCATGAACTGACACATGCCATGGACAATGGTTATTATCGTACACCGGTCAATACTAATCCGATTACAGAAGCATTCTCACATGAAGAGTTACCTGCTGTTATTGCCGAGGCTACACATAGAAATAATGGAATATTCGATCCAAATTATTTTTTCATTTC
The DNA here is from genome assembly GCA_030527105.1 of Planctomycetia bacterium. Taxonomy (GTDB): domain Bacteria; phylum Planctomycetota; class Planctomycetia; order Pirellulales; family Thermoguttaceae; genus RGIG3701. The sequence goes on from JAUNBK010000001.1 coordinate 56,205, forward strand.
TACGGGTCAAAATACAGATAACTACGAACCTCTGCACGTACGCCACGCAATAAATAAGCCTGATTCCTATACGCAAAAAGATATTAACCCTTACTTGCGGTATATTATGTCAACAACAAACGATGCCTATGTAACCGCAGATACAGATACAAATTCCGTGGCACCACTTAAAACGCTTGACAATCGTCTAGGATCAAATACTCAAGTTTTCTACGAGGACGGGCAAGATACTATACAAAATAAGACAAGCGACCCTAGGGAAGCTGCTCGCAATTTACTTAAAAATCGCAAGTCTAAAATATTAATGCGTGCCGTGCCATTTGATAAAATGCTTACAGAAACAGGTACTTGGGAATATACTCCACGAATAATGCTTAACGGTACAGTACCTAGTTGGTTACATCAACCAACACCTACTACACAGTTACCGTGGCCTTTCCGTAATATGGTCAACGCTGTAGGAAATTTACAACCAATACAGGCAGTTGAAGATGCCTTAAACCCTGCCACGTCAAAACAATTCTATACAGCGGATAAGCATTTTCAAGACCTAATGAAACCAGCCACAGAACGGTATTGGGATCAGTCCACACCTGATAATAGCACTGTCGCGCCATTACCTATGGGAACTTCTGAATTCTTTAGAAAACACGTAATATCACCTACGATGCACAAACATGATTCTTTATGGAGTCAAAGATCTTTGAACCAACTCAATAACATGATTAAAGAATACTATGGTCTTATGAATAGAGATAAGGCTATACGAAACGCTACAGACACGGCACCGCATAGAATGAGACGACAACAGCAACGATCTGTGACAGTACAACCACTGTCTGGTTATAATATGTATGAGAGCTAAAAACTAACAATGGGCACGTAGCGACATCTACATACATTACAGCACAGTTCTAAGTATGTAAGTAACCTTATGACTTATAATAGGAAGCCGCCCATTGTTCCTGAATTACTGTATTAACGTCACACTCTTCTGGTTCTATACTTGGTATACCTATAAGCCGTTTTAACAGTCTTATTGGGCAAATACTGCCACGGTCAACTATTTCGTTATTGTATTCCAATATAACAACTTCCATATAATACGCACAAGGCACAGTTGCTACCGCTAGGCAACTTATCAACAACAATGTCATAAAAAATCTTTTCATAGCAACCTCCTAAAATTAAAGTACTGTTCTCTATTTACTTATTTTACAAACTAGTCACACTAAAACTTATCAGCATCGTATTTCTCCCTTTCTGCCATGATACTATTAGAAACTCTCGTTGTCAAGAGCAAACAGTATTTTTTGACTATTGATGTATTATACATTGCGGGGCAGCATAGATACTGAAAGCATTAAACAATAACTTTCTTCAACGTCTGAATGAGCTTGTTCAGCTCTCCTGGTTGTTTCAAGTCAAAGTCGTACTCGTTGTGCTGTCCCGGTATTACCAAGTCAAAGTCACTGTAAGCGGCTGTTTTATTCTCAAACATAAACCCAACTATAATTCGATTATCTCCGATACACCATTCTGCATAGACGTTCGCTTCGGCATAAGGATACAGCACAGGAGGTTGCGGCAATTCGCAAGCTATGGTTATAAGAATAGGTTTCAGCCAATCCAGGTCTTCATCCTTAAAAGCATCTCCTGTACCGGCATACCAACCTGGTTCCAGACGTCGAAACTCGTCTAACCTGGTGTAAATATCTACTACCTCTTGAAGCGATTTCTTCAGCAGGATCAACCCTTGATTTCGACTCGTACTCTTCCACAAGTTCCGAAAGAATTTCCAACTCCTCCAACTGCTCGTTTGTCAGTTTGTCATCACCGATCTTCAGTAAAGTGTCTATCTTCGAGAGAGCTTCTTCGTAGTCCTCTTGCGAGAGGATTGATTTGTACTTGTCCAGTTTTTTCTCCGCTTCCGATATTTCTTGTACCAAAAATTCACGGTCCAATTTCAAGAACTCTGGCATTGTTTGCAACAGATGCCTGTTGTGATTTACTATTGACATCCAAAAGTCTCTACGATTCACAATTAAACTCCTTTTACAATAACACTTAAAAAAATAAGTCTGTTACGCATAGTTCGCGTAACAGACTTATTAACAAAAATCACTCTTCTCCATACTCCTCAATCCGTTTCAGGGCTTCATTGAAAGAAGCGAATATCTTCTCAACACTATTTCCCTGGTGCTGATAGACGTACTGTCCACTTTTCGATACTGGCTCTGCCAGATAAAAATCAATGACGACCCCTTCCTTCTTCGCGATTTTCTGTAACGCGCTGATCATATCGGGATTATGCGACGATATAAAGAAGCGTGTGCCACAGTGTTTGTGGAGTAAAACGATCATGCGCGCATACTCTACAATCCACACTGGATGTAGATTCATTTCAGGCTCGTCTAGAATTGTCAGTACATCCTCTCGAAAATACTCCTTACGAATCAATTGATAGATGGTTCCCATGAGTTTTTCGCCGTTGCTGGACTCATCCAGTCGAGATACGACAGGTGAGCCATGACGTTGAAAATGAAGTACACCCTCATTCTCCAAGGTATCACCGACAGTATTTCTCATTTTCAAAATCAGGGGCTTATTGCGATCATACCCTTCCGAGTAGACTGATTGTAACGCTACTGAATAGGCGTGATCCCAGTTAGGAACCTTTTCGTAAGGAAGTTCTATATACTTGTATAGAACACCTGGATTATTCAAATAAAGTGCATCTCTAATACTAGATGTCGGAATGCACTTATCCTCGTTGTCTATTAAATGCACAGTGTTGTCTTCGATAATATCAAATTTTCCTTCGACGTCTATACTCAATACGTCTTTAAGATATTCGTATAAATATTGCGTTCTTTTCCTTGAAAGCTCGTCCGTGTACGTGTGATACCAATGGTCGACACAGTTTTTTAGAGCGGACAACTTCTTATATGCGCTCTTAGGACATCCAACGCCCTCAAATAACTGCTTCCAGGCAACTTTCAACTGTTTGCGAAACGCTTTGTTTTTACGTATTTCATCTGACTGCATGTAATCCAACCACTCTTCGAGATATTTTTTTATCTCCCACAAAGTCGTCATTTCCCGATAATGCCAGCCAATGACATCTTCGTAGTTGTCTCTGCAATATTCCATAAGCTCTACAACTGGGGACAACTTTCTAAGGCATTTAACACATAGCAATTGAGCCACCGTATCTGGCATACGGAAAGTATGGTAAAGCAATTGCGATAGAATACTCTTACCGCAACCGTTTTCACCGGTAACAACCGTAATTCCGTTCAGCGCAATGTTCGCTTCTTTGATGGAATAAAGGTCTTTGACCACTAAATTCATTGAATGGTACATTGGTATCTCCTCTTTCTTTGTACATTCACATTCCACTACATAATCTATAAGTTCTTTATCGAATTTATCTGTATTTGTAAATGTTATCTTTTCATCTAACTGTTCTATAAACCCATTAAGTATTAACGGTGCAAGAGCTACCCTTATAAAATAAGGAGTAAGCATCTCAACTCCCTCAAAGTCTAATTCTACCGATTCGCCTTTCTTTATATAAGGCAATATTTTATTGTACAGAGCAACGCCTGTCTCTTCTTTGATACAAATTGTATCTATCTCACTTACTTTGATTTTCATAGTCCTCTCCTTCTACGATACTTAGCATTACGTCTTTTCCGCCTGTTCCTGGTTAAGAGTGTTGCTGCCAAGGCTAGCATCTTATCCTGGTCGTGCTTGAGACTAGCTATCGTGTTCTGTGTCTCCTTGCTTGTTTGTGCTATAAGCTCTTCTATCTTATCCTGGTCGTGCTTGAGACTAGCTATCGTGTTCTGCGGCTCCTTGCCTGTTTGTGCTATAAGCTCTTCTATCTCCTCTGTTTCTTGATAGATTTGTTCCTTGTATCTGTCCTTAATTTTTGGTAAAGTATTAGACAACCACCACAGTTCCTTTGTAATCTTATTGACTCTAGCCTTTACTTCTAAGACCTCGTCCTCTGTATGATAGATGTCAGGCTCGCTAATTATATGTTGATAGCCGAACAACGTATCATACACAAGACTCACCAAGTTTTCAAGTGTATCTGCCTGTTCCGCACGTTGTGCATATAATTGTATCGTATCCACCTTTTCCATTACATCTTCCACTATTTCCGCTGCCATCACTGCTACTCCTCTTCATTTTATTGTTTGTGTAATACCTAAACCCGCTAACTAATTTTGAATTCTACTTATTTCATGGTGCCTCTCCTTCTTCTTGTGTTATACGTATTTCGACACTGTTTATAACATATAAACACTGCGTCAAGACATGCCATTCATAAGTAAAAATACAATGATTCCTACATACTATATGCCACGAACGGTCAGGGAAATAAAGATAGAAGAAAAGTCAAAATGGCGGATAACGAGATTACGTCGTTACAATAATTTCTGTTGCAGAATATCAATAATAGTCTTGAAATTACGACACCTCGTTATCATCCATGGCGGATAATAAAACGACAGATGGCGGATAATGACTCGTTAGGAAGAATAAAATAGGGTTTTATGGAGTTGTCGCTTTATTACCATTCCATAGAAACTCTGGGTTTACTTCTCGCAATAGTTGTGGTAACGTTAGTGTCCGAATATTTAATTTTCGACATATATTAGGAATTTTGATACGCTTTAAGCAACGCTCTTCAAAGGTTTCTTCTGTCACAATATCTAAATGATTTGCTAAGGCATACGCAATGAGATAAGAGTCTGCACAATTCTCAAATTCTGTGATAGCTCTTTGAGTGTATTTTTTCCCTTGAGATGTGTGATTATATACAACTTGTAAGACCGTACGTAGAGGGTCGACTATATTATCAGTAGTCTTAGTGGAGACTTCCTTGATTTGATTTTTCCATTCTTCAATACCGTCATAGTGTTTAAGTTCCTCCAAGACTTTATCAATTGTTTGAAATTGTTTAATTTTGTGTTCGTGCAACATCCACTCCCAATACCCAGGGAATACTGATTTAGGATGCCAAAGGTTCCATGATTGGATATAGATATTGGTGTCTAGAAGGTAACTTTTCAAGGAACTCATGATATACGCATCCCAGGCATACAGCGATTTGCAAACTCTTCAAATGTTTTTCCGTGCATTCCAACTAGATTACAGGCATCTCTATAAAGCGTCTTACCGCTCTGCGCAGAGGCGATAACCGACATTACAAAATTCATCGAAAGATTACTTTTTCGAGTATTGTAGTAAGTTGGGTTGCCTTTTTGCTTTTTTTGATTTGTTTCAAATTTTTTCTGCTGGCTTCTAAAAAAAGCCCAAAATTCGTCAGAAGGTATAAGTCCACAGTCCCACGCACGTCTTGCAATTACAATCGTACTTACTTTGAATACATGCGACAGGTGGCCTATATCACTATTGGTATCCCAGGCTTTCCGAAATAGTTCTTCTGGAACGAGAAGTTCTGCGGCTACATGATTCGCAAAATCTTCTTTAGCAAAATCAAAAACACCCTCTGTCCCACTCCAGAGATGGGCTATTTCATGAGCCAGTGTAAACATTCGGGCATTTCTGGCATCTGCGGAATTTATGAAAATAAGCGGTGCATAGGTATCCGACATGACGAAACCGCGAAACTCTTCCGGGTTAAATCGTTTTCGTGCCGTTGTATCCAGCCCGCTTTCCTGAAAGAGCAATACTCCCGCCTCCTCAACAACGTCACGGAGGTGTTCATAAGCCTTCTCCCAGTTGGCAAATGATTGCGTCCAGCCCTCTTTCAAATTCAAATCCTGTAGGATACGCTTTGTCGCCTCTAGGGGATCGGTAATTAACTTTAGTGAACCAACAAACGGAAGAGGCTCCGCTCCCTCTGAAAGAAGATAATTATGCATCCATTCCTGACGAACAGACATAATATGAATTATCTCACGCAAATTCAAACTTGGTTCGGAGAGTTCCCGATCTGTCACTGTACGGCAATCTGGTATCGGAAGGGGTTCCTCTTCTGGAATCTTGCCAAGAAGTAGACTTGAGAAGGGAACCCGTAACGTTTGTGCAAAATTTTGAAGTTTTATAAAGGTTGTCTGTGCGGGTTCATTGGAAACCCAGGGGAAACGTGTATAGATTGCGTCCTCCGACAGGTCCGAATAGCGGATCGCCCATTGAAGTACCTCTGGTTTAACACTAATATAATGGGTCATGCGCGTTTCCAAATAGATAAAACAATCTCTATTTTATATAAACTTAGATGGAAAGTCAATAGATTTTCCAAAAAAACTTTTTATTTTTATAGAATTCTAGGATGAGATGAAATCTTCTTTATGGACAAGGTGTATGAGGATACCCGTATTGCCCGGCTGTCCGATTATCGTATTCCCGACGGGTGTAATATTGAGAAAGATTATTTACACGGTAGGTTCGGTGGTATTGATGTGATTGGTTGAACGGATTCTTGCATAAATACCTCTATTCCAGCTTGACACGTATAGAGTGTTAGCTTATAATAAAAGGATATTAAGTCATAGCAAGACAGGGAAACAGAAGTGAAAGTTACGCAATTACAATTAGTTGATTTTCGGAATGCGCCTTCCGTTTACTTTGGGGATGATCTTGCCTTACATCCACGAATGAACATTTTTTATGGCATGAATGGTTCTGGCAAAACAACGATTCTGGACGCTTTGGCAATTTTGCTGTCCTGGCAAAGCAATCGGCGGTTTACGCCATCTGCTTCGGGACGTCTTTTGCCAATTGCAAGCATTAACAATCGCGGGAATTTCTGCAAGATTCCAAGAGAAATGATGTCATGAATATCAAAGTAAAAGATGTAGTAGGTGATTATTGCATTACATGGAGTGATGGCGACGCCTTATATGGTTTGATTCGGGATAGTCTGAATAGGAACGAGCGTGTAGTATTGGATTTTTTAGGCATTAAATTGTTTGCCTCTCCTTTTTTTAACTTTTCTATAGGAAAATTATTTAACGACTTTTCTAAAGAATATATTTTGGAAAACCACAGTTAGATAACTTGAGTGCATTGGGACAATCCATTGTTGATCAGGTTATAGTCAATTCTTCCAGATTGAGTAAGACAATAGATTATCAGAAGATTTTTGATGAGATATTAAATTCTTAGGCATTATTATGGAAAAAGTATACGATATAGCCAGGTGGTTTTTAAGTCAGGATTCCATGACACATAAAAAGCTACAGAAATTGTGCTATTACGCACAGGCATGGCATTGCGCACTTCATGACGGTACTCCATTGTTTGAAGACGATATTCAAGTGTGGGTACATGGTCCTGTTGTCGTGTCGCTTTATTCCAAATATGCAGATTACAGGTGGAATCCCATCCCTAAACAGGAATTTGATGAATCTGTTTTGGCAGAGAATACTCTTGAACTACTGCATTCTGTATATAACACTTACGGAGACTTACAGGGATGCCAACTGGAAAATCTAACGCAGGCGGAAGACCCATGGAAAATGGCTCGCGAAGACTTGAAACCATGGGAAGTGTGCTATAAAGTTATTCCCTGCTCTGACATGCAAGATTACTATGGGAAGAAATACCAACAAGAACAGGGAAAGTAAAGTTCTTATAATGACGAAAAGAATTAGTTGATATTAACTAAATTTTTGATAATTTCTATTATTTACCTATTGCTTTTTTGTAACGTTGGAAGTATAATGAATATAAGATTGCTATGCGTAAGATGTATTATGATGAAAAACGTTGCATTTTTGTAGTTCTTACTTTATAGAATTGTTCGATACAGTTGTAGTTACGAAGGAGCTTTCGATGGCTAGGTTAAAAAAAATTATAAACTCTCTATTTCCTGTCAGAGCTACTGGATACGCCATGCCCCCACATGTTGTAAATAACATTGTCAGATTGAAATCTAGCGGTAATTATAATCTGCAAAGAGGAAGATATATTACTTCCGTTGATATTGAACGATTACGTGAAAAGGTAATGAACTATAAGTATACTAAATGATTAACTAACATAGTATGAACAATTCAGATATACAGGAATTACAGAACCAACTTGTGGAGTTATATCAACGTGCGGAATCGGAGATAAAAAACTCAGAGTATTTATTCTCACAGACAAATCAGGAAACATTTGAAGGACTTGCTTTTCCTGTTATAAATGAACTACGCTATGCTGGAAACCATGTTATAAGAGCTATAGACTCAGATAACGCGGACGCCGCGCATGAGAATTATAATAAAGCGATCTCGCATTGTGTACGGGCAGTATACGATGTCTACGATGCGCAGATATTGTATGTATTAGGCGAGATTGCCTGGTTTAACAAGGAATATAGTAAAACAGTTATCACAAACGCGATTCCAAATTATATAGAGTTACTTAATGAAGTCTCAAAAATAAGGGATAGCTATGCACGTCGTACAGATAGTAAAGAAGAAGATTGGCGGCTTAGTCTAGAATCTTTAACAAGATTAAAAGAAATTCTAGGTACTTTTAATACTGCTCGCTCTGAGTTAAATAAACATATATGTCAGAAAAACTGGGAATGGATTATATCTGTTGTAGCTATATTGCTGTCTCTAACAAGTCTCCTAATGCAATGGTTCGGTGAATAACCGATACAACGACCTAATTCATACAGGAGAATACACCTTAATTTCCCCGCAATTTGTGGCATATACTATGAGATTTGTGGAATCTCAGTCACACCTATGGTGTGTATTTCTTATATTCTATCTGACATGCGCTATTCCGGCATGTCGCTAAGCTAGACCAAGGGGCTGGATAGAATCGAGATACACTACACTATAGGAACTGGCGAGCACGTTACATGCGAGTCAGGATTTGAGATTCCACGTCTTTAAGAATGTAACGATCTTAAAGACCAGTGGTGAATTTCGTTTAATTATGTTCGCAAGTTAAATTATCTGCAATAGATGATGGCTGTGAATATTAAACGCTACCCTAGAAAATCTCGTTCATATATATACAATTAAACAATAGTTACTTTGTATAGAGGGCTAGCCTTGTAGTACGACTTAGATTTATGTACTACTATCTAGCCCAGAAAGGATAAATTTTTTTTAGCTATTGTAGGTACTATATAAACAAGAATATTTTATCGGAGACGGTATTGACAGGCCTATTCCTATAGATTATATTAAGATATAGAGTAAGACAAATAATAAATATAAACTAGCAAAGGAAAGCACATGTTAATCGCATTTCGTTGTAAAAATTATAAAACTTACCAAGATGAAACTGTTTTCTCTATGGTAGAAGATCATTATCTAGATGACACAGAGGAATTAGAAGCCAGTGTTGTTACACAGCAATGTGCTGACATAAAAATAAGAACACTTATAGCATCCGTAATATACGGTCCGAACGCATCAGGTAAAACAAATATTATTGAAGCAATGGATTTGTTAAAAACAATTGTTTTAAATGGCGATATTCGTACTGTTGAAACACCTACGTCTTGTAAGCATTCTATAACTTATCCGTGTATAATACTTAATAAAGATACACGAGACAAATCGTTAGAATTAAGTATAGAATTTATTCACGAAAGTATACTTTTTCAGTACGATCTTGTTTTAGATCTAGGTGTAACTACATCGCAAAACAGGAAAAGAATTATATTAGAACGCCTGTATATTAATAATCAAAAGGTTTTTTCTCGAAAATTGAATACACTTCAAGTAATAATAAATAAGTCGCTTGAAGAATTTTTTATTGACAGCAAACAAAATATCCGAAACTTAAAACAAATTGCTGAGACTGAACTTGTGGACACTGAATTATTTTTAACTAATGGGTTTAAGCATCTATTCAGCGAGCAATTAGTACAGACTATTTATAAGTGGTTTGAAACTTCTTTTATGATATGTCTTGACCCGCATCAAGTATTTATCTATCCTACATCATTACCTCGTAGAAAAATACAATTAATCGAAAACGCAATCAACACAGCTCTTCAAAATTTTGGTATTAATCAAAATAAAGTCGTCTACACAGCAGACGAGTCGCCTCTAAGCATGACTAAAATTTCTATAGTAGATGGGCAAAAGATACCTGCGGCATTATACGAATCTCTTGGAACCTTGCGTTTTATGCACGTTTTTCCTCTGTTAGCTACGGCATTATCGCTGGGAGGCACTGTTATTTTCGATGAGCTTGATGCGTCTATCCATCCTGCGGCTATAATTAATATTGTTCAAAACTTTCACGATTTGACAATTAATGTGAATGATGCACAATTAATCTTTAATACGCATAATCCTATATTTTTAAATGACAGACTATTCCGACGAGACGAGATTAAGTTTGTAGACAGAGACGAATACACAGGTAAGAGTGAATTGTACCAGTTATCGGATTTCAGAACACATGTAGATAATCCCGCAAAAGACCTACATTCCTATATGAGAAACTACTTTCTTCATAGATACGGAGGTATTCGTGACGTAGATTTTTCGCACGCTTTTAGACAGCTAATTGAGAACGATAAAGAGAGGTAGGTGTACTATGAAAAGAAAGAGAAAGTATCGTACTGAAAGTATAATTTTCGGGTTCGGCGTAGAGGGGCAATGTGAAAAATTATACCTTGAGCATCTACAGAAACTTATTAATGACTGTAAAGATAAAAAATATCCTGTGCAATTTAAAATAAGGGTGCATAAGAAACCTGCGATTCTAGACCAGTTACTTTGTACGGATAGTGATGTCCAGTTATTTTATCTTTGGGACAGAGAAGGCAATTCTAGCTCCGACAATACTTGTTTTTGCACCGTTTGTAAAGAGCTTGAAAAATTTAAAAACTACAACATTATGCCTGGATACGTAAACCTGACTTTTGAATTGTGGCTATTATTACATCTAGTAGACGGGCAGGGATATATATCCACCAAAGATGCCTATCTAGACTATATCAATACATTTTTTAGTACGAATTTTGAAAATTTAGATGATTATAAAAAGGAGCCAAATTTCAAGAAAATACTAGATAAGATAGAGTTGAAACATGTTGCAGAGGCTGTTCACCGTGGCAACCGTATAAGAAATGCACATAGAGAAAGAGGCGATAAGCACACGCAAGTTCTAGGATACAAGTGCTATCATACGAACCCAGATTTACTCTTACACGAGTGTATTTCCAAGATTTTTAATATGTGCGGTCTAGATCTTAAAGTGTTCAATCGTATATCGTGCAATACACCGATGTCATAAAATCCACCCCCACATAGTTACCCTTAGGATAAGTTTTGTGAGGGCTTAAGGCTATAATCATTATACATAATTGCTATATCACTCCGTGTCTAGCGTAACGCTATATCGTTCTGGCATATAGCATATAGCAACCTTATTATAATAAACTATACCATTCGTTATTTCGGCTAATATAAATACTAGACTTTAATTTATTTGAACGGCATGTTCGTAACTGACTGTATAGGCGATGTTTGCGTCGGTCGCAGGTTTCTAGTAGCATCGGACAATTGTTTGTTATACAAATCAATTTCTGACATATTTACTGCTTTGCTAGCTTGCGCTTCTGCAAGTGCTTTCTCCTCATCAGCAGTTCTGTTTCGTTTTTTACTTAAAGTATGTATAGTATTTTCTGCACGATTAATATGTAATTGACTAGTTACAAAGTCCTGTCTTATCTTATCTGCGTCCGTAATATTTGCAGGGAAACTAGCTTGTTGCGCATTCCATCTAGCCATTTCCATATCTTCCTTAGCTTTTGCTTTGGCAAGTTCTGTGTTATAAGGCGCTTTGTTTGATCTGTATTTTTCTATGGCTTGATTAACCTCAAGCTGTCTTGCAGTCAGGAAACTTTGATGTTCCCTTTGTTTTCTAGCTTGCAATAACTTGAACTCTTTGTCCTGTTCAAGCTCTTTCACTCTGGCTTTCTGTTGATCGGCAAGCTCTTTTGCTCTGGCAGCTTGTTGTGTTGCGACTTCTTTGGCTCTGGCTGCCAGTTGTGTTGCTACTTCTTTTTTCCTGGCTTTCTGTTGAGCCTTTAATTCGTTAGAACGAATAAGCTGATCCAGTCTTCGATCCAGTTCGTTCTGCAACATCCGGTTAAATTCTCTGCCAGAGTCGATCATCTCTTTTCTTGTTTGCGATTTACGCTCTAATTCCTGTGCGTTCTGTTGCCCCATCTGACCCAGAGTGTTGAAATCAAGAGACTCCGTAGCCATGTACTGTCGCAAAGCATTTCTGACCCAAATTTTCTTGGTTGCCATCTCTGGCGCCATTTCGACAATATCGTTATAGGCATCCAGAACTGCTTCCGGGTCTTGCTTGCGAAGATAATCATCCGTATTAATCAAATCCGTAAGCATAGTCTCAATTTTAAGTTTACGCATTCTGGCAGCATGAACCGGGTTGTGTAACTTCTTTAGAATGTCGTACTCTCTGCCCGTGGTACCAACCCATTCAGGGGTCAACAGGGATTCCAACTTGGAAAACCTTCTGGGAGGAGACCAGCCATCATCTGCCGGGCCAGGAACCTTTGCTTTTTTTTTAAGTGTTACAGGTGGCGGGGTTTTGATGATTTTGTCTAACTCATCAGGATAGAGTTCCTCTTCTTTGTCCTTCCTGACTAACTCCAACGCCGCAGAGCATTTCTCCATAGCCTCTTCGTATTCCTGATTGGCTACAGTAGCCGCTTCTAAAGCTGTTTTGATATTCTCAAAAAGAACATAGAACGGATGATCTTTGGACTTGATCGTGGCTTTTTTGGTATATACTTTAGGTCGATGAACTTTAGGATATTTCTCAGCTACGTGGTCTGCAATCCTGACTCCAAGTTCACCGTAAACATACTCCAACTCACTTCTGGCTTCTTTAATCGTAGGAAAGTCTGCCAGATGAAATTTAGACGCGAACTCTGCCACAGCCTGATGAAACTTATGAATAGCGGCTGTCTTCTTTTGAGAGTATTCCCTCTTAATAGTATCTACCGTGCTGAGAATCTTCCTATCAATGTTGATAAGCGTTTCTTTAGAAGGTTTTAATGTACTTTTGACTGCCGCTGTTTTAGTTGGCTGCTCTTTGTAACAATCCAGAGGATTATGCCCAAACACCTCATACGGTGTCATGTGCCACATCCGCTCTTTGTGAGGTGTAGGCTCAGCTTTCTTTACTTTTGGAAACATCTTGGAAGCAATCTTCTCAATGTCCGCAATGGGAAAAGAAGCGACTTTGCTGTCAAGTGTAGGACTACTCTCCCATTGACTGGCTGTGGCTCCAAGATTATAGAGGTTGACCAGTACCGGCAACCTGTCCGGCGTCAACTGCATATCCTTGGCTGTCTTGATAATAGCGTCATTCGGATGAATCCCACGATTACACAAATCCGTAATCGTATCTACCGCCCGTTCCAGTTCTTGAGATTCTTTTGTACTCAGTTTGCTCATATTAGCTCCATAAGTTAAATGAAGAAGTTTTGTTTAGAGCATTATAGCAGTAAGACAGAGGAGAGCAAAATGTGGAGACGACTAAAGGAACTCCCAGAACGAATTACTCTCGAAATTCCTTAAACTCAGTTCAAAAGATTCCCAATTTTATTTCTTATTGTACACTTTGTTAAGAAACTCCTCTTTGTCTTTTTTAGATATATAAATACCTCTCTGCAAATAGGCATTGCCTCTGGAATAACGACTTACTATTCCTCTGACTTTTGGCGAATCAATTGTGTATTCGTTTCCTCTATTACGCCGCCATAGTTTACTCAGTCCGAACATAATAACTCGCTTCAGCATAATTCTTTACGTTACTTTAATAACAGACTATTATAGCACTTATCAGATAATACGCAATAAGATGAGAATAGAGTTACTTAAAAAGTTATTTACAGTATAAATGTACTTATATAAGAAGCCCAGGCATAGGTGTCTATTTAGCAGCGAATTTCTTCATGCTTATATTGAAAAAGTCTAAAATAACTTTGAAAAAAGAAGGCATCAATAAAGCTGTTGCTAGTAATGTGTCTCCACGACATCCGGCAATAAATCCCAACACTAACATAATAAAAATGATTACGCACCCAAAACTAAGTGCATTTTTCGCAATTGTAATCTCTGCGTCGACTTGTTTTTCCGTCAAATAATCTTTCTTCTTCTGTGTAGCAATTTTTTGTTTAATACCTAATTTTTCAAGTTCCATCCGATGTTGTCGTTGTTGGACAAAACTATCCATAATAGTCTGAGCGGCTCCAGGGCAAATTTCTTCGTACTTTGCAAGGTCTTCAGGAGGCGGTAAAGGACTTTGATGGTATTGAAAAATTGCACTAGGCGATAACGTTATTCCTTTGTGATGCTGTTCTGTTGATGGTAGATCATCTGGATTGGGTAGCATACTCATCAATTGCATTCCTCATGTCATCTCCAAGTTTTTCCCAGTCCCTTCGTAATGCTTCTTCATCACTATACTCTGGATACGACACACTTGACCAGTCGTCGGTGTCTCCGTATAACTTATCTATATATGTACGAGCCTGTTGGACTGTAGCATCTGAAAACATGCAAGGCCTGTTAAAGAAAATAGGGTATTTCCACAATGACTGAAATATAGCGTGTGTTCCTTTAACAAAAAAGTTCAATTGTCGCATATTATCACCTCCGTACATTTTATTCGTTACCTACTCATTATACACACTGCACGACAAAAATCAACAGGGAAATAATAGAAATTCTCAAAAATTTAGTTATTAATAACCAATTCTTTTTACCCATTTCCCCTATGTTAATATTTAGGCTATTGACAACCACACACCCTTTGCCTATAATGTAATGTGTGGTTGTAAAAAGATGTGTCTGATCGTTTTGCTGGCATTGGCAAAACGATACTATTGCTCAAAATTTAATCTATTTTGAGCATACAGTTACTCTATTGCTCAAAAGAGTCGAAATTTTGAGCAATAGAATGAGAACTTCCTATAATGTAATGTGTGTTGATGGAAGGATTGCGTAGTTCATGGTTATTTCTTCTTGTAAGTCTATTTAATTCAATCATTTTCGTGAGGTCACGAAAATGGTCTGATACGACTGTACTGGATGTTCTGTAGAAAATCATTATACACAGAACTATTTCTTCTTTTTCTTACTTACGACAGGTGGGTATTTTATGCCAGAGGCTTCATCCATAGCTTCTGATTTACCTTTAGCCGAAATTTCTATCAAATCCTCTAAAGTAGGTTCGCAAGAACTTCCATGATATAGCTGCATGGGGTTGTCACTGGGATAAGTACCGCCGACAGTAAATTGAAGACTGCCAATAAGAGCTTTAATATGCTCAATAAGCTGGTTGGAACTGGATGACAGGTCTTCCATCTTGTCGACCTCCATAAACTTGGCAAACAGACCAGTTAGATGTTTGGTAGCCGCAGTACCACCGGCAGGGTGTTTGGATGCCACTGCACATGCGATTTGGAAACTGCCCATAATATCTTCTTTAAGGCTTGCGTTGACAGAGTCTGCACTCTGACAGTAACGCGGGTTCACCGTACGTGACACAATCGCCTGTAGAACTTTAGGACCAAGATGATAACCAAATAATTTCCAGATAGTCTCGTAGTTGTCTTCCTGTAAGTTTTGAATATCTGACCCTATGACATAATGCTCTATGTAAGATTTTTGATTGATTTTATCCTCTACGTCGAAGAAGAGTTCCTTATAAGCCCTGATTGCTTTCATGGGAACACCTGTATAGACAGAGAGTTCTGCGTCGTCCATACGTGCCAGTATAGAGGCCTCCAGTTCTGCCCGGAACAAGGAATTCTCTTCCAGAAAACGAAAGAAAAGCCCCTTCCTCTGGGAGGGGTATGCCCTTTAGAGTACGTCTAAAAAACATTTTCTCATTTTTATTTTTCCCGTCAATTCATCTTAACGAGAAAAATCTACCCTAATCCACTTTATTTATCTTGTCGGCAATTCCGATTTGAAGTATCCGCCGAGAGAATCGTAGGAACGGAAATATCTGCGTCTTCCGCGTAATCTGCGGATAAATATTAACGTTGGAAAGGATTGAAATTGCTGGATTAATCCAAAAAACTCTCTTGGAATTCTTCTTAAAAACAGGTTTTTCTACACTTCCTTTTTTATCCGCAGATGGCGTCCCTTCCACGAGCGCGTGGCAGTTGCCATTCGGAAGCCTTGGGAATGACCATGTGCGACGGCTCCGTCCAGCGTATTTCCTACCAAATTGATCCCGCCGTACATGTTTATTTGGGAACCCGTAATGATGGGAAAGTGACGAAGCTGGAATAGCCTTTCCCCCCAAGCCGCCCGTCACGCCTCAAGAGTGGCAGGCGGCTTTTTCCGGTTTATCGGGCTTATGGAGCAGGATTCCCCTTCTTTTCGAGAGTCCAAACCTGAGCGTCCGGCATTGTATAACTGTGCGTTTTTCCCTGATAGAACGTTAATTTGACAGGCACCTTCAGATTGTTGTACAGAACCATTTGTCCCGATGGTGGGCAGACGTAATCTCCCAACCCTGCCACAATTTCCGTGCGTCCCTGAATTCGTTTGGCATGGTTGGCCGCGTCGAAATAGCCCAAAGCATCCGTCCAGGCAGGGAACCAGCCGCTCTGACGTCCCAGATTCCGGCCACCCAAGTCGAGACACCACGGCACATTCGCGTAACATTCCGTTACATCCGAATCCAGCCCTGCCGCCGACAGACATTGCAAACCACCCTGACTTCCGCCGGAAACGATCAGTGTTTTTCCATCCCATTCCGGCTGACTTTTGATAAACTCCAACGCGCGAATCATCCGCAGAAACATGCCGTTGAAATAGGCCGTTTCGGGATTCTCGTTTTCCTCTTTGGAGAAAGCATAGCCACGCAATTCGTTCTGCTGAAGTTTCTGATAATATTCTTCCGGCTGACCATTTTCAATACCGTGAGCGTTGATGTCCAGAGCCAGCGAATTCACTCCGGCACCGGTCGGTTTGTTGGCCGAGCGAACGCCGTAGCCATGGAACGAAACTCGAGCGGGGAGCGATTTCGCGGCCGCGTCTTTCGGCTTGCAGAAATAGCCACTCACCGGTTTGCCAAGGCAGTCGATTTTCACATCGTAGGCCAGTATTTTCTCATTTCCCGACTCCACCGGCACGCAATCCGCCCGCAGAGGGACTTCCGCCAGCCGAGCTTTCTGTTTGGCCCAGTAAGCGTCGAAATCTTCCGGTTCGGGATACCCCTGAATTTCCAAAATCCGCGTTCCCGCACCGCCGTCGAAATCGGTCACTTTTTTGTCGCCATTTTTCAATGGCTTGTTCTCATCGTCCAGTGCCGAAACGGTGATTCGGACAAAGCCGGGTTGGTCGATGGACGTTTTGATGACCAATGGCTCTGTCGCGGAAGAAACGGCCGTTCCGGCTTCTGTTTTGCCATCGTCACCCCGGCGAATCCACTTCAGATTCTTGCCGCCGACTGGATTTCCATCTTCCAATAATTGAACGGTAAAGACCATCGTTTCGCCCGGCTGATATTCCAGAGCATTTTTGTCCGTTTTGCCATCGAATCGAAACGTTCCGGCCATTGCCAACGCGGCCATCAACCAGAAAAACATCAGGGAAAGCATCCATTTTTTAAGCATTTTCAAGCTCCTTGTAGAATTTCACATAAAACCAACGATTCCATTATCGTATCGCGCGGCGTGGAAAAAGTCAAGTGTGGGACTGGCAAATGGGAAAATTTTTCATCTTTACTCCCCAAAGCGTCTCCCATAGATAGGTTTTTCCTTCTTTGGAGAAATTTGTCCCCTCCTGTATTTTACCGATTGGCAGGCTATTCTGGTTTTCGAGTCAGGAGGAAGTTCACCACATAAAATACGGGAATGATGAGCCAAAAGAGCAGGGCGGCCAGGAAGTAAACGGAACGGACACCGACAAAATAGATGATTCCGCCACTGAACAGGGTACTCAGGAGGATTCCCAAAATGCGCAGACTGGCTGCCAGTCCGAAAATCGACCCCCGCCGTTCCTGAGGTGAGATGCGGGAGAGGATGGTCAGGTAAATCGACTCCAGCCCTGCCGAGGTCAAAAAACTGGCAAAGCGGGAGATGCTGTAACTGGACAGTGTGCCGGAAATTCCCTGAAAAAGGGTGTTCAGTCCGGTCAGGAGCAAGGCGGGAATCACGATTTTCCCCGGTGAAAAAAGGTCTGCCAGCCGCCCGATAACCATCCCGGAAAAGATTCCTCCGACTGCCGCCAACGCACTGATCCAGCCGGTGTGAAAGGCCGTATTTTCCGTGCCGTGAATCTTTTCCACCATCAGGGCAACGTAAGGGTCGTCAAACCGTCGCGCGATGGCCGTAAAAATGATCAGCAGAAAAACCAGCCACGTCCCCAGCGAAAGCCCCTGCCAGGTGTGATGAATCTTTTTCACCGTCTCGGCATTCGGACGCTCGAATCTCTCCCGGACGAAGAGGTGTGCCAGGATGCCTGCCAGGAGGTACATGGAACCACATATCAGAAACGCGGCCTGAAAACCATACCAGTGAACGATCAGTCCGCCAGCCGCAAAACCGAGAAGATTCCCGCTCCAGATGGCCGACGAGAGCAGTCCCAGGGCAAAACCGTGATGTTCCTCCGGCGTATTGGTGACGACGAGTGTCTGTGCCGCCGAAATCACTCCCGTAAACGCGGACGTGACGAAGCGAATGCCAATCAGTGCCCATAAATTCGGTGCCAGCAAAAAGCAGGGAAAGAGAATCGCGTTGGTGTAATACGCTCGCAGCAACATCCGCTTTCGACCAAATCGATCCGCCAACATGCCCCAAAAGGGACTGAAAAGACAGAAGCTGATCATGCCGAAAAAATGGAATGCGCAAACCCACAACCCCAGGTCATGTTCGTTGTAAATCCCCCACCGATCGCGGATATAAATAGCGATAAACGGCATGGCAGAAGAAAAACCAGCCAACGAAAGAAGCTGCGTAATCCACACGAAAAACAGGTTCTTTTTCCAGTTGATAAGGGTTGGCGACGGATTCATGACAAAATGACCCAAGCGAAAAAGGAAGAGAGCCGATACCCTCCTCCCGAAAACAGACCGACAGACCGATTCATTATATCCCATTGCCGCAAATTTTCAACGGGCTACCATTCTTTCACCCCGTTGAAGTGTGCCTTCCAATTTCGTAGTTGCCGATTTTGGAGATATAATCTTTTGGTTGCGTATGGTTTTTCCACATGTCAATACTGGAGGGTTTCGGGGGCTCGATTCAAATTCCGAATATGCCAGTATACTCCAGATAACATCTACCGACAAACCCCTTGTATGGGACTACTACCTATCACAAACCAGATGAAAGGCGTTTGACGGCGATGCGTGTGGAGGTATTGGTGTTCCACAAAGGTGTTTCTCCCATTCAAGCGACCATAACGAAGATGTGTCGTCCACCAGTGGATAGTTGGCTCGACGCGATATTGGCGTTTGTTCCCCTCCTTGCATTCAGGTATCCATGTGTTTTCCTTCCTCCTTAGTAATCTTCGCTTTTTCGATAAACAATTTCTCTTCTTGTGTCATACAATCCTTCTCAACATCTTATGCTTTCACGCGACTTCTGCTGTCACAAAATTTGGAGTCACTACTAAAGATTGTCAATATGCTGCTTTTTCCTCCAATCTTACAACCCTGGTTGAAGGCACCCCAGTATGCGGGGGAGTATTTCCCTTTCAAATTTTTCATGCCCCACACATTGCAATTTTTGGTTGGGTAAGTATAATAAGAACTATTGGCTCTGTTGAAAAGCCCATCGAGCCAAGCCGGGTAAACTTCGGCCAGCCGTTTTCCACACCGATAAAAGGAACCTTCCTCAAGAGGATTGGGCGGTGAAAAAGCATATTCAGGAATGATTCGTCATGTCAGAAAATTTCCCTACAACGGTTATTCTTTCTCCAGTATTTAACGATTGGAAAGCGTATTTTCTCCTTCTTGGGAAATTGGATACCGTTCTTCAGGAAAAACATCTTACGGTCACAGTTTTGGCTATCAATGATGGTTCTCCGCTCTCCCCCGAAGATTGCGTGGAAAGTTGGGGTTCCTACTCTGCCATCCAACGTGTGGAAATTCTCCATCTGCGTCAGAATGTCGGGCATCAGCGTGCCATTTCGCTGGGACTTTCCTGGCTGGCAGCCCAGCGACCGGAGGTTCAGGAAGTAGTTATCATGGATGCGGACGGAGAAGATGCCCCGGAAGATGTGCCTCTTCTGCTTCAGCGATGTCGGGAGGAGAAGCATCGAAAAATTGTCATGGCCATTCGTTCCAAACGTTCGGAAACATTCCTGTTTCGTCTCTGTTATCTGATTTTTCGTTTTCTCTTTCATTTTTTGACAGGAAAACGGTACCAGATGGGAAATTTCAGCGTCATTCCCCGATGTGCCATGGAAACTCTGGTCGGGAATTCCGGTTTGTGGTGCCATTACGCAGCCACCGTTTTCCGTTCGCGATGTCCGTATGTGGGGGTGGAGACGTACCGTGCCAAGCGGCTGGACGGAAAATCCCAGATGAATTTCGTTGGGCTGGTCATGCACGGTTTGAGTGCCGTGTCTGTTTATTTGGACGTCGCTTCGGTACGGATGATGCTTTTGTGTGTCTGGGTAACACTGTTTTTGGGTCTGGGAACGTTGGGCATTCTGGGAGTACATCTTTTCATTCCACTTCCTGTTCCAGGATGGATTTGGGGACTTTTGGGGTGGACGCTGGTGTTGATCGTTCAATTTTTTACCATTGCCACGATTTTGACATTTATCACCCTGGGGAATCGACAGTCGAAAACTTTTTTACCCATTCGGGAGTACCCCTTTTATATTGCCCGCCTGCAATCCATTGTACCTGGGCAAGCCAATGAGAAAATACTGGATGAAAAACAAGGATAATCGGATATGCCACAAGAAAAAAGAGAGAACCACATAGGATATTCCCTGTTTTTGCAGTTGTTTTCTCCAACCGTTTTTGTTTGGGGAATGCTGCTTCTCATGACACTGATGATGTTGTGGTTTTTAAGAATGTATTCTTGCCCGGTGCCCTATGTCGATGCCTGGATTATTGCGGTGGACGCTTCGGCGGAAAATTGGAGTTGGAGTTGGCTCTGGGAACAACAGAACGAACATCGTTACCCTCTGGTGAAAGGATTGGCCTGGATTTGCTACCATACCTATGGTTCCATGCAGCCTCTTTCCGTGTTGAGCGTCCTGACATGCACTGCCACCAGTGCAGCCTTTCTTCTGGCAGCACGCCGACTGCGAGGACGCTCGGAATGGACCGACGCGGTTTTTCCCATTCTTTTTCTCAATGGTTTCCATATTGAAAATATTCTCTGGACGCACCAACTCTTTTTCGTGGCAGCAGGTTGTCTGGCTTGTTGGTGTGGCCTGTATCTCATGGCAAAACCGGAATCCCATCGTTGGTTCCCCACCCTTTTGGCCGCGTTGGCACTTTTCCTTCTTCCCCTGCATGGTGTTATGGGACTGGTCTTTGCCCCCTTTCTGGGAGTCGGATTTTTCTGGCATGGTTGGGTCGTTTTCAGGCAAAATTCCCAAAATCGTATTGCCTGGTTGAATATGGCAGTACCTGTTTTAACCGCCATTCTCTGCCTGCTTTACGTCCTGGTGGATTTTCATATTCCCGGCGGGCATCGAGAAAATCTGGCTTCCGATATAACGCTGTGGCAACGTGGAAAAGTCATTCTGGATTGCGCGGCCATTGGGATGGGAGCTTTGGGAAATCGTATCCCAGGAGTATTGGGGCAAGGTTTGTTCCTTCTAACTCTCCTGACCTTGGGAACGCTTCTTTTCCAATGGCGTCAAAAACAACTTTCCGACGAAGAGGCATTTTCCCTTCTGTTGATTTTGGCAGCGGTCTGGTCCCTTCCTCTGGCTATTGGTATTGGTCGTGGAGTCATGGGGGGAGCCGCTCCGCGATATACAATTTTAGCCGTTCCCCTCCTTGCTTTTTACATACTCTTTTGGATTCGTTTCGGGACGCTTGGCAATATCGATTCTCCCCATGGCTGGGTCTTTCGATTTTCTCGTCTGCTTCAGGTTAGTTTTTTCACCTTTTTCACTGCTTTTCTGATGTATCACGTCAGTATGGCTATGGAATATGGAAAAGAACGGCAGAATCACTATCACGCATTTCTGGCCGATGTCCAAAAAGCTTTGCCACTGGAGGCTATCGCAGGCCGGGGATGGGCCTACTGGTGTTGGAATGAAAAAGATTTTGTCCATTTTCTCCATCGGATGAAAGAAAACGGAATTGCTCCTTTTGATCAAATGCAATCGGTTGGTCTTACGGAAGTGGAGGAAATCCCACTCTCTCAGAAATCGTGGAATTCCCGCGTTCCTATCGCAATCCCTCTCGAAATTCCTGGAGGAAAACGGCATGTCGACGCGATTCGGCTTACTTTCCAGTTGGACTGTGACCATTGGAGAAGCGATACCGCCATTTATTGGGATTCATCTTCCCTGGCCTTTCCTCATGTGCAAAAAAATCAGATCAAAATGGGAACCAATCCTTACTCAGGTGAATGGACGGTCTGGATTGACGCGGAAGTGAGTCGTCTGGAATTAGTCCCCAACACAAATGCACCTTTTTCGTTTCAACTTTATAAAGTGACCCTTTGTGAACGCGATTCCACCGACGAGAAATCCTCTCTGTGATACAAGAACACATACATGACTTGAACAGGACGCATACCCGTTGAAGAGATTCGGGGGATATGTTATATTACGGAAAAAGAGGTTTTCGATTTTTCAAGGAGTCACCTGTGAAACGAGTATTTGGGATTGTTTTGGGATTGTACGGATGTTGGATGGGGAGTTTCCTCGGCGGGCAAGAGGAACCGATGGCTCCTTTTCCAAAACCGGTGGAAAACCGTCCTTTTTTGATGGAAGGGACGTTGCCATTCCCTGCCCCGGAAATGTTTTCATCGGAAACGGCTCAAAAACTGATTCAGCAATACGGTGTGGAGGAGGTTCTCTTCATTGAGCGGGCAACGTTCCAATCTTCGCATTATTACAGCGATTTTGTCGATGGTTGCCGTTTTTTTGGTACGGATATTGGCATTTTGAATCTGAAAACAGGAAAAGTCCGCTCCCTTTTGCCGGAAAAAATGCGGCGAGGAATCGTCAATCGGATGGATATTTCCTTCGATGCCAAAAAAGTTGTCTTCGACTGGAAAGCAGATGCGCAAAGTGGTTTTCATCTCTGGGAAATCAACATCGACGGAACTGGCCTGACGCAATTGACCTTTCCCCCCGCCGACGAAAAAGAACAGGTCGAACGGTACCATCTGCGGAAAGAGAATCAGGGACACTGGGTTCACCAGCCCGAATGTTATCCCGTTCCTTTCGGCGTTTACGGACACTGGACGGACGACCTCCATCCCTGTTATCTGCCTGACGGGGGAATTGTTTTCGTCTCCAATCGGTGCCGGCATGGGGTTTTGTGCGACGGGGACGATACCCTCGTTGCCACTGTTCTCTACCGCCTTTCGCCCGACCGTCAAACGATGGAAAAACTGACGAATTCTTCGGTTTCCGAGGCAACGCCAACGATGATGGAGGATGGCCGGATTCTGTACACTCGCTGGGAATATGTTGACAAAGGAGGTTCCTGCGTGAAATGTCTCTGGTCGATGAAGCAGGATGGTACCGGTTCGGCGGAAGTGTATGGAAATGACATTGCCATGCCGCCGACACTGACCCATGGCCGCCAAGTTCCCGGAAATCCGCACCTTTTCGTGGCGACCGCCGCACCGCACTGTCCGCAGACTGCCCTGGGAGGAATCGTCCGTATCGACACGACGAAAAATATCCGCACCCCCGAAGCGATGGAGAATCTAACGCCGGAAACGGAAATCCTCGCGGAAGGGGACTTTCGACACCCGCTTTCCACAGTGGAAGACCCTTTTTTAAGGCTGCGTGGGCCATGTTTTTTAGATCCGTATCCGTTGGATGCCCAAAAATTGCTGATGTCGGCTCTGGTAGATGAGAAAGCGTTTTTCTACCGTCCCGACGGCTATGGTCTCTATTTTTACGACGGACCGGGAAAGTATCAGCTTCTCTACCGCGCTGCCGGCACCAGTTGTTGGCAACCAATGCCACTCCGGGCACGTCCGGTTCCGCCGAGAAATGTCTCCGTTTTGGACGAAAGTCTGGCGGAGAAAAACGATCTGGGGCAAAAATGGGCGAAATGTGTGGTGACGGATGTCTATGTCGGATTGGAAGGGGTTGCCCGTGGCGAGGTGAAGTACCTGCGAATCAACGAACAGGTGCCGCGTCCCTGGGCTGCGCGACGCACTTGGGGAGAGAACTACCGCAACCGTCCTGGGTTGGAGAGTTTCGACCAGCAACATTCCCCCGTCGGAGCAACGCATCTGGGTCTGAAAATGCAGTGGGGAATCGTCCCGGTGGAAGAGGATGGTTCGGCTTGTTTTTATGTCCCTGCCGACCGAAACATCTTTTTTCAGGTGTTGGACAAAGATTTTCAGGAAATTCAACGGGAACGAACGTATGTCAACTACCGTCCCGGCGAAACGCGAGCCTGCATTGGCTGTCACGAAACGCCGGAAAATACCCCTTATGCCGCCATTTCCAAACCGCTCAAGGCATTGGAACGTGCCCCGTCCATGCCGCAAGGGACGAAAACGCTCGATTTTGTGCAGGACGTTCAGCCGATTCTGGACAAGCATTGCGGGAAATGCCATCAGGGCGTGGAGAATCCCGAAAAACAGATGTCCCGCCTCGATTTACGTGCCACCCCAACACCATTTTTTAACGTCGCTTACGAAAATCTCCTCGGTTTTCGCTGTTCCCAGGATACTTCCTACACCGTTGTGGAACGGCCTGCGGAAAAAAGCCTGGTGGGAAAAGTGATTCGGGAAATCCACCCGAAAGTCGGCAACGCGGAATATCTCCCGGCCAAAACGCTCGGTTCCACCACCGCCCCGCTCGTTCACCTCCTGCGAAACGGGCATTACGGAGTCTCTCTCACCCCAGAGGAATGGATTCGCCTGGTCACGTGGATAGATTCCAATTGCCAGTTCTACGGCACTTACTGGGGAGCCAAACATCTCCGTTTTCAACATCAGAAAAACTTCCGCGTCCAGGCGACCTGGGAAGAAACACTTCAAACGGAAGTCCCCTCTCGGTTGCGGCAGTGATTACCAGATGGATTTCAATGCGTAAACCGTCATGACGGCATTTCCTTGGAGTGAAATGGACTTCAACGATTTTCCGCCATCGTTTCGAGCCTCCGTTTTGTAAACGGCTCCGCCCTGGCCGCAAATTTCGTACATTGGCCGATCGACGATGACGCGGAAACGTACGGTTTCGTCCGATTTTACCGCAAGCGGCATTTCCTCCAATTGCTGCGTCTGCGGATCGTAAACCACGGTATTTTCTCCGAAACGAAGCGTGACGGGAGCGTCATTTTCCGCAGCTATTTGAACCTCCATTTCATAAAGTTGCCCGTCGCCAAAGCCGGTTTTCTCCAAATCGAGCGTCTCACCTGCCACCACCGTCCGGGAATCCCCTCGCAGAACCTCCCACTCCGCAATCGGATTGGCAAAAAGACGGATTCCTGCGGGCGTTTCTTTCAAGGAAAGCTCCAGAGGAAGGCTGAAACCCATGTTGAACGGCATGGTATTTCCCTCGCCCATACGAACCTGTGCCCAACCCACCTGAATCACCCGTCCGCCCGGCACGTTGCTGAAGCACTGTGCCGCGTAAAATCTCCCGTAATGCAGCCGATGTTTCCCTTCGTGTTCTGGCTGGAAGGTTTGGCCGTCGAATTGCCCGACCATGTACTGCGCGTCGGCACCGAACAACACCCACCGCACCTTTTCCGCGTCTCCATCCACCGGCAAAGGGAACATCTCCGGGCATTCATAAAATCCGGCAATGTCGCCCGTTCGCGTCCAGTTTTTTCGATCGGAACTTTTGTAAAACGCAATAACCCGTTCCGGCTTCTCTTCGTAAACCGCGATAATCCAACACTTTTCCGCTTCCCACCAAATCAGTTTCGGGTCTCGTCCCTGGTGAGAAATGACAGGATTGTACGATTCGTACCGCCACGTTTCGCCACCATCCGTGCTTACCGCAATCGCTTCTCCGCAGCCGGTATCCGTAAACGCGGCGAGAAGCTCTTTTTTGGCCATCTCCGTTTCGGGTCTGTCCCAGGCGATATTCGCGCTCCCTGAAAAACATTTCCCTTTCGCCATGGAGGGATTCCGATGGGAAAGCGGCATCTCCTCGCCAAAAGGCCGCAACGTCACAGACCGTTCTTCCCAATGTACCAAATCCCGCGAAACCGCGTGTCCCCAGTACATATTTCCCCATTTCTTCCCCACCGGATTCGACTGCCAGAAGAAATGGTACACTCCGTTGTGAAAAACCATCCCGTTGGGGTCGTTGTTCCACCCTTGCTTTTGGGAAAATCGCAACTGGGGTCGCAACGATTCCTGATAGAGTGGCTCTTTACGGGGGACTTCCGCGACGTTGCGAATGAGCGTGAGCGTCTCACTTCCTTCCGGCAAAGAGGCCAATCGCAATTGCAGTTCTTTCCCGCGATATTCCTCCACCTCCAAAAAAGCCCACCAATCCACCTCTTCCATCGTTCGCGCCAAACCGATGTCCAAATGGTGTACCCGTTTTCCCTCCACCTGAATTTCCAGCCGAGTCCATTCTGCCTTCTCCGAAATCGGGAAAATCAAATACGGTTTCTGAACCACCACCTTCTTCTGAAAGGATACCTCTGCCGGAAGGGTGGGAATCAGCCCGAAAATAACGGCCAAACTCAAAAAACTACCCAATCGCATCTCTTCTCCTCCTACTTTTCTTGCATTGCGGCCATGTCACAAAGTAAAGCCTCCTGCTGTAAAAACATTTCACGAACATGTTCATGCGCGGTGAAAAAGAGAATCTGGCGGGAATCTCCGGCAAATTCTGTCAAAACTTCCACTGCCGCTTCCGCACGCCCACGATCCAGATTCACCAACACATCGTCCAAAATTACCGGTAAACAGAGTCCCTGGGCATAATATTCCTCAATCAACGCCAGACGAATCGCCAGAAACAGCACTTCCCGCGTCCCGCATGACAACTGTTCCACCCCCAGCGTCTTTCCATCTTCCCGCTCCACAAACAACACATCTTCATCCACCGGTGTCCAGACGCGGCAATACTTTCCACGTGTCATTTTCCGCAAAAATCCCGACGTCTGAGCCAAAGTCGCAGGTTGGCGTTTTTGCTCGTACGTCCGTTTCAATGTCTCCAACAACCGACAGGTCAACGCGTTGACACGCCAATAATGAATCGCGTGAACGATCTGCCGTTCGGTCTGACGCAGTGTATATTGCAATTGATTCGGTGTCGTATCGGTCTCCATCCGTTGCAGCGTCGCTTCCGTCTCCCGTTTTCGCTTTTCCAGTGCCTCTTTCTGAAACCGATTTTCTTCCTGTTTCACTTCCAGCAACCGGATTTTTTCCGCCAACTGTTCCGGTGAGTGGTTTTCGTAAATCTCCCATAACGTCGATTCCGAACAGGCAAAATGGAGCCGTTCCTCCACCACTTTCTGCAAATCCCGACGCTTCCGACGCCACCGTACCCACTCTTCCAAACGTTCCAGACGTGGCGGAAAAGCCTTTTCATGCGGCAAACCACTTTTCTGGAGGATTTCCCGACGCTCTCCCCATTTTTGACGAAATTCCCGTTCTAGATTCCGTAAACTTTTCCGAATACCGCGACGTTCCCGCAAAATTTCCTGTTGATGATTTCGCCAACTTTGTGCCTGACGAATCTTTTCCCGCCAATTCTGGAAAAAATCAGCCGTCAAAACCACGGTCTCGACATCTTCCCCCGCTGCCTGAAGACAATCCCGCCAACGTTGCGTATACAACTGCCATTCCAACGCGTACTGTTTTTCCGACTCCCCATCTCGTGTCCGTGTTCGCCAAAGCGTATCCATCCGGTCTGCCGCGTCCTGCCAGCGTTTCACATCGGCTCCCTTCCAGTTCGTCGGCAAACCAGCATTCTCCAACGCTTCCCGACGGCGAATCATCGCTTGCTTCCCTTCCTGGCACAACTTTTGCAATCGACGCTTATGGTGCCGAACTTCCAACCGCAAAGCCTCTCGCTGCGACGCCAGTACCAAATGTTCCTCCGCCTGAGGGAGTTCTTCCTGAACCCATTCCAGCGTCTTCCGCACGTTGTCCATCGCCTCGGAGGTCAATCCCTGCAACGTTTCGTGCAAAATCGGCGTTTCCTGCTCCGGGAAAAGATTTTGCGCCACTCGCTGAATCTGTTGCCGCAAAGAATGGAGATTTTCCCGCGTCCGCTCGATTTCCTCCAATACCAATCGCCTGTGCCGCCACCGCATCCCTACACAGCCCATCCACAAAAGCGTTCCCACAATAAAGAAAAACAGACTCACCGCATGAGACCGGGGCGGAATCCAATCCATCAACCGAATCGCCTCGAACAACATCAGCGTCATCCCGGCCACGAACGCTCCTCCCAGACCCAACAGCCATCCCAACGGCAAATTTTCCTTCTCCTTTGCGGCCAGATATTCCTCTGCCAGGCTCTTTTCCGCAATCAGCGACTGAACCAAATGTTGCAGATTCAATTCCTGACGCCGCAATTTGGAAGCGACTTCCCCTAAAAACGTCGCCACCTGACTCGGCTCCTGAAACGTCTCCTGACGAGCCGGTTCCTTCGACCAGCCAGGAATTCCCTTTCGGTACTTCTCCAAAATACTCAATCGTGATGGCAGAGAATCAATATAATGTTGTATCCGCAGTTCTTTTTCTTCTGCCTGTTGCAGAAATTCCCTTTTTTTCAGACGCTCTTTTTGAATCATCCGGTGCAATTTCCGCACTTCCCGGATCGGGGCACGCAAAGAGCGAATTTGGTGAGCGTCCGGCAGCAAAATCGCCTTTTCCACTGAAAAATCCGGCTCTCCCAGCCCCAGCCGACGATAATCGACTGCCAACTGCGCTTCCGTATCCCGAATCGCTCTTTTTTTCTCCTCACGCCGATGACGCAGCGTTTCGATCCACTCTTCCTGTTGTAAGAGCGACTCCATCTGGGGAATCGTTCGCCAGAAGGCCGTCGGAACGGTCTGTTTCCCAAACTCCTCTCGTAAATGCGTTCTTTTCTGGAGCAGCCTCTCCCGCTCCGTTTTCAGTTCTTCGCGCTGAGCCTCGTTTTTCCGCAAAAGATGATATGCCTCCCGCAATTTCTCCAGCCCATCCTCCGAACATTCCTCCGGCGACAGTCCTTCCGAAAATTTTACCAGCATTTCCTCCGCTTCCACACGCTGAAACCAGACATCGTGAAGCGACTGAGCCACGACCAGAACGTGGAGTTGATGTTCCTGTTGTTTCAACTGCGAATCCAGTTCTTCCAACTCTCCACGGAGCGTCTCCTTCTCCAGTTTTCGCTGACGGTATCCTTTCTGTTGCAGTCGGATATTTTCGAGTTCGTGCAACAGAATTTCCCGATTTTGCAACCGTTGAAGAATCCACCCCTGTTCCGCCCGCGTCTGTGGTCCGGCCAACATCTGGGAACAGAATCCCTCCACATCCCGCAAAAACGGAATCTCCTCCGTCCGCAACCGCGCCACGGCATCCTCAGGACGCAGCAAAATTCGTCGTTCTTCCTCCAATTCCTGGCACAGTGCCTGAAAAGTATGCCGTTCCAGACCGGTACTCAAATGGTACAACCGGGAAGCGGCTTCGGTCGCCTCCAACACGGAAAGTTGCTGCAATTCCTGCAAACCGATGGCAAAAATGCTGGAAAACCGTCGTTCGTCCGCCTCCAGCGAAGCGGTCATCCCCAACTCCTTTTTCAGCACAAACGGCGTCTCCTGAATCCCCGCCTCGTTGAAAATTTCCAGCCCATCCTCCCATTTTTGGGTACGGTAGCGATCCAGAAAAACTTCCTGCTGGTAAAACGGCAATTCGGGATTCAGCGTCACGGAATCCGTTCCTGTCGGATATTCCACCACATGCCGCCGCAGCCGAAAAGTGCCATTTTCCCCCGTAAAAAGGAGCGAACCGCCACACGCTCCAGGATTTTCCGGCTTTCCATACGCCAGACGCGAGGAATTGAAGCCGTAAAAAATGGCTCGGACGAACTGCATGAGCGTCGTTTTGCCGACCTCATTCGGACCGTAAAACAGATTCACGCCACTTTCCAAATGGCCGATTTTCAATCCGTTCCAGATTCCAAAATGGTCGATTTGCAAACTGCGAAGAATCATGATTCCTCCTCCCGCAGACGGTGGAGCGCATCCGCTCCCAAAATCGCGGTTTGCCGCAGAACTTCCTGAAATACAAGAGGTTCCGAAATACGACTCACGACCTGAAGCTCCTCCTCAAGCTGCGTTTTCGACAAAAATGAGTCCAAATCCAGCGTATGCGAAACGAAATCCTCCCCGCCATCCGCGTCGGGATTGTTCTGATGGAACTGCACCAGCCGCAGGAAATCGCCCAACATCGACTCCGAACGGCTCCACTCGGCAGGAATCAAATCCCGCTCCTCCACTTCCAGCGACACACTCCAAATCCCTGGTGAATACGTCTCCCCCACACGCCGCAGCCGATTCAGAAGAACCTCCCCCACACGCTCCTGATTCCATCCCATCGGACAGAGATTTTCCAGAAAAATCTGCCGCAGGACTGTTTGCAAAGTGGGATTTTGGCTCGTCAGTTTCCAAACCCGCAGGATTTTCTCCACTCCCGACGCAACCCCTTTGCCATGCAGCGCCAACTGCTCCTCCAGCCAACCGGCCAACCCCTCTGCCGACTCAATTTCCACCGGAACCTCCAGCCGCGTCCGTTGCCACGCCACCGTTTCGGTCGGAATCAACTGAATCGAAAGTGGCGACTTCCCCTCCAAATCCATCTTCACCAGCGAAACGCCGAATGTAGGGTACGAACCTTCCCGAAAAACGTCCGCCGTCCGCCCCTGGATGGTTCCGGGATGGTGAAACGTGGCGTTCTCCCAAACCCGTGTCTGCCGTGGCTCGTTTTCTCCCAAGGCCACATACGCCCCCACCCTTTCCCCCGCGTTCTCCTCCGAAAAAGGGGCATCCCGCAACCCTAACGTCTGCGAAAAAGGCAATTTTTCTCCCGGCAATTTCGACAAATCATAACGCGCAAAATCAGGCTTTTCCCCCTCCCAACTCACCAGAAAAACCGTCCCCGTCTCCTCCGCCAACCGAAACTTCCGCACCTGCGTTTCCCCCGGCGGCAAAATAAAGACATTCTCCGGCCAATCGTTCCACTCCAGCGTTTCCCGCCACTTCCAGTAAATCGGAATCCCCGCTTCCCGCAAACGTTCCATCTGCCCGGTCAAAAACGCGATTCCACGTGGCCCGCACGTTTCTTCCTCCAGAATATCCCCGGTCAGAAGGAGAAAATCGACTTTCCGCTCCAAGGCCACGTCAAATACCCGTCGGGCACTTTCCCACGGAGCCTCTCGCAAAATCCGCGAAATTTCCTCAGGAACCGGCGGGTACAGACCACCCCCCGAAGCTGCCGTTGCGCAACTCATCACGGGAACCTGCCATTGAAAATCTGCCGCGTGGAGAAATTGGATACTTTTCACTTGTCCCATCCATTATGAACCGACTCGATTTACCGAAGTCGAAAATTTTTCCCTCCCAAAATTCTCTTCATCGGCACATAAACTTCCTGTCTTACTTAAATTATAACAGAAAAAAACTATTCTTTACAGGGGTTATTCCAAAATTTCCCCGAAATTTCTCCCATTCTCCTCTTCGCCATAAAAAAAGGAGAAACGCTCTTCCCAACGTTTCTCCCCAATCGAGAATTTCCCGGACAAATTCCCACCCTCTTCTCAACGAAAAGAGAAAAAATGTCTCAATCCTGATGAAATTCCTGAAGCGACTTCACCACAATCGCGTCGTGCTGGCTCGCTTCGATGCCGTGAGCCGCCGCTTCTGCCGCCGCAATGGTCGTGATGTAGGGAATCTTCATCCGAATCGCCGTCTTGCGGATATACGAGTCGTCATGCTGGCTCGAACGTCCGGCTGGCGTGTTGATGACCAACTGAATTTCGCCATTTTTCATCGCGTCCACGATATTCGGACGCCCTTCATGCACTTTCAGCACCTGCTCGCACGGAATGTCTTGCGACCGCAAAAAGTCGTACGTCCCATCCGTTGCCAGAACCCGAAATCCCAGATTGGCGAACATTTTGGCCGCTTTCCCGATTGCCGGACGGTCATTCTTATTCACCGTAATGAGTACCGTTCCCGTTTTCGGCAGGCACGAATTGGCCGCTTCCTGAGCCTTGAAATACGCCAGTCCGTACGAATTGCAAATTCCCAGAACCTCTCCCGTGGAACGCATTTCCGGTCCCAGAATCGGGTCCACTTCGGGGAACATGTTGAACGGAAAAACCGCCTCCTTCACGCCATAATGCGTCAACGGCTTCTTCTGAATGTTCAGTTCCGAAAGTCTCTTCCCCAACATGCACTGCGTCGCCAAAGCTGCCATCTGAATGTTGCAGACCTTGGAGACCAACGGCACCGTTCGGCTGGCACGCGGATTCGCCTCCAGAATATAAACCGTGTCGTGAGCAATCGCGTACTGGATATTCATCAGCCCGACGACCCCCATTTCCACCGCAATCCGGCGGGTATATTCCGTAATCGTGTCGATATGACGCGGAGCAATGCTCTTGGGTGGAATCACGCAGGCCGAGTCGCCCGAATGGATCCCGGCCAGCTCGATATGCTCCATCACCGCAGGCACAAAGGCGTCCGTCCCATCCGAAATTGCGTCCGCTTCCGTTTCGATCGCGTTTTCCAGGAATTTGTCCAGCATGATCGGACGTTCCGGCGAAATATCCACGGCTGCCGAGACGTATCGACGGAGCGACTCTTCGTCGTAAACCACCTCCATTGCCCGACCGCCCAGCACAAAGGAGGGACGCACCATCAGCGGATAACCAATCCGTGCCGCAATTTCCAACGCCTCGTCAATCGTGCTTGCCATTCCCGACTCGGTTTGCGGTATCCCCAGTTTTTTCATCATCTTACGGAACAAATCCCGGTCTTCCGC
Organism: Planctomycetia bacterium; assembly: GCA_030527105.1. Lineage (GTDB taxonomy): Bacteria > Planctomycetota > Planctomycetia > Pirellulales > Thermoguttaceae > RGIG3701. The sequence goes on from JAUNBK010000001.1 coordinate 89,335, forward strand.
CAGAGCAATCGTTTCGGGCGACGTGCCGAGAATCTTCACCCCTTCCGCCGCCAGTTCCGCCGCAATGTTCAACGGTGTCTGCCCACCAAACTGCACCACCACCCCTTCCGGTTTCTCATGCTCGTAAATGCTCAGAACATCCTCCACCGTCAATGGCTCGAAATAGAGCTTGTCGGAAGTATCGTAATCGGTCGAGACCGTTTCGGGATTGCAATTGACCATGATCGTTTCATAGCCCGCAGCCCGCAGTGCCAACGACGCGTGGACGCAGCAGTAGTCAAACTCAATCCCCTGACCAATCCGGTTGGGGCCGCCCCCCAACACCATGATTTTCTTGTGTGGCGAAACGGGGCAATTTTCCTTTCCTTCCGGGATGTTGTAGCTGGAATAGTAGTAGCACGCATTCTCCACACCACTGACCGGTACGGCATCCCAACGCTCCACCAGACCGATACGACATCGCTGCTGGCGAATCTCCTTTTCCGAAATACCCAGCAATTTTGCCAGATATTTATCCGAAAAACCATCCTTTTTCGCCTGCGTTAAAAGTTCGTCCGAAATTTTCCCATTTTCCCCTTCCTGGAGGATTTTCTCTTCCAACTCCACCAATTCTTTCATCTGTTCCAGGAAATACAACTTCACCCCGGTACGAGCCTGGAGTTGTTCCATCGTTGCTCCTTTGCGAATCGCTTCGTACATCAGGAAATACCGCTCACTATTGGGCGTATTGAGCCGTCGCAGCAATTCCTCCAACGAAAGCCGATGGAAATCCTTCACAAATCCCAGCCCGGCACGTCCCTTTTCCAACGAGCGAATCGCTTTCTGGAACGCTTCCTTGAAATGCTTGCCAATGCTCATCACTTCGCCGACCGCCCGCATCTGCGTTCCAAGTTTGTCCTCCACACCGTGGAATTTCTCAAAAGCCCACCGCGCAAACTTGATCACCACGTAATCCCCCGACGGCGTGTATTTCTCCAACGAGCCATCCCGCCAGTACGGCATTTCGTCCAACGTCTTGCCAGCAGCCAACTTGGAAGAGACCAACGCAATCGGAAAACCGGTCGCTTTCGAGGCCAACGCGGAACTGCGGCTCGTCCGGGGATTGATTTCAATCACCACCACGCGATCGGAAACCGGATCGTGCGCAAACTGCACGTTCGTCCCGCCAATCACCTCAATCGCTTCCACAATCCGGTACGAATAATCCTGCAAACGTTTCTGCAAATCCTCCGAAATGGTCAACATCGGTGCCGCACAGAAAGAATCGCCCGTATGCACTCCCATGGGATCGATATTTTCGATGAAACAGACCGTAATCATCTGATTTTTCGCGTCCCGAACCACTTCCAGTTCCAGTTCCTCCCAACCCAGTACCGACTCCTCGATCAGCACCTGGTGTACCATACTGGCCGCCAGTCCACGGGAAGCAATCGTTCGCAATTCTTCCAGATTATAGACAATTCCCCCTCCCGTTCCCCCCATCGTGTACGCTGGCCGCACGACGCAGGGATACCCCAGTTTTTCCGCAATTTTCTCCGCTTCCTCCACCGTATTGGCAATCTCGCTCCGTGCCGTCTCGATTCCCAGCCGTGCCATCGTCTCTTTGAATGCCAGGCGGTCTTCTCCCCGCTCAATCGCGTCCAGTTGCACGCCAATCACCTGCACCTGATACTTTTCCAGCACCCCCGCCTTGTTCAATTCGCACGCCAAATTCAATGCCGACTGGCCGCCGAGATTCGGCAAAAGTGCGTCCGGGCGTTCCTTCGCAATGATTCGTTCCAGCGACTCCACCGTCAATGGCTCGATATACGTCGCGTCCGCCATTCCAGGATCGGTCATGATCGTTGCCGGATTGGAGTTGACCAGGACGATTTTGTATCCCAATGCCCGGAGCGCCTTGCAAGCCTGCGTTCCCGAATAATCGAACTCACACGCCTGCCCAATAATGATCGGCCCGGAACCGATGATCAACACTTTCTGAATATCTTCTCGCTGCGGCATTTTTTTCTCCCTTGCACAGTACGGACGACTCTTACGCAAAAAAATCACTGAATTATAGTCGCCAGCCTTACACTTGACAAGGAGTACCCCCCACCAGTGCGGCTAATTTTTTGTCTCCGACCATTGGTAGTGGATAAGAATTAGGTGTCATTTTCCGCTTTTGACCAACTTATCCAGTCTCTCTTGACAACGCACCCTATTCTGGTATGATATTCAGTGGTTTTGTTATGATTTTTGGAGCGATGAAATGGATAAAATGTTTGCTTTTATAGATAAAAAGTGGAATCTCCTGGTATTGGGATTTTGTTTTATCATGCTGCTCTGTGTCGCGGCAAAAAAGTTTCTGGGATGTTTTGCCGATACGCGTGTGTTGCATTTTGCGTTTTATACATTCCTCGCTCTGATGAGTATCCCCTGTCGAAAAATTCCGCAGATTCCTGAAAAATACTGGTATCCCATCTCCCTCGGAGCGTTGGCTTTCCCGTTTTTTTGCTTTTTACTGGGAAGTTTGGGGTTTTTGGCAGGAATTTCCCTGACAAAATGGCATGGTGTGGTTGCGCTTTTGCTGGCGATCGGCGTTTTGTGGAAATGGTCACCCGAAAAGAGGGTTTTCATCGTCAATTTATTGGTGGTCATGGGGCTGTGGCTGGGATGTCTGGGAATGGCTTCCCTCTCCAGAGATAGAGCGTGTGGATTTTATATTGATGGCCAATATTACCACAAGCCAGCTATCATTTTTATGGCGGAGGGTTGGAATCCTGTCTGGCAACCTGATTTGGCTTCTTTTATGAAAGAGCATGGCTGGTCTCCCCAGGAAATCAATTACTCTCACACCGCCTATTTTCCCAAAGGACAATGGGCGATCGGGGGAATAACCTATTGCATGACGGGAATTATTGACGCGGGCGATTACGTCAATTTATTGCTTATTATCCTTTCGGTACCCTTATTTTATCATCTGTTACGTGCCTGGTTGAAAAATTCGTCTCCACTGGTTCTTCTGGCCGCTTTTTTGTTGTCACTCAATGTGGTGGCTGTCGAAGAAATCAATACCGGGATGATCGATGGCAATCTGGGACTCTCTTTTCTCCTCTTTCTTTTGAGTGCTGTCGTCTGGCTGAAAACAGGAGAAAAAAAGTGGCTTCCCATAATGCTGGGTTACGCGATTTATGGATGTACTCTGAAACATACCGCTCCGATTTATTTCGGCATTGCGGGAATTTTGTACACCCTCCCCGTGGTATGGAATTTTGTCCAAAATCGAATGAAGCGGAATGATAAAATGTTAATTTGCGGGGGGGGGGTACTTTAGGAATTTCGCCACATTCCTGGTGGGTTGCCACAGGTACGATTTTTGTCATGGTCATTTTGTGCGGTTGGAATCCGTATGTCACCAATACTTGGAACCATACCAGTCCTTTTTACCCTCTCCATACGTTCGATGAAGCAAAACATCCGAAAGAGGATATTCTGGCAAGATGGTACCAAAGGGACGATTTTCGAGAAGCTTCACCCTGGCAAAGATTTGTTTATACATATCTTATTACAGGTCAATCCAGCGGATTCTTCATTGATACCGTCGAGGATATTTCCGCCGATATTCATGATTTGGATTACTTTCCATTCTATAGCGTGAATGGAAATCACAGAAGTTTCTTTTTATTATTAGTATTTTCCTTGAGTTTATTATTTTTGATGAAAAAATGGGAATATTGGCTGGTAATCGGGACGGTTTTATTGACGATCATCATTCAGCCACATTCCTGGTGGGAACGGTTCATTCCTCAAATATTTGCCCTTCCTGTTTTAATATTGATTTGCGTACAGAACCAGATAACGAAAGAGCATCCGAAGTTGAAAGTACGCTGGACGATGATGACTTCTGTTTTGTTGCTCCTTCTTCTAACAAACAATTCCTGGGGATTTTTTAATCGATCGATGGAAAGTGTCGATGCTCTCCTTCTGGAGGCACAGGAGGTTAAAATACTGCAATCCACAGACCTGGATGAGATAACTTGTGGAACTCTTGGCGAGTTAGAATCGCAGTCTTTTATCATACCGAACAAATACAATCGCTACATTCATTTTTATAATCAATATTATATCTGCCACATAGGATTTGAAGACAGAAAAGTCCAATGTATTAAAGAAATTTCATTAAAAGAGCAAAATGTTTTAATTACGTACATGCGTACATATATTTTTGCCAAAAAAGAAGAGAAACCTTTGCCAATAGATGAGAATATCTGCTTAAAGGCTGATTTTTCAGAACTTCCCAAGGCGTTGAAGATTGTGGGCGAGATACGGTGGAGGCAATTTTGTCAGGTGTGGGGCGGGAGTGAGGAATAAAGCAAAGGGAGGTAGACGCATTCCTCCTTAAAAAAGGCTTTCGCAGGATTTTTCTGTCGTTTTCCCTTCAGTAATTCAACACGCCCATTTTTTGGAGGAACTTATACGTCAGAAATCCCACTCCGCCAAAAGCCGCGAAGAGAAGTAGATACGCCAACCACATCGGCATGAATGGTTGCGTAAAGGCGGTGTATTCCGACATGCCGCCAATCCCCGCAATCAGATTCATCGGCATGAGTACCAGGGAAATCACCGTCAGACGCTTCATCAGATTGTTCATGTTGTTGCCCATCATGGAAATGCGTGTGTCGGTCATTTTCGTCATGATGCTGGTCGTGATCTGAGCTTCCTGGCAGCACTGCGCACTGTCCAGCCGAATATCGTCCAACGTCTCTTTTTGCGTCATGTTGAAGCCAAGCCGCTCAGTATTGTTGTAAATCCGCTCGATCAGCGAATGATTCCCGTTCAACGCGCTCACATAATAGGTCAAACTCTTCCCCAACGCAAAAAGATTAATCAACAACGTTGTATTATTCGCTTCCAGAACCTCTTCCTCAATCTGCTCCATGCCGAGACTGATACAGCGAAGGTGTTCGTGGAAGTGAAGCGTCGTGCGGTGCAAAACGTTGATCAGCACATCCCGAATATCGTCCACGCGAGCCACTCCGCGCAAAAATTCCTTATGCGGAATATCCTCATCGAAAACGAATAGCAGTCGATCTTCATAAATCACCGCCCCCAAAGAAGTTACGCGAAATTCAATATGCGAATCCACCACGCCGATGTGCAGTGGATGTTTACAGATAATCACAATTTTATTGTCACGGCTTTCCACACGCGGCAACTCGTTTTCGTCCAAAACCGACAACAGCGTATGCTGGCCGAGATCGAACTCATCCTGCACAAAGGCCTTGTCCCGCTGATCCGGCTCGGTGCATATCAAAACAGGAGCTTCCAACCGATCATCCGTTTCGACAAGTTTGCCATTTTCAAACTCATAGGCAGAAATCATGAAATACTCCTTCCACGCAACCACTTCAGGGCTACGACATACACCAGAGCAACATACTCTATCGTGCTTCCATCACACAACCCCTCAGGGTTGCGACATTCCTCTGTATTTTTTGGAGATCAGAGGCTCTCTATTCATTGTAACGTTCCGGGAATCTCTCCGATGTATCTGTTTACAGAAAATCCCCACCTGTTTCTCCCATGACAGGAGAATTCTCCAGGAAAAAAAGAACTCCCTGCCTCACTCACGGAGGCAAAACGGAAAAATCACCATGGCGATCCCCTGGCGACGATACAACAACCAATTTTTCCAACCTCATGAAAACACCTTTCCGAACCCCAACATCTGTTTTTCTGTCGAGTCGGCAACGTTCGGCGAAAGCAGAGTCAGGCCGAACCTCACGGTATTTTCTCAATCACCGAAGGCAAACGTCCTCGCTCCCAGGCCGGAACAGGAATCGACAGAAAAGAATTTTGCAAAAAACCAGAAAAACACACCGTTACCAGACACCCACCGCCAAAGCAACAGGTAAAACCAGCCATCCTCCTTTCACCATTCGTTCGCATGAATCATGAACAAATAATCCGTCATCTTACATTTCATCATAGCCGATTTACAGAAAAAAACAACCCCCCGGAAAGTTTTCCTGAAAATGGAAAAGATTCCATGGGAAGCAAGGGAAAAAAGGAAAGAGCCGTTCGTGAAGGAGATCGGTGGGAATCCCGGAAAAACGGTTTACACCGATACAGCACAACGTCCACGGCTCTGGTACTCTTCCCTCATAGGGGGGACAATCCTGAATGCCTGTTAAAGAAAGTTCCACCCCTGGCGGTATTCATATTCCGATTTCAGGAAGGAATCCGCGTCGGTGTGGGTGGTGAAGGCGGCGGCGTCCCAGTCAAACGCTTTGCCGCTGCGATGGGCAACGTTGCCTAGGAGGTTATGCTCGATGAGTTTGCCGGAGTAGTCGAAATTGCAGAGCGATTCCGGTCCGCCTTTGGCCGCGTTGATGAATTCCTGATAATGCCCCGGTGAGGAGGGGAGTTTGGCAGGATAGACGTAATCGGTAAACTTCGCGGACGGGGAGAGAACGTGTTTGCCGTAGTCGGAAACGAGGACTCCCTTTTCGCCGATAAACGCCACGCCGATTCCCCAATTGTCGATAACGGTATCGTCTCCCACCATCGGCTGGAGAAGGTCGCTGCGACGTTTCATCCCTTCCGGGCCATGGTACCAGCAAACCTTCACCGGGCTGGAGATGAACGGGCTGGACGCTTTCCGCTTCGGGTGTTTCCACGTAACCACCTGCCACGGCGGGACGGCAAGCGGGTCGGGATCGGGACCTTCGGACAGGACGTGGATCGGACGGTCGAGTTCCAATGCCCAGTAAGCGAGATCGATCAGGTGACTTCCCATGTCGCCCAGGACGCCAGTTCCGAAATCCCATCGGCGGTGCCAGTTCAGACAACCATTGTTCACATAATCAATATTGAACGGACGCATCGGTGCCGGACCAATCCATTCGTCCCACGCAAACCATTCAGGAATCGGCTGCTCTTCCTTCACCGCAGGCCCGATCGGGATAATGGTACGGCTGCACCAGACGTGCGCTTCGGAAATCTTGCCAACCGCTCCGGCTTGTACCAGTTCCACCGCTCGACGGTAATTTTCCACCGCGTGAATCTGCGTCCCCATCTGGGTGGCGATCTTGCCGCGACGTTTTTTGTATTCGTCCTGCATGATTCGAGCTTCCTGCACCGTTCGGGCAAGTGGCTTTTCCGTAAACACACTCTTTCCCGCTCGCATCGCCGCGATGGAGGCCAACGCATGATGGTGTTCCGCCGTCGATACGACAAATACGTCGATTTTGGGATTGTCAACCAGCGTCCGCCAGTCAACGGTGGTCAGCGCGTCGGGATACTGTTCCTGAACCTTGGCCAGCGTTTGCCGATTCGTGTCGCACAGGGCGTAGGTATTTTGGCTTGCCAGTCCATCTCGATTCGCTCCGCCACGTCCGCCGACGCCGAGGTACGCGATGTTCAACTTCTCGTTCGGCGTGTTTTCACCGCGAACGATTCTGTGGGGCAAAATCAGTACCGTACCGATTCCTACCGAGGTCTGCAAAAATTGACGACGTGTGGTGTGACGCATGGAAAACTCCTTTTCGTGAGAGAAATGGGGGTGGGAAAACATCTGTTTTATCAGAGTCTGCTTCGAAAATCCTCCCCGATGGAAGATTTGTTGCAAACCTTATTCTAACATGAGGAAGTCGGGTTGTCAAGTAAAAAGGGGAGCGGGGAAATTTTTCTGAAAAATTTATGTTATACTCTTTCCACTTTGAATTTCAGAAAAACGAAAAAAAAGCCCTTCCCAAGAGAGGGATTGGGAGGAGTGAATCTGAAAAACTCAGCGTTTCAGGATACGGACGGGATGTCCGCTTTACTCCTTATTTCCCGGCAGTAATCCCCATTGGAAATATCTGCTGAGAAAAAAGTAGGAATGGAAATATCTGCGTCATCTGCGGATAAATAATAATGTTAGAAGTTGTTATATTTCAACACTTACAAAGAAAACTCCCTGAAAAATTTCTGGCGGACAGGTTTTCCAAAGTTCTTTTTTTGTCCGCGGATTACGCCGATGACGCAGAGGATTTTTTCTTCTATCTCTTTTCTCTGCGGAAAGTTTCGGTTCACTTCTGGAATGTAGTAAATGAATTTCAGACCGATAATCGCGATAACGACCAACAGCTCCACCAATGTAAAACCATTCTTTTTCATCGAATTCCTCGCTTATACCCTTTCCGCAGGAGCAACAGCATTCCTAACGCCAGCAACGTCCACGTCGCGGGTTCGGGGATGGCATTACGGTCGGCACTCAACGCCAAACCGTTCCCCTGCTGGACGAGGTTCCACCCGTACCGGAATTCCGGCGCCAGCAAAAGGTCCCAATCAAACCCCTCCGGCAACCCCGTGGGGGTCGTGGAAAACACCTCGTACGTGAAATCGTACGGATTGAAACCCTCATCGAAAACCGGATTCAAAAAGCCGTAATTCACCGATGTGATGGCGTCCACCACCAGTCGCGAATACTCATTGGCCGAGTGGATGGTCAGGCTGAGCCTCCCGCCGTTGGCCGTCAAGTCGCCCAAATTGTACGTTCCGGTTCCCAAGGCCAACGTTCCCGCCGTAACGGTTGTGCCGCCCGTGTAATCCAGAGTCGCTTTGTCCAATGTCCATGTGCCGGAGCCGACTTTTTCGATGCCCAATGGCGAGTTTTCGTTACCATCCTGGATGGTTCCGGTGAACGTCGCGTCGGTATTTTTGGCACCGACCTGAAACGTCACGAGATTCGTGTCATTCTGGAGCGTTCCCGACCCGGACAACTCACCCAGAGAGACGATGCTGCCAGTCTCCAGACCCGTGGAAGCCAGCACCGCCGCGTCGCTAGCCATATTCCAAACCGCGGCGGCACTACCAGCGTTGGGAGAGGAAAGGTACGTAACTCCGTTCGTTATCATGTTGAAAGTACCCGTGAATCCCGAATTGTCGCCGGAGAGGTTGATCCACCAATCTTTTGCCGTAGATTGCACCTGGCGATTGATCGTTCCGCCGCCGGTGTGATTGCCATCGATGCGGAACAACGGCGACAGAGAAACCGCCAGGAGAAGGTCTCTTAAACTGCCCCCCTCCCCGGTTTTGTGTATTTTTCCACACGATCGTCAAAAAAAGTCATCGCAAAGACCTCCTGAAAAATATATTTGCCTACCCGACTTGCCAATTTCTCAATAAAATTCATTATACCTGAGAAAAAACAAGAAATCAACCTCCATATTTTCAAAATTTTTAATTTTTTTCTAAATTTCAGAGAAATTTTCCAATACAACAATGGGAAATAACCTTCCATTTTATTTACTGAATAAAAACAAAAATTATTTTGCTTGACATTTCCAGTAAATAAATTATAATAATCTTTTATGGAAAATTTAATCGAGAGGAGAAACAAAATGTCCTTTTTACGTTGGACGTTGGCCGGGCTTTGTCTGGCAGGGTTGGGGCTTTCCCATTTGCACGGTGGGGAGCTGGTTCGTTACGAGCAGGAAATTACGCTGGAATTTTCCACACCACAGGAAGCGCAGCAAGCGGAACTGGTGCCGTTGGAGCTGCCGCCGGGAAAAACGTTGGCGGTCACGTCCCGGTGGGATGATTCCAATCCTGCCCATCTGGAAATGTCGAAAACGTTGAAGGAGAATGGCTGGAAAGGGTCGTTCCTGATCAATAGAGTGTGGCCGGAATTTACCGAAAACGTTCTGAAACGGCTCCTGGCCGATGGTTCCGATATTGGTGCGCATACGTGCCGCCATCCTCATTTGGAAACGATTGTCCCCAACGCGATGTTTCGGGAAATAGTGGCGAATCGTGTTGATTTGGAGTCGGCCACCGACCATTGTGTCACCGCGTTTACCTTCCCCTTTGGTTTGCGCGATGCTCAGGAGCCACAGAACAGTTCCCTGAAAGACCAGGGGGAAGCACTGGTTCGCTCCGGGCTTTTGGGAGGTGGGGAATATTGGAATATCGCCTCCCGGATGGGACTTTCCCCGGAACAGTTTCTTTCCACCCACCTGATTCATGCCAATGACAAAAACCCCGACGCGGAACAGTTTGCCCGAGAGTGGAAAACAGCCACGGAACGGATCCAGCGGGGCGAAACACCTTGCGGAGCGGTGATTGCGCTGGGCGTTCACTCCTGGCAAAAACAGGTTCATCCCGATGGTTTTGAAAGGCTTTCCAAAATCCTCGCCACGCAAAGTCACAACCCCCAATACTGGTACTGCAACATGCAGGATTACATGGCGTATCGTCTCGGTTTTTTGAAAAACAGGCTCGTCCGAAAATCGGTTCAGGGAAATCAGGCCACATTCGTCATCCAGCGAACCGAGCCGTTTGAGTGGGGGAGTGAAGTCCCCATGGGATTACAGGTTCAGCCCGTTCCACAAAAAGTCCTTTGGGAAAATCAGGCTCTCCAGGTCGATTCGCAAGGAGCCTTCCTCTTGCCGCACACGCCGGGACATGCCGTTCCGAAAGTCATTGGACGTACCGATTCCCAGACGGGACTTTGCGACAAAATCGACGGAATCCGCCTGCAAATCACGTGGGAGGAAGAAGCCAATCAGATCGTCTGCCATCTGGAAAACAACCGGTCGGAAGTGGTGAAAAACCTCCATGCCACCCTTCGTGTTCCGCTTCGGTGGACGACGGGCGTTTACCGCCAGACCCTTCCTTCGCTGGAACCGGGTGAAAAACGACAGATTGTCATTCCACTTTCCGAAAAACAGCCAGAAGCCAAATACCAGCAGGGAAAACCGTATTTCGTTCTGCAACTCGATTTTACCACTTCTGCCGGCAATCAACGGCTCTACGCGGAATTAAATTAGTTGTGAAAAAACATGTGGCGGCGCTATTATTTGCGCCGCTGCGGTTTGAGTGACTCTTTCCAATGCTCCAGAAGCTGCAACGCCTGCATGGGCGTGACGTGATGCAGATTCATCCCCCGGATTTCTTCCACAATCGGATGGTCTTGCGGGTCGAACAGGACGAACTGCACATTCCCCACCTGCGTCCGAATTTTGGCGTGGCCGGGACTTTTCTTCTTTTTTTTCGGCTCTTTTTCCGAATCGGGGGAATCGTCGTCCTCTTTCTCCTCCATTTGTTGAAGGATTTCTCTGGCTCGATCCAAAACTTCCGCCGGAACTCCTGCCAGACGTGCCACATGAATTCCGTAGCTTTTGTCCGTCGCGCCCTCGATAATTTTGTGCAGGAAAACCACATCGTCATTCCACTCCCGCACCGCCACGTTCAAATTCCGCAGCCGGGAAAGCGAATTGGTCAATTCTGTCAACTCGTGATAATGCGTCGCAAAAAGCGTCCGGCAACGAATCCGTTCGTGCAGGTACTCGATAATCGCCCAAGCGAGCGAAATGCCATCGTAAGTGCTTGTTCCTCGCCCGATTTCGTCCAACACGACCAGACTTTTCTCCGTCGCCATGTTCAGAATCCGGGCCGTCTCCATCATTTCCACCATGAACGTACTCTGCCCCCGCGCCAGTTCATCGCTGGCTCCCACGCGGGTGAAAATCTTGTCCACAATGCCGATTTTGGCTTCCCGGGCTGGAATGTAACTCCCCATTTGCGTCATCAGCGTCAACAGAGCCACCTGCCGAATGTAAGTACTTTTCCCCGCCATGTTCGGCCCGGTAATGAGGAGGATTTTCCCGCGATCATCGTCGCAAATCACATCGTTCGGAACAAATTCACCACTGGGTGTCAACGTATCCAATACCGGATGGCGTCCGTCGAGGATTTCCAACTCACTCCTTTCCGTCACGATCGGTCGGCAATAGTTCCGCTGCCGTGCCAGTTCCGCCAGATTGAGTAAAACATCCAGCTCCGCCAGAACCATTGAGGTCATCTTCATCCGACGGCGGTATTGCAACGTCTTGTCCCGCAGTTCCAGGAAAAGTTGCCGTTCCAATTCCTTCGCCTTTTCATCTGCCGACAGAACCACTTCCTCATACTCTTTCAGACGCGGCGTGATATACCGTTCCGCATTTTTAATCGTCTGTTTACGGATGTAATCCTCCGGCACCTTTTCCCGTTGCGTATGGCTGACTTCAATGTAAAACCCGAAAACTTTGTTGTATCCCACCTTCAAATTCTGGATACCTGAGCGTTCCTGCTCTTCGGCCTGATAGCGGGAAATCCATTGCCGTCCCCCGGAAGCCAGTTCCCGCAACTCATCCAATTTCGCGTGATACCCCGAACGGATAATTCCCCCTTCTGTCAACAGCAGAGGAGGGGGAGACTGAATCGCCTCCATAAGAATTTTCGCCACCTCCGGGCAAGTATCAATTTCCCGTGTAATGCGTTGGAGCAATTCTCCCTGACATTGCGACAACTCCTCTTTCAGAGGGGGCAAAACGTTCAACGTCTGCCCAATCGCGTACAAATCTTTCGGTGTGGCTCTTCCCGTCGCCATTTTGGAGAGAAGCCGTTCCAGATCGTAAATTCCCCGGAGCAATTTTCGCAACTCCGACGCGACGTTCACTTTGTCCAAAAACTCCGCAATGGCATCCTGCCGCAGTCGAATCATCTCGATCGAAGTAAGAGGACTGGCAACCCAATCGGCCAACAACCGCGACCCCATCGATGTGACCGCTCCGTCCAGCACCGATAAAAGCGACCCTTCCCGTTTTCCATCCCGCAGCGTCCGCGAAATTTCCAGACTCCGCCGACTCGATTCGTCAATTTCCAAAACTTCGCCAGTGTGGTAGGCATTCAGCGAATCAATATGTTCCAGGGAGACTTTCTGCGTCTCTTTGAGATAGTTCAAAATCATTCCTGCGGCACGAATTGCCTGGCGATCGGTGGGAAGATTGGCCTGAAAACCGAACCCTTCCAGATTCAGAACCCGAAAATGAGCGGTCAATTCCTGCATCGCAAAGTCCAGCCCGGCACACCAGGAGGGACAGTAGGAGACCATGATTTTTTCCGCCATCCAGTCGGGAAGTTTTTCCCCTTCGCACAAAAGGCATTCCGTTGGGTGGATTCGGGCTAACTGATCCAGAATTCGCGACTTGGGAAATGCGGCGGCCTGAAAGTGCCCGGTCGAAAGGTCTACCCAGGCAATCCCCACCGGCTCTTCCCCGACGACCGCCGCCAGATAATTACTTTCCCGTGGATCCAATAAATCATCTTCCGTCAACGTGCCTGCCGTCACCAGACGGGTTACTTCCCGTTTGACAAGCCCTTTGGCCTGTTTGGGGTCTTCCACCTGTTCGCAGACCGCCACGCGATACCCCGAGTGAATCAGTTTGCCCACATAAGAATCCAACTGATGGTAGGGAAAACCTGCCATCGGCATGGCGTTTTCACCCTTTTCGCGACTTGTCAGTGCCAGATTCAATACCCGTGCGGCCAGTCGGGCATCGTCGTGGAACATTTCATAGAAATCGCCCATCCGAAACAGCAAAATCGCATTGGGATAAGCCAACTTGGCCTCCAAATACTGTTTCATCATGGGAGTTTGACGAGAATTTAATGCGTTTTCTTGTTTTTTGGACATCTTTACAGTGGTCATTTCCTGGAGGCGAACAGAAGAAAAGAAAAAATCAAGGTTCTATCTCCAACTGTTCCAACACCTTTTCGTGGACGTAAATTTTACGCATGGGAACATGGGTCACGGCCAATGTAATAGCGTCGGAGGGACGCGCGTCCACCTCCCTCCAGACACCTTTTTGCCGGATTCGTAATTTGGCGTAAAAAATGTTGTCTTCCAAACGATCGATAAGGATACTCTCGAAATCACCACCGAGTTGTTGAATGATACCACAAATCAGTTCATGCGTCAATGGCCGGGCGGAAGGTTCTCCGTTGAGCATCCGTTTGAGCATGAACGTTTCGAGGATACCAATCGTGAGAAACATTTCCCGACTGCCGTGGAGTTCTCGCAAAAAAAGAAAACTGCGGTTTTCGGTTTCGCACAGAACAATTTTGGATAACGTCATTTCCACAAACATGAATGGATTCCCATTTTTTTGAATTTGGTCGTGATTACGGGTTGGAGGGAACTCGTCCGGCCAGGCGGATTTGGACGTGACGCGAATATTCCCCGGTCTGCGTCAGGAAAATCTCCCAATACGATTCCGGCAAACATGCCTCCACTTTCTGCGCCCATTCGATAAAGGTCAGACCGTCGCTGTCGAAATATTCTTCCGGCCCCAATTCCCAAAATTCCGCTTCGTCTTTCAAACGATACACGTCGAAATGATAAAGTGGCCGTCTTCCCTGGAGGTATTCCTGGATGAGGACAAAAGTCGGACTCGTGACGTTTTCCGCCGGAATGCCAGTTGCCTGAGCCACGGCTTGAACCAATCGTGTCTTCCCCGCCCCCAAAGTTCCGTGCAAGGCCACCACCGTCCCCGCCGGCAAGACCGATTCCAGAGCTTGTCCCAGTTGATCCATTGCGTCTGGAGTGTGGAGTTCTGTTTCCCAGACAACCGCGTCACCATCACGCAAACGTTCCAGTTCCACTTTCCATTGCTGTGTCATTCCCAACCACTCTTCCCTTATCAATGAATTGCGATTTGTTTTTCATCTTTGCCGGATTTTCCACCTTGAAAACGATGTACCGTATACTATAGTATAACATTTTTTCCGAAAGAGAAAATCCTCCACCCGAAAAAATTTGAAAAAAAGGAGTCTTTTCCCATTGACATTTTGCTTTTCTTTTGGCATACTGAAGAAAATCTGTCCATGAAGGAAAGGAACGGCGGCATGATTGAAGATTTGGAACAATATTGTTACGATGTGGCTCAACGAGCTAAAAAAGCCTCGGAAGCTCTCGCCAGTGTGACGGGGAGACAGAAAAATGACTGGCTGAACAAAAGTGCCCGATTGCTGCGGAAACATTCGTCGAAAATCCTGGCAGCCAACGCCAAAGATATTGCGGCAGCTCCCGATTACGGTTTGACGGAGGCGGAAATTGATCGGTTGCGGTTGACCAATGATCGGGTGGAAGAGATTGCTCTGGCGCTGGAATATATCGCGAAATTGCCCGATCCGGTGGGAGAGGTGATTTCTTCCCAGGTTCGTCCCAATGGTTTGGACGTTCAGAAAGTCCGCGTTCCGCTTGGAGTGGTCTTTTTTATCTACGAATCACGTCCCAACGTGACGGCTGATGCGGCGGCATTGTGCGTCAAAAGCAGCAACGCGGTGATTCTGCGTGGCGGCAAAGAAGCGATTCACTCCAGTCAGGAAATTGCGGAACTCCTTTCCCAGGCAGCGATGGAAGTCGGCATTCCCCGCGATGCGGTGCAGTTGGTCAATACGACGGATCGTGCGGCGGTGGGAGCCTTTTTGAAGTTGAATCAGTTTATCGACGTTTGTATCCCACGCGGTGGGGAAGGGCTGATTCGTCGGGTTTGCGCGGAAGCGACGATGCCGGTAATCAAACATTTTGCCGGAAACTGCCATGTGTATCTGGATGCTTCGGCAGAGGAGAAAATGGCTCTGGAAATCGTGCTGAACTCGAAATGCCAGCGAATGGGAGTTTGCAACGCGGCGGAATCGTTGGTGTTGCACCGCGACTTGATCGGGACGCTCCTGCCGAAAGTGGCTCGGGCACTCCTGGATAAAGGGGTGGAAATCCGTGGAGATGAGACGGTTTGCCAGCGCATTCCCGAAGCGATCGCGGCCACGGAGGAGGATTATTACAAGGAATATCACGGTCCGGTCATTTCGTGTGTCGTGGTCGATTCGCTCGACGAGGCTATTCGGCACATCAATCACTACAGTTCCCGCCATACCGAAGCGATCGTCACCCAAAATCTGGCGGCGGCGCGGGAATTTGCGTTGCGGATTGATTCGTCGGCCGTCATGATCAATGCCAGCACCCGTTTCAACGATGGTGGGGAGTTTGGGCTGGGTGCGGAAATTGGAATCAGTACGGACAAGTTTCACGCACGCGGTCCGTGTGGTTTACGGGAATTGACCAGCTACAAATATGTTGTCTACGGAGAAGGACAGGTTCGGTGAAAGAGGAGACTTCTGTCATTCGGCCACTGAATTTACGGTCGAAAGTCCGTTTTTCCCGTTCCCGGATGAATTTTCTGGGAGAGCTTTTCACGTTGGCAGGAGAAAAAACCGTTTCTCGGCTGGAGGCTTTGTTTCACCAGCCGGTGGTTTGGGAGGTGCGTGAAATCCGTCAGCAGAACTGGCAATACGCTTCCGCCGAAATACCTGCCGGAAAAAGAGATTTTGTCGTTATCCAGGGTGGAGCATCATGGCCCTCCGCCGCCTCCTGGGGGGTCGCTTTGCCCTGGAATTTTTTACTGGCTCTTTTGGACCGTCTTTTAGGAAGTGCGTCTTTTTTGCCATCCCGTCAGGAATCATGTGTCCATCTTACCCGTGTGGAAGAAAAACTTTTCCGAAAACTTTGCCTTTCATTGGAAATGCCGTTGGCAGAGCACTGGCAGGAACTTTCCGGGGTGTCGCGGGAGGAGTGCGGAAAAATGACGTTTTCCGAGACGGCTCCGTGGCTGGGTGGGGAAATGGTGCTGATTCTGGAATGTATGCTGGCTGTGGGGAATACGACGGGGGAAGTCTTGTTTTTTCTCCCCGCGGAAGTGTGCCAGAATTGGTTGACGCACTATGAAAAACGATTTCCTGAAAAGTCGTTGCAGGAAAATGTACCGGTCGTGGTGCCTCAGCAGGAAATTCCGTGGCAGGAACGTGCCGGGCATGCGATTCACCCTTCCGACGCGGTGGATACGGTGGCGAAAACGTTGGTCCATGTTTCCGTTCAGTTGCCGGGAGTCAAAGTGACGCCGCAGGCACTGGCGCAGTGGAAACTGGGGGATACGATTGCGTTGG
Source organism: Planctomycetia bacterium (assembly GCA_030527105.1). GTDB lineage: Bacteria > Planctomycetota > Planctomycetia > Pirellulales > Thermoguttaceae > RGIG3701. Next base: position 106,123 of record JAUNBK010000001.1, read on the forward strand.
GAAAAGATACCGACGAGCCAATGGAAGTGCTGGTCGAAGGCATTTCCAAATTTCAAGCCACCCCCGGACAATACCGAAATCGTAAAGTTTTCCGAATTATTTGATAACGTTATTTTTTTCTGAAATTTTTATGAAATCTTCTTTTCGTCCCACCGCCACGCTGGAAAAACTTCGTCAACGGGCGGAAATCCTCCGAAAAATCCGACATTTTTTTGAAAGTCGCCAGTTTTTGGAGGTGGAAACGCCGATTCTTTCTGCCGATACGGTCGTGGATCGTCATTTGGATCCGATGACGGTGAAATTGGGTGGAAAACGTTATTTTTTGCAGACTTCGCCGGAATTTGGGATGAAGCGTTTTCTGGCCGCGTTTCCCGACGTTCCCATTTGGCAGATGGGACATGTGTTTCGGAAAGAGGAGCGAGGAACGCTGCATAACCCGGAATTTACGATGTTGGAGTATTATCGTCCGGGGGATGATGGGGTGCGGGGGATCAATTTTCTGGATGAATTCCAGCAGGCAATTCTTGCTCGTGGAATGGCATCCCGGAAAACGTATCGGCAGGTGTTTGAAGAGGTGCTTCAGCTCAATCCTCACACAGCGTCGATTGCGGAATTGGCAGATGTTGCCCGACAGCGAAACCTCACCATCCCGGAAGGTTTTGAGGAGAGCGAAACGGGCAATCGGGATGATTGGCTCGATTTTCTTTTGAGTGAGACGATTCAGCCGCAATTGGGGTGGGAGTCACCGTTGATTCTTTACGATTTTCCCGCCACACAGGCTGCTTTGGCCATCACGCGAGGGGATGTGGCGGAGCGGTTTGAGCTTTACGTACAGGGGATGGAGTTGGCCAACGGTTATCACGAACTGGGGGATGCGCGGGAATTGCGTCGTCGGAATAAGGTTGCCAATGCGTTGCGGCGATTGGATGGCAAGGAGATTCTCCCGGATGAGAGTCGGCTTCTGGCGGCGATGGAGGTGGGGCTGCCAGCATGTGCGGGAACGGCGGTGGGGGTCGATCGCCTGGTCATGATTGCCACGGGCGCTAAAACAATCGATGAAATTCTGGCATTTCCCTGGGAGCGTGCCTGATCTCTCCACGCATCATTCGTCCATGAATCATTGAAAAGTTGGGGTGTGCCCTTGAAAAGGATGGAATTTCGGGTAGAATAGCAGGGTTGGTAAATGGAGAGTCGAATTGTCAGGAGAGGTCGATGGAGACGGAACACGAGTATCAGGTGGTCGCAAGGCGCTATCGCCCGCAGCTTTTTGATCAACTTGTGGGGCAGGAGGAGGTCGCAAGGACTCTCTCGAATGCTATTTTAAACAACCGGATTGGCCACGCGTACCTTTTTACCGGTGCCCGAGGGGTGGGAAAAACATCGACGGCACGGATTTTTGCCAAGGCGCTGAACTGTATCCATGGTCCGACGGTGACGCCGTGCAATGTGTGCGAAATCTGCCAGGGAATCAGCACGGGAGAAGACCTGGATGTGCTGGAAATCGACGGGGCAAGCAATCGTGGTATCAATGAAATTCGGATGCTGCGGCAAAATGTGAATATCCGACCCGTGCGGGCACGTTTCAAGATTTTTATCATTGATGAAGTACACATGTTGACGATGGAGGCGTTTAATGCTCTGTTGAAAACGCTGGAAGAGCCACCGGAATATGTCAAATTCATTTTCTGCACCACGGAAGTGGGAAAAATTCCGATCACGATTCTCTCCCGATGTTTGAAATTTGAGTTTTCGGGGATTCAGACTTCGGAAATTGCCAGACGATTGAAAGAGATTGTCGTTTCGGAAGGGTTGGAAGCGGATGACGATGCCATGATGTTGTTGGCACGACGCGCGGCAGGGTCGATGCGGGATGGTCAGTCGCTTTTGGAACAGCTTCTTTCGTTTGCTCCGTCCCATATCACCTTGCAGGATGTACTCCAGTTGCTGGGAATGGTGCGGGAAGATGTTCTGATCGCGTTGTTGCGGGATTTGACACAGCATGACGCGGCCAATGTTTTACGAACGGTGGAGATGGCGATTCAGCAAGGTTCCGAATCGGGTTTGCTGCTGGAACAATTATTCGGCTTTTTCCGGGATATGATGGTTCTTCAGGCAGGTTGCGGGGGGGAAAGTCTGCTCTATGCCTCACGGACGCATGAGGAAACGTTGCGGAAATGTGCCCAGGAGTGGGGGATGGATGCGATTCTGGCCGCCATGCAGATGATTGACCATACGCTGGGTCGGATGAAACTCAGTACGCAGAGCCGTTTATTGATGGAAATGGTGCTGGTACGGATCAGTTCCTTGCAAAATTGGGTCAATCTGGCAAATTTTGTTGGGCAACTCCAGGAAAAAACGCCGATAAAAGAAAATCGTCCGATTGAAACGCGTCCGATTCAGGAACTCGAACCGCCTCGGGAAGGGATTGTCCCTCCGCCAGGATTGTTGCGGTCGTTTAGCAGTGAGCAAAAGCCCGAACCGACGGGGGAAGTTTCCTCTGCGGCCATCCCCATAACTCCGCAACCTCCGGTGGAGCAAGAAGAGCCGCGAAAACCTGCTCCCGCGTTGGCCGAGGAACCATTACCAGACGCGGAAGAGGAATCTGCCATGCCAGCGTCGCTGGGGGAAGCGATTTCTCCTGAAAAAGTGCTGATTCAGGCCATTTCGGACAATAATCTGGAATATGCTGATGCGTTGAAGGATTTTCAAAGTCTGGAGGTGAGGGAGAGCGGGGCGTTGTGGGAGGTGCTTTATCCGACGAAATATCGGTTTGCGGTCTCGAAATCGGAAGAGGCGGGGGTGCCGGAAGTATTGGCAAAAGGGTTGTCGGAGTGGCGAAAAAAGAGTGTGACGGTGAAATTTGTGCTGGAAGAAGCTCCGGCAGAAAAGAAACCACGTAATTTACTGGAAGAGAGTAACCGATGTCTGGATCACCCGCTCATTCGTGCGGCGGAGGAGATTCTGGGCGGGAAGGTGATTCGGACGGAACCTCTTTCCTGAGTGAAAAAGATTTTCAGGAGAGTGGGCAGAAAGAAGGAGTGATTATGTTCGGTGGAATGGGCAATTTGAGTTCTCTGATGACGATGGCCATGTCGATGGGGGAAAAGTTTCAGACGGCTAAAAAAGAACTGGCCGCTCGGAAAATATGCGTTCGTAAAGGGATGGGAGAAACGACGCGGGAAGTGGTGGGTGTGGAAATTCAGTCGAATGGTTTGGCGGAAATTCAGAGTGTCGCGATTGATCCATCTCTTTTGTTGCCGGAGCAAAAAGATACGCTGGAAATGCTTTTGAAGCAGGCTATCGAAACGTTGGCGGCAGAAATTCAGGCGGAATATAAAAATCAGATTCAAAAATTTGCCCAGGAAGCGGGAATTCCCGGATTGACCCATTTAATGAAGTGAAAAATGGCTGATTTAACGGAATCGATTAAAAATCTGACGACCTGTTTTACCAAACTCCCCGGTGTGGGACGGAAAACGGCAGAGCGTTTCGCGTATCATGTGCTGATAGCCAAACAGGAGGAGATTTTGGCTCTGGCGGACGCGATTCGGGATGTGAAGACGAATATCCGCTACTGTCGCCAGTGTTATAATCTGGCGGTGGACGAGTTGTGCGATATTTGTAAAGACCCGGCCAGAGAGAGGAGTCTGTTGTGTGTGGTGGAGCAGCCACGGGATTTGTTGGCACTGGAACAGACGGGGGCGTTTCATGGATTGTATCACGTTTTGCTGGGACGCCTTTCGCCAACGGAGAAAATCGGGCCGGATGATTTGACGCTCAAGGCGTTGGAAAAAAGAGTTGCCACGGGTGAAGTACGGGAAATGATCATGGCGACGAATCCGAATATGGAAGGGGACGCGACCGCTTTTTACATCGGGCGGTTATTGCAGGAATATCCGGTGAAAATCACTCGTCTGGCACGTGGTGTGACGACGGGAAGTGTGTTGGAATTTGTCAACAAGGATATTCTGAAAGATGCGCTGGAAGGGCGTCGGGGATTTCAACTGTAGCGGTTGAACGAAGAAACGGACGGAATTTATGGGGATGCGGCAATCTCTGGGACAGCAACAGCGTCAGGTGCAAAAACAGGTTCTGAAACTGCGCATGATTCAGTCCATGGAATTGTTGCAGCTTCCCATTCAGCAATTGCAGGAACGGATTCAGGAGGAGTTGCAGGAAAATCCGGTACTGGAAATGCTTCAGGAGGAGCCAGGCGAAGGATTTCCCCCCGAATCGGAAGGGGAGGGAAGGCCGGTTTCGGTGGACGATAAGGAAATTGTGATTGGCCGTGGGGATGAGAAGGACGATTTTGAGCGTCTGGACAACATGCGTGAGGAGATTTCGGATTATCAGGAAGAAAATTCACGTCCCTCGCGTGCGGCACTTGAAGAAGCGTCGGAACGCCATGCCGATGTGATGGCGAATGTACCTTCCCGATCGCAGACGTTGCAGGATGTCCTTTCCGAACAGTTGCGGTGGCTCGATTTGGACGAATCGTTGCGGGAGACGGTGGAAATTCTCATCTACAGTCTCGATTCCCATGGTTTTTTGCGGGAACCTCTGGAGACGATCCTGGAAAAAGAACCTGCGTTGCTGCCGTTGGGGGAAAAGGCGCTGAAAATTCTTCAGAAAATGGATCCCCCCGGCGTCGGAGCGAAAGACTGGAAAGATTCGCTTTTGCTGCAATTGGAGCCGCATGAAGAGCATTGGCGGGAATTGCGGCTGCTCATCACGCATTACCTGGAAGATGTCGGGCATAATCGAGTGCCGTATGTTCTGAAAGTGACAGGTTGGACGAAAGATTTTCTGGACACTTTGCTGCGTCGTATCCGTTGCCTGAATCCCGATCCTGGACGTGATTATCGGCAGGAAGTCGCTTCCACGATCGTTCCCGATCTCTATTGTTTTCGGCTGGAAAATGGAAACTATCGCGTCGTTTTGGAGGAGAGTGAAATTCCTACGTTGACGGTCAATGGCGATTATCAGCACTGGATTCACGACAAGGGGGTGCCGTCGCAGACACGGGAATATCTTCGGCAAAAATTCTCCGCCGCCAAATGGTTGATGGAAGCGATCGAACAACGACAAACAACGCTCCTGCGTGTGGCGCAGGCTCTTGTCGATTACCAGAAAGCGTTTCTGGAACAGGGGGAAGAGGCTCTGCGACCTCTGAAAATGCAGCAGATTGCCGACGAGTTGCGGATTCATGTCACGACGGTCAGCCGGGCCGTGGACGACAAGTGGATGCAGACACCGCGGGGGATTTTGCCATTGCGAAAATTTTTCGTCTCCGGTGTGGCAACCACGCAACAGAGTGGCGAGGCTGGGGAAGATGTTTCCCGAAATGCCATTCAGGCAAAAATTCGGGAATGGATTGAAAAAGAAGATCGCTCCCAACCGTTGAGTGATGAGAAAATCACCCAGCGACTGGCCGAGGCAGGATTTCCGATCCAACGTCGGACCGTCGTCAAATATCGGCAGGAAATGAACATCCCCTCATCCCGAATGCGGCGGGTGTATCCTTCCTGAAAAGAAAAATCCGGCAGAAAAACGAAAAACGCCTTTCCACCGGATGAAGTACCAGGGTTATTCCGGCTGCGTGGTGGCACTGACGGTAATGTCTTTGGCCGCTTCTTTTTTCGCTTCTTCTTCTGCGGCCATCTGCTGTGCCCGAAGTTCTTCCACGTCGGGACGGTCGATCAGGAATCCTCCCGACGTTCCCCGACGAACATACGAATTATTGGCGGCGCGGGAACCATACCCATCCTTGCCACCGTAATCGATGCAGAAACTGAAATTGCCGCCGCAATAGGGTGGTTGGTGGTACGTGATGTTGCCGGAAGCGTAACCCTGGCTGGAACCGTGGTAGAGGTCGTCACCCTTGAAGTCAAACAACATTCCCAAACTGGCCTGTGCTCCCTGACCCTGATTCCCGTTACCGGCACCGGTCCAAACATCGTTTCCCTGGAAATCGTAGCAGTACGCAATACCGCAATCCCAGGCAAAACCAATCGACATGATGGAGGCCCAGTAAGTGTCGTTGCCGCCATCCTCGAAGAAGAATCCTGCCGCGTAATGACAACCAAATCCGGTGCTGAAACGTTGGAATTTGCGTTCCCGGCGTGGGGAACCATCCCACATGACGGAGGTGGAACCCTGGTGTTTGTCATTTCCCGCAAAATCGCGGAAAAAGCCTAGCCCCATCCAGTATCCACCACCGTGGGCAATGTAATCGTATTCGTAGGTATCGTCCCCTTCCCCTTCCAGAAAAACGCCGATTCCTCCCGCGGCCACGCCACGAATTCCTGTTCCCAAGCCCTGTCCCCATCCTTCGTAACCGGGCGTTTCCGGGTAGGAGTCGAAATACATGCCACCGGTGTAATAGGTATCGTCGCCCGTGCAGTCTTCCAAAATGCCAATTCCCAGGGTCTGCCCCACTCCCTGTGCCCACATTGCGCCACGGTAAGTGTCGTTGCCACGTCGATCCAGCAACAGCCCTATTCCGCCAATGGCTGTTCCCTGAACCCGCCGGATGCCACGATAAACATCGTCCCCTTCCATGTCGATAAGCGCCGCGGCTCCTCCAATCGTCGAACCCTGGGCAAAATGTTGAGCAATGTACTGGTCATTTCCCTGGCAGTCCACCAGAATGGAAATCCCCATCAGGGAACTCCCCTGAATCGCGGGCAGATTGCCACGGTACGTATCGTTTCCTGAAAGGTCTACAATCGCCAATACCGGACGATCCAAATCGACGACACCTTCCAGATACGTATCGTTTCCTCCCAAATCAATAATCGCACAGACCTGCTTCATTTTTTCCAATTCGTAGGTGTTGTCATCCCGCCCACCGATGACAATCAGACCCGCCTGCGTCTCTATCAGCCGGACAATCGACCCTGTGACACCTTCCAGAACGAGCGGTTCGTCTTCCCAACTGTCCTGCTCAGGAATCTTGTGAATGGCGGCAAGCCATAACGGATCGGTAACAAGAGCAAGTTTGGCCAGCCCCTCAAACATCGCGGCACGATCCATTTTCTGCATCAGAAGAATCAACTGCCGAGCCGACGCGCGGGCGGAAACGGTATGGCCAACGCTGGTTCGCAGCGTCAGAGCCGTGTTGGCATTGATTTTGAAATAACGCAACTCCTCCTTCGTGAGTGGCTCCAGCGCCCGGCTGTGCAACAAATGCGCATCGACCAGATTCTGCTCCAGAAGTTTCAAAGCGGTACGGTACGTTTTTCGGGAATCGAAGTTGGTATATTTGAAAATATTAGGGTCTAAATCGACTTTCTCCGCTGCCCGCAAAATCCCTCGCCGCAAGCCAGCCGGGCCGTCGCATAAGTCCTGATGCAGTTTACTGGTAAATTGTTCCGCCTCCAAGGGGGCTTTCAGGGGATCGGCCATCACCTCCCGGAACCACTGCAAACGACCCAGACCGTTGACTTCGGAACCGGTATAAAGGCCGTTCGTTTTTTGTAATTCGCTCTGAAGGTACCCTCGCCAACGATTGTACGTTGCCGTTAAATTCCGTCGAGTAATCCCTTCCACCGCCTCGCGAATACTGAATCCGACAATCTCCGCAGAAGCTCGATTCCCCGCGGAAGGAACCCGTAACTCCATCGGCTGGACATCCGAAGAGGAGAGGTTCAGCTCGTGTCTTAAAAAGGAGGAAATCGCATGCTGCTCGGCAGGAACGGTTGTTTCTGGAGCCGGTTCGATATTGCTGATTGCCAGCCGGGAGGTCGACATCGTGTTTTCAGGCGGCAGGAGTCGTTTGGCATCGTTGATTTGCTGTTGTGAGGGACGAAACCAGCCTCCTCCCGGACGTTGCGCTGAGAGATTTTGCGAAAGGAAAAATAAAATAATGATTAAAAAAACAGTTAAAATCCTCAATATTTTCTTCCAATGCGTTTTTTTTCGCCAAAATCGGGAAACCAGGAAAGGTGACAAAACGTACATAGATTATCCTTTGAAAAATCAACGAAATGTGAAACGGGAGTTGGGTTGGATTTTTCCACGTTCTTTTTATAAAAGGACTCGGAAAACGGAAACGAAGATTTTTGTCTTATCGTCATTCATGAAAAGGAACTCCAAAAACTCTTTCAAGTTTCCAATAAAATCGATTTTGCACGAATTGCAAAAAAAATAGAAAAACCCGACAAAACCTTTTTATCGTATTGTGTAAAAAGCGTACCCAAACACAAATGAAGGAAAAAAAGATGCCCCCCTCTTAAAAAAAGTCTCCCGAAAGTAAAAATAGTGTAAAATTTATGAGAAAATTTTTAAAAAATAGAGATTTTTGGGGTTGAAATGGGTGAGGGGGGGCTTTTCATTACGATGGAAACGTGGTGTAATGGATTATATTGCTATAGTGTTTTTTGCAATATGACCTTGTGTTTCCTTCATTTTGCAATTTTTTTGAGGGAAAATTTTGTAAAAGAGTAATGAAAAGGAAATATTGTGAAAATGGATAGGTTTCGGTAAAATTTTTGGATGATTATACTCTGAATATTGTTTTGTCGTTTCCTGAAATTTTTTTCGTTATACCTTTTTCTACAAGGAGATTTCCAAAGCGTTCCTCGTAACACTGGTTGTGCCGGGAAGGATGAGGAAATTTTCAGAAGGAGGGTTCTATTAACGAAATGATTGGACTGTTTTTTTATTTTTTACAGTTTCGGCTGTAATGAATGCTATCATTTTTTGAAAAGGGTTTTACAATGCCTCGTGGTGGAAGACGAAAAGGTGCAGGACGTCCGAAAGGAACTGGAAAGTTTGGCGTACCGACCAAGGCAATTCGAGTGCCTGAAGCAATGGTGGATCAGATCATCAACTTCATTCACCGAAAAGGGGACATTTATCCTCTTTACGGTAATATGGTCCCCGCCGGTTTTCCTGCGGTAACAGAAGGAGCTCCTGCAGAAATGCTGGATTTGAATGCCTGGCTGATTCAGAATCCCGCGTCGACGTTTTTCGTTCGCGCAACAGGGGATTCGATGATTGGTGCAGGGATTTTTGCGGATGACGTCCTTGTCGTTGACAAGAGTGTCGAGCCGCAGAACGGCGACATTGTGATTGCAGTTCTGAATAATGAATTCACCGTCAAACGACTTGAGAAAACGGATACTCATGTGGAATTGAAGAGTGAAAATCCCGACTATCCTTCGATTATCATCCCGGAAGATACTGAATTGCAGATTTGGGGTGTGGTGAAACACTCCCTGCGAACGATGTGAAGGTAAATTTTTCTCTCGCGAAAAAGGCCGGTTCAGGAAACTGTTGCCGGCCTTTGTTATTTCTTGTTAGAGTACATCCAGAATTTGTTTGCTACGTTTGCCATTTTGAAAACATCGGTGGAGCAATTGGCAATGCAGGAGAGTTTCCACAGAAGATGGAGATGGAAATAAAATCTCATCTGCGTCTTCTGCGTCATCTGCGGACAAAAAAAGGAAACGCGGGAAAACGAATTTTTAAGAAAGGTTTTGGATAAATCCAGAAATTTTACTACTTCCATCGTTAATATTTATCTGCTGATTAAGGAAAATACGATTTGCCTTGACGACGCGGATATTTCCATTCCCCCATTTTTCTTGGCGGAAAGTTCCCAGGGGGATTAGCGCCGAGATAAATATACTTTATCCACTTGAATTTTTCGGATTCGTTCCCCAAGCCCCACCCTTGGGGAGGGGCGGTAGCTATCAGGCTACTGGGGTGGGCGGGGTAAAATGGGAAAGAGACGTTCTATCGTAATTTGCCCAATAGAACGTCGTTCCGCCATTTTACCCACCCCCCGCCCTGTCGGGCGTACCCCTCCCAAAGGTAGGGGCTTTCTTTTC